>JBOGIW010000150.1:0-11472 GCA_050748045.1 Vicinamibacterales bacterium | reverse complement strand
TACCAGGACTGTCCGTTCAAGTTCTTCGCCGCCGACGTGCTGCGCCTCGAGGAAACACCTGACGACGAGCCGGCGCGCTCGCCGCGGGCACGCGGGCGCTTCATCCACGAGGTGTTCCAGCGGTTCTTCGCGGCGTGGGACGCGCGAAGCGCCGGCGCGACGGAATCCGGTCGAGGCACGATCACGCCCGACCGGCTCGACGCGGCGCGCGCCCTGTTCGCCGAGGTCGCCGCGCCGCTCCTCTCCAGCTTGCCCGAGGCCGACGCCGCGCTCGAGCGCGCGCGTCTCTTCGGATCCGCGATCGCGACTGGCATCGTCGATGTCGTGCTCGGCATCGAGGCGTCGCGGCCGGTGAACGTCGTGGAGCGTTGGCTTGAGTACCGGCTCGATGGGGAGTTCTCGCTGGGCTCGCCGGACGGGCGTCGAGCCTCGCTTCGCGGGGTGGCCGATCGGATCGATCTGCTCGAGGGGCGCCGCCTGCGCGTCATCGACTACAAGTCGGGCGCCGCGCCCGACGTGAAGCGCGCGCTCCAGGTGCCGGTCTATGCGCTCTGTGCCGGCGAGCGTCTCTCCTCTCGCGACGGCGAGCCGTGGGCCGTGGACGAAGCGGCGTACGTGGCCTTGTCGGGCAGGCGGGCGCTCGTGCCCGTCGTGAAGGCGGGCGCTCCCGATCCGTCCGTCCCGCTCGGCCTGGCGCGCGCGCGCCTCTTCGACGTGCTCGATGCCGTCGGCCGCGGCGAGTTCCCCCCGCGGCCTCACGACCCGATGTTGTGCACCTGGTGCGCGTATCCCTCCGTCTGCCGGAAGGACTACGTTGGCGACGAATAACCTCTCGCTGCCGTTCGAGGATGCCGGGGCGGCGGTGGAGACGCGGGTGGACGCGCGCGATCGGGAGGGGCGCGCGCGTGCCGTCGACCCGCGCTTCAACGTCGCCCTCGAGGCGTCGGCCGGCACCGGCAAGACGCGGGTGCTGGTCGACCGCTACGTCAACCTGCTGAAGGCGGGCGTCGATCCGGGGAACGTGCTCGCGATCACGTTCACGCGCAAGGCGGCCGCGGAGATGCGGGCGCGCATCCTCGCGACGCTCCGGACCGCCGCGGCGGAGGGGGGCATTCCGCCAGCCCGCTGGCGTGAGCTGCGCGATCGCCTGGGCGACATCGCGATCAGCACGATCGATGCGTTCTGCCTCTCGCTGCTTCGCGAGTTCCCGCTCGAGGCCGACGTCGATCCCGGCTTCACGATGGCCGACGAGACCGAGGTGCCACGGCTCGTCGACGAGGCGCTCGACCGCGCCCTGCGGACCTGCCGCAGCCTCGTGCGGGAGGACGAGAACGTCGCGCTCGCCTTCGCGCAGCTCGGCGAGCGCCGCGTGCGGGCCGGGCTCGCCGTGCTGCTGAGCCGGCGCATCGTCGCGCCGGCGGCGCTCGGCGCGTTCCTGGCGAAGGGTCCCCGCGACCTCGATGTCAGGGAGGCCTGCGGCCGCGCGACGCGGGCCCTGCGCGATGTCCTCGAGTCGATGCCCGGCGGCACATCCCGGTTCCTCGAGACCGGTCCCCTGTTCGAGCCGTCGTTCATGTTGCTCACGCACGACCTCGCCCGCCTGCTCGACGGAGACGACGCGGAGCCGCCAGCCGTGCAGGCCGCGCTCGCGCGCGTGCGCGAGCACTTCCTGACGCAGGACGGCAGCCCCCGCAGGCGTCTCGACTACCGCAGGGACGACTTCGCGTCCGAGGCCGACTGGAAGCACCACCGCGACGTCGTGCTGGCCCACGCCGGCGCGGTCGAGGGCGTGCTCACCGCCTACCGGCGCGACCTCAACGTGATCGTGTCCCGCGGCATCTCGCGGATGTTCCAGGTTGCGCTCGCGGAGTACCGGCGCACGCTCGAGGCACACGCCGTGCTCGACTTCTCCGACGTGCTCCTGCGCGCGCTCGACCTGCTCCGACAGATGGACGAGTTCGCCCAGAGCCGCTACCGGCTCGAGTCGCGCTATCATCACATCCTCGTCGACGAGTTCCAGGACACCAGCCGCGCACAGTGGGAGCTCGTCTCGTTGCTCGTGCAGTCGTGGGGCGAGGGCATGGGTCTCGCGCACGCGGGCCCGCTCGCCCCGTCCATCTTCATCGTCGGCGACCGCAAGCAGTCGATCTACGGGTTTCGCGACGCCGACGTCTCGGTGCTCGAGGAGGCGAGCCGCCACCTCGGCCGGCTGCGACCCGGCGGCGACGTGCGCCGCGCCATCTCGCGGAGCTTCAGGGCGGTGCCGGCGCTCCTCGCCTTCGTGAACGGTTTGTGCGCGGACATCGACAAGGATCCGCGCCGCAGCGATGCGTTTCGCTACGACGAGCAGGATCGGTTTCAGATGGATCGCCCGGGGGAGTCGGGAGATCAGGAGCGCTCCCGTTCGGACGGTTCGGGCGCGCTGCGTGCGGACGGTTCCGAGGCGTCCCTCGGGCTCGTGGCGTCCGACTCGCCCGAGGGGTGCGCCGAGCTGACGGCCGCCGAGGTGACGCGGCTGCTGGCGACGGCGGACATCCGCGACCGCGAGACGGGGGTGATGCGGCGGGCGAGGCCGGGCGACATGGCGATCCTGTTCCGCACGCGCGAGAGCCATCGCGAGTTCGAAGCCGCGCTCGAGGCGCGCGGCGTTCCCGCCTACGTCTACAAGGGCCTCGGTTTCTTCGACGCCGACGAGATCAAGGACGCGCTGGCGCTCGTCTGGTATCTGGCCGATCCCCTGTCGGACTTGCGTGCGGCTGCGTTCATGCGCTCGCGGTTCGTTCGCGTCTCGGACGAGGGTCTGCGCCTCCTGGCGCCGCGGCTGGCCGACGCGCTGCGGCGGTCCGATCCTCCGGCCGAGGCCGCCGCGCTCGACGCGCACGATGCCCGCGCGCTGGCGCTCGCGCGCGAGAGCACCAGGCGCTGGCGCGGGCTGGTCGACCGGATGCCTCCAGCGGAGCTCTTCGACCTGATCGTCGCGGAATCCGCGTACGGTGTGGAGCTCGGCGGGCCGCGCCTCGTGCAGGCCCGCGAGAACCTCAAGAAGATGCGCGCCATCGTGCGCCGCATCCAGAATCGCGGTTACGCGACGCTCGGGCGCATCGCCGCGCACCTCGACCGCCTGTCGGCCGGAGACGAGTCCAACGCGGTCGTCGACGCGCTCGATGCCGTCAGCCTCATGACCATTCACGCCGCGAAGGGACTGGAGTTTCCGGTCGTGTTCGTCGTCAACCTCGCGCGCGGCACCGCCGCGCGCCGCGATCCGATCCGAGTCGTGGCGCGCACGGGGGAAGGCGGCGAATCGTCGGTGTCGGTCGGCGATTTCCAGTCGGACGCCGACGAGGACGCCCTCTCCAGGGAGCGCGAGGAGACGAAGCGGTTGCTCTACGTGGCGCTGACCCGCGCGCGAGATCGGTTGTACCTCGGATCGGTGCTGAAGGATGCGCGGCTGCAGCCGGGACGCGGGAGCCTCGGCGAGGTGCTGCCGCCGGCGCTGGCCCAGGCGTTCAGCGAGGCTTCCGTGTCACCACCGGATGGCCAGGTCGTGTGGCGCGCCACGAGCGGCACCCCGCACCGCTTCCGGGTCTGTTCCGCCGCCGGGACAATCGAGCCGGTTCCGGCCCGCGAGCCCGCCGCGACGGGATCGGACGACTTCGAGCCGCTCAGGGATGTGTCCATCACGCGCCAGTCCATCATCTCGATGGTGGGCGAGGACCAACGGGACCGCGGCGCCCGACCCGGCGGGGAATCGGATCGGGTGGTCGGCACGCTCGTTCACCGCCTGATCGAGCGGTACGGCCTGGCAGCCGGCGTGCGCGCTGGCGACGTGCAAAGCGCGATGCAGACGCTCCTCGACGCCGACGAGCTCGTCGACGTGGTCGACGCTTCCGACCTGGCGTCGCGCGCGGCCGACGCCTACCGCGCGGTCTGCGCGCGAGACGACGTGCGATCGCTCTGCGCGGACGGCGAGCGGTTTCACGAGCTGCCGTTCACGATGCGCGATGACGATCGCGTGCTCCGCGGCACGATCGATTGTCTCGTCCGGCGTCCGGATGGCTCGCTCACCGTCGTCGAGTTCAAGACCGGCACGCCGCGCCCCGAGCATCGGATGCAACTCGACCTCTACCGGCGCGCGGTCGTGCGGATGTTCCCCGGCGCGCGCGTGGACATTCTCCTCGTGTACCCTCAGAAATCCGCGGCGCCAGGCGCGGGCGATGCGGAGGCCAGAGACCCAGGACCAAAGACCCCATGACAGGGGGTCAAGAAGGAACCATTCCGGCCAAGGCGCAGTCTAACGGGAGTACAAATGGACCTTCAGCCCACGACCCATCGTTCCTCGCGAGCCGCCCCGCTGACGCTGGTTGCCCTCGAGTCGCTGCCGTGCGGCTGCGTGTCGGGCGTGTACCAGGCCAACCCCACGGTTGTGGAGCTGGAGCTCGTTGAGGCCAAGGGGCCTCACTGCGTGTTCCCGGCGCACCGGCCGGGCGGCGTGGTCCGTCTCGGGCTCCCGGACGACATCCCGGATATGGGCGACGAAGCGACCGTGTAGCCCGGCCCTTCGGCGACTTTTCGTTGCGCCGCCCGTAAACCGCCAGTACAATTCAATTTTCAGGAGTTGTGATGTTGCGAGGAGAGGAGACGCGCGTGGCGTTGACGTGTCCGAGTTGCGGGAATGACCACAATTTCCTCGTGAAGACGCTGCAAATGCACGTCGTCCACCTGGACGATTCACGGGTCGAGGTGTCGGAGGAGAGCCGTCCTGCCGTGCTCGAGGTGTTGTGCGACGAGTGCGAGACCGCGCTCAATTTCGAAGATCTGGACGAAGGACTGCGCCGGGAGCTGATGCTCACGCTCGGCGCGCGGTAAGAATCGGATTCGAGACCACCCGGGGCCCACCTGATTCTCCCGCTCTTGCCCTAACCCGCTTCTTCGTCGGCGTCCTCGAAGTAGTCGCACTCAGGGCAGACCCATTCACGGAATTTCGTGCTCTTGGTCTGTGGTGTGCCTGGCACGCGATCCACGACCTCGCGTTCGGTGAGTCGCATCGCCTCGCCGCACATCGGGCAGTCCTTGACCATTGACTTCTCTCCGGGTGGCCCCTATCGTACCAGCAGTCCGATGAAGGATGACACGTTCCGTCCGCCCGGCCAGGAGGCTATCGAGGCGCGTGCCGCCGAGCAGGCCGGGCACGCCTCGGAGGCCGACTGCTTCGCGGACGAAGTCGTCATCGACTTTCCGTCGGTGGCGCCCGCCGTCGAGAAGATGCGGCGCACGTTCGACGAAAGCGACTGCAGCCTGCCGCTCTGCGCGCGCATCCATCTGTCGCCGCGGCAGGCGTCCGAGGGCGTGACGCTGCCGCTGGAGGTGCCGGTGCGCAGCACCTGCCGCACGTGCGGCGGCCGGGGCGAGACGTGGTCGGAGCCGTGCGCGCGTTGCGGCACGACGGGCACCGAGGTGCTCACGCACCAGGTGCACGTGTCGGTGCCCGCGCGCGTGGCCCACGGCGCGCGGTTCAGGTTCAGCGTCGCCGCACGACACGACCCCCCGACACGGGTGGAGCTGCACGTCGCCGTTCGATAGACCCTGCACGGTACCGGTCGAGAGCACACGAGACTGACAGGCGTGGAACGCCACGTCACCATCCTCGCCATCCTGACCACCATCTGGGGTGCGCTCGCCATGCTCGTCGGCGTGTCGATGCTCCTGCTGGCGGCCGGGCCGGTGGCGATTCTCAGCGCGCCCCGTGGGGAAGCCGTGGGCTTCGCGGCCGGGGTCATGGCCGGGCTGTTCGCCCTGACCGGCCTCTTCGCGCTCATCTGGGGTGGGGCCCACGTGTGGGCGGCCTCGCTCGTCCGGCGACGGCAGCCGCTCGGACGCCTGCTTGCCCTCGGTCTCGCGTTCGTGAACCTGCTGATTCTCCCGTTCGGCACGGCGCTCGGCTCCTACGCGCTGTGGGTGCTGCTGACCAACGAGGGCCGCAGGCTCTTTGAGTACAATGAGGAAGTAACAGGAACATAGCCCATGGCACGTGTGCTGGACCGCGAGGCGGTGCTCAACGCGCTTCGCGTCGTCATCGATCCCGATCTACACAAGGACATCGTCTCGCTTGGCTTCGTCAAGGACCTCGGGCTCGACGGCGGGCGCGTGGCCCTGACGATCGAGCTCACGACGCCGGCTTGCCCGGTGAAGGACCAGATGCGCGATCAGGCCGCGGCGGCCGTCCGCGCCCTTCCCGGCGTGACGGACGTCGACGTGCGCATGACCGCCAGCGTGCGGTCGGCCTCCATGCCCGAGACGGGACGCACGCCGCTCGCCGGCGTGAAGAACGTGATCGCCGTCGGCGCCGGAAAGGGCGGCGTCGGGAAGACGACCGTCGCCGTGAACCTGGCGATCGCGCTGGCGAAGTGCGGCGGTCGCGTGGGCATTCTCGACGGCGACATCTACGGCCCGAACGTGCCGATCATGCTCGGCCTCCACACGCAGCTCACCACGGACGGCCAGCGGATCGTGCCGGCGGAGCGATATGGCATCCAGGTGATCTCGATCGGCTTCCTGACCTCCGACGATGCGCCGGTGATCTGGCGGGGGCCGATGCTGCACGGCGCGATCCAGCAGTTCGTTCGCGACGTGGCCTGGAACGACCTCGACTACCTGATCGTCGACATGCCGCCGGGAACGGGCGACGTGGCGCTGAGCCTGAGCCAGACCGTGCCGGTCGTCGGCTCGGTCGTCGTCACGACGCCGCAGCAGGTGTCGCTCGCCGACAGCCGGCGGGCCGTCCGGATGTACCAGAAACTCAACATTCCGGCGCTCGGCATCGTCGAGAACATGAGCTACTACGCGTGTCCGAACTGCCACCACGAGGCCGACATCTTCGGGCACGGCGGCGGCGAGCAGCTCGCGCAGGCGATGGAGGTGCCGTTCCTCGGGCGGCTGCCGATCTACCAGCCGATTCGCGAGGGAAGCGACTCGGGCGTGCCGCTCGTGATCGCCGAGCCGAACGCGCCCGCGGCCCGCGCGTTTCAGGCGGTCGCCGAGCGCACGGCCGCGCAGGTCTCAATAGCGGCACACAAGGCGGCGATGGCGAACAAAGGCAAGATCCCGCTCATTCCCGTACGGTGAGGCTCTCGATGACGCACGCCGTGCTGGAGCGCAGGGGACTCGCGCGGTAAGAGTCAGTTCAGGGTCACGTAGCGTTCGAGCCTGGCCAGCTCGCGGTCGTTGACGTACTTGCCGATCTCGCGCCGGAACTGCTCCATGCTCTTGTAAGGACGGTACTCCTTGAACTCGTGGAGCATTCGATTGCCGACGCCCGGAATGGTCAGGATGTCCTCGTCGGTCGCCGTGTTCAGGTTGATCGGGACGAACACGTACTGCTCCAGGCGCGCCACCTCCGCATCGTCCACGTACTTGCCGATCTCCCGCCGGAACTGGGCCATCGCCTTGTAGGGTCGATATTCCTCGAACTCGTGCAGCATCCGCTCGCCCATGCCGGGGATCAGCCGGATCTCTTCTTTCGAGGCCGTGTTGAGGTTCAGGTGGATGAACAGGCGCCGGTACAGCTCGGTGAGCTGAGGGCGCTGCAGCGACCTGGCCAGCAGCGCATCAAGCTCGATCATGTTCATGAAGGGGCGGCCATCGAGGATCGCCTTGACGATCGCCGGCGTGAGATTCGGGAGGGCGACCAGTTCTTTCTCGCCGGCGACGTTCGGATCGAGGACCTGCTGGCGTCGTCCGGTCTGCGCGTCCGCCGTCGCCGAGGCGAGCGCCAGGATCACGATCAATGCGCACGCATGCGCGAGCGGGAAGAGGCGGTTCATCTGGTCGTCTCCTGGTAAGCGTAGGCCAGCCCGATGAGCCCGAGCTGGATGAGGGCCCCCGGCGCCAGGGCCGGAATTGCGCCACTGAGCGCCTCGCGAACGAGCGGCCATCCTGCGAGGTCGGGGTACATCTCGAGCTCGAACTCCACGTTGCTTTCGTAGTGCAGGACGAGTCCCGCCAGGCCGCCGGCCACGAGCAGCAGCGCGGCGGCGCGAAGCATCCAGAGGCTCCAGGCATTCCGCCGCGCCGCGTCCCACCCGAGCGTTACCACTCCGGCCGCGAGGAGGACGAGCGGCACCTGCTGCAAGCGGTCTTCGATGTGTCCGACGAGGACAAGCTCCGCGGCGAGCCCGATCGAACCGAGCAGAAAGATTGCCGCCAGGAATCCCCGCAGGCTCACCCGCTTCAGAAACTGAACGAGACGCCCGTCTGCACGAGTCGCGGGATCCCGGGCAGCAGGCCCCGTGTCCGATCGACGATCACGGTGCGGTCGAAGAGGTTCTTCACGGTCACGAACAACGTGGCGCCGATCGGCAGCTTGTGATTGATCGTCGCGTTCCACAGCGTCGACGCCGGAATCAGCCCGCGCTGGCCGTCGGGCGTGCCGGCGACCGTGCCGAGATCGTCGCCGAACTGGCGGCTCATGGCAACCGCCTCGATCGTGCCCGTCAGGCCCGAGGGGTGCACGTACCCGATGCTCGCCGTGAGCATGTGCTCCGGCGCATACGGCAGGCGGTTCCCCGACACGCTCACCTGCTGGAACCCGGGTACGGTACTGAAGCGGGCACCGGAGAATCGTGCATCGGGCAGCCCCGTGTACGCCGTCTTGAATCGCAGGTTCTGGTCCGACCGGAGCAACGGGCCGGTTTCGAGCTGCGCGCTGAGCTCCACGCCCCGGTGCAGCGTCTGGCCGGCGTTGGTCAGCGTGGCGCCGATGCCGCCGGCGACAGACGCCGGGATGATCTGGTTCTCGTAGTCGAGCCTGAAGAACGTGGCGTCCACGCGCACGCCTTTCGCGGGCGTCACGCGGACGCCGGCTTCCAGGTTCCAGCTCAACTCGGGGTCGAGGTCCACCACGCCGCCGGTGGTGTTGTTGATGATGTCTTCGGTGCGCGGAGGCGCGAAGCCACGGTGGAAGCCCGCGAACCAGGTGATGTTCGTCACCGGCGTATGCGCGATGCCGATACCGGGAATCACCTGTGTGAGGGAGGTCGTGCCCGTCACGCCCCGACCTCCGAGCGCGAGGCGATTCGTCCGCTCGTAGTCGATGTGCTCGACGCGCACGCCGGGCGTCACCGTCACGGAGCCGAGGAACAGCCGCTGCTGGACGAAGCCTGAGTACGCGTCGTTGAGGCGGCGGTTGTTCTCGACGACGGCGCCCGCGCGGGCGGTCGGCACGTCGCCGTTCTGCTGCTGCCGCTCCTGCCGCTCGAAGTGCGCCCGCGCGCCAAGGTCGGTCTCCGTCTCGACGCGGCCGAGGTGGTACCGCACGTGGAGGCGCGGCTCGATCCCCCAGGTCGAATAGTCGCGGAGCCGGCCCTCGATGCCACACGTCGTGGAGAGGTTCGTTATCCCGCCGCACCGCGGATCGGACGCGTCGTTCGGCCGCTGCGCCGAGTTGCTCGATTGCCGCCACCAGTCACGGTGGAAGCCCGACCCGTACAGGTTCGTTGTCAGGAGCAGGGTGTTCGTGATCGCCCAGGTGTGCGTCGCCGACGCGCCGACGCGATCGACGTAGAAGAAATCGTTGGCGAACGGGTTCTGTCGCGGGTCCGCGCGGTACTCGTCGTCGCGCAGCCCCGAGTAGGTGATGTTGGAGTCCTCCGAGTAGTAGTTGGCCCGAAGCGTGAGCAACTGGCCGGGCCTGAGCGTAATCACCGCCTTGCCGTTGAGATCGTTCAGGCCCGAGTGGATGTGCGCTCGGGAGCCGTCGCCCTGCTTGCGCATGTAGTCGAAGAGGTAGCCGACCCGGCCCGACGTCACCCCGTAGCTGGCGTGGCCGTTGAAGTAGTCGCGGTTGCCCACCGCGCCCAGGAGGCGGCCGGTCGGGCGTGCAGGAGGCATCGGCGTGAGGTAGTTGATGACGCCGCCCACGGTCATCGGTCCGTAGGCAATCTGCGCCGAGCCCTTCAGCACCTCGATGCTGTCGAAGCGCTCGATGGGCGGGTGATAGTAGCTGGCGTTATCGCCGTACGGGGCGTAGGCCAGCGGGATGCCGTCCTCCAGGAGCAGCACGCGCGTGGAGCGCGTCGGGTTCGTGCCGCGGATCCCGATGTTCGGGCGCAGCCCGAACCCCTCCTCCTCGCGCGCGTGAATCCCGCTCACCTTTCGGAGCGCTTCGCTCGTCGTGAACACCCGATTCGATTCGAGTTCGGCGCGGCCAATGATCTCGAGCGATCCCGGGACGCGGTTGAGCTCGGCGCGCGGGCCCACGATGCTCGAGGGCCTCACCTGAATCTTCTCCGAGACGCCCGCAATCGGCATGGACAGCTCGGCTCGCAGGGACTGGCCCGGCGCGAGGTCGATCCGGCTCATCACGGGCGCGAACCCAGGCGCCTCAGCTCGGAGCACGTACGCGCCCGGCAGCAGCCCCGCGGCCGCGAAGGCGCCGGTCACGTCGGCCCTCAACGTCACGAGGACCCTGTCGTCGCGCAGGAGCTCGACGACGGCGGCGGGAAGACCGCTGCCGGTCTCGTCCACGACGCGTCCCGACACACGGGCTCCGTTTTGAGCGAAGGCTGGCAGCATGCCGGCAAGAAGGAGGAGGCCGGCGAGGCAGGCACTAAGGGACGAGCGGGTCACGGAAGCCTCCACGAAGTTAGAACTGAGACTCAATCTCAGAACGCGTTCCAGACTCTATCTCCGACCAAGTTGGTCGGTCAAGCGGATTCCGACCGTTTGCACACGGAGTCAACGCTGAGCTGGCTCAGGATCTGGTCGGAATCAGGTGGCGTTGCTCGTCGCTTACATACTCCCGGTATGCGCGCTCCTCGCGCCTTGCCGGGCGGGCGCCTCGACGCAAGCTGACCACCCTATTCCGATCAGGGTCCTTACATCGGCCTGCGGCCCCTTGGCGGGGGCATTACTGGCGACCGGGGCGCCGACTTGATCCCGAGAGGAGGGGTCGAAGAGCCCAGATGCCGGCGGCCGGGCCGGGTGCCAGGAAGAGAAACGCCCATTTCCACCCGTACGCCGCGGCAATCTCCGGGGTCAGGCGGATCGTGACGGTGGTCAGCAGGAATCCGAGACAGACCTGGACCGTCAGCGCGGTGCCCACGTAATGCTGGTCGCTGTACTCGGCGACGAGCGCCGAGAACTGAGCCGAGTCCGCGACCACGGCGAAGCCCCAGACGGTGACCAGCGCGACGAGGAGGGCCGCGGGCGCGCCGAAGGCGAGAGGCGAGAGCAGGCAGCAGATGGCGCTGACGGCCATGGCCGTCGCGGCGACGTGCGCCTTGCCCACGCGGTCGCCGAGGTAGCCGGCGAGCACGCACCCTGCGGTGCCGCTGGCGATCGCGGCAAACGCCACGAGCGATCCGCCCTGCGAGGGATCGGGGCTCCCCGCCGCCTCGAGGCTCGCGACGGCGAAGGCCGCGATCCACGTCCACATCGCGTAGAGCTCCCACATGTGCCCGAGGTATCCGAGCGTCG
>JBOGIW010000149.1:0-9146 GCA_050748045.1 Vicinamibacterales bacterium | reverse complement strand
GCCGGCGATCCAGGACGAGCTCGCAGTTGCCGGTCCCCTTGAACTCCTCGAAGATCACGTCGTCCATGCGGGAGCCGGTGTCGATGAGCGCCGTCGCGATGATGGTCAGCGAGCCACCCTCCTCGATGTTGCGGGCCGCGCCGAAGAAGCGCTTCGGTTTCTGGAGCGCATTCGAGTCGAGCCCGCCGGAGAGCACCTTGCCCGAGGGCGGGATGACGGTGTTGTAGGCTCGCGCCAGGCGGGTGATCGAGTCGAGCAGGATGAGGACGTCCTTCCTGTGCTCGACGAGACGCTTGGCTTTCTCGATGACCATCTCCGCCACCTGCACGTGCCGCTGCGCGGGCTCGTCGAAGGTGGAGGAGATGACTTCGCCCTTGACCGATCGCTGCATGTCGGTGACTTCCTCGGGCCGCTCGTCGATGAGGAGCACGATGAGGAAGACCTCGGGATGATTCACCGCCACCGACTGCGCGATGCTCTGCAGCAGCATCGTCTTGCCGGTGCGCGGCGGCGAGACGATGAGACCGCGCTGGCCGCGGCCGACCGGCGCCATGAGGTCCATGACGCGGCCCGACAGGTTCTCACTCGTCGTTTCGAGCCGAAAGCGCTCCTGCGGGTAGAGCGGCGTCAGGTTCTCGAAGAAGAGCTTCTCGCGCGCCTGGTCGGGCGCCTCGAAGTTGACCGCCTCGACCTTGATGAGCGCGAAGTAGCGCTCGCCTTCCTTCGGCGGCCGGATCTGGCCCGAGACGGTGTCGCCGGTCTGCAGGTCGAACTTGCGGATCTGCGAGGGCGACACGTAGATGTCGTCGGGCCCCGGAAGGTAGTTGTAGTCGGGCGCGCGCAGGAAGCCGAAGCCGTCGGGAAGCGTCTCGAGCACGCCCTCCGAGAAGATGAATCCGCTCTGTTCGGTCTGCGCCTTGAGGATCTGGAAGATCAGATCCTGCTTGCGCATGCCCGTGGCCCCCACGACGTTCAGGTCCTTCGCCACCTGGGTGAGCCGCTGGATGCTCATGTCCTTCAGGTCGGTGATGTTGAGGGATCGAACCTTGACGGCCTGATCGCCCGGCTGGCTCGTCGGGCCGGCTGGGGTCGGAGCGTTCGGGGGCGGCGGCTCGGGCGGCGTCTCCTGATGATTGCGTGGCGGGGCGGCTTTACCCTTGGGCGTGCTGGCCATGTTGGTGGTGAGATGTGCTTCAGGCGGCGGGCATGAATCCCGCGCGGTCAACGAGGGGCGTGATGGATGGTCGGAGTATAACACTTTGGTGCATCGGGTGCATCGGGTGCATCGGGTGCATCAGGTGCATCAGGTGCATCAGGTGCCCGTGGTGCGCCCGCGCGCGGCGCTCAGAATTGATAGGGGCTGCGGCCGATGCCGATGATGCTGCACGCGGCAATCACGTTCAGCTTCCGCCGGCGCGCCTCGGCGAGCAGCTCATCGCTCTCGGCGCCGGGGTTCACCCAGATCTCGGGGATGCCCTTCTGCTCGAACTGGGCCAGGAGCGTCACGCCGATTTCGGGCGGGACGTACATGGTGGCCATGTCGATCGCGTCGGGGACGTCGAGCACAGACTTGTACGCCGGCAACCCCTCCACCTCGGGCTCGTTGGGGTTGACGGCCACCACCGTGTACCCCTCGGCCTTGAAGGCGCGCAGCGCCTTGTTGCCGAACTTGCCGCGGTTCTTCGACGCCCCGATGATCGCCACGACCTTGGCCATGACGTGATTGTGACAGAATGAGCGCTCGTGCGTCGACCGGCACTCGTCCTGCTTTTCCTCTGCGCCCTGACGTTTTTCGTGGGTCTCGGCCTCCCGGCGATCACCGACGCGGATGAGGCGTTCTACGCGGAGTCCGCGCGCGAAATGGTCGATCGCGGCGACTGGCTGACGCCGTACTACAACGACGAGCCCCGCTGGCAGAAGCCGATTCTCTACTACTGGCTGACTGCCGTCACGTACCTCATCGCCGGCATCGGCGAGTGGTCGGCGCGCGCCTGGTCGGCGCTGGCGGGCCTCGGCCTCGTCTTCGTCACGTGGGGCGCCGGCGCGCGTCTCACCGGGCGCGCGGACGCCGGGTGGCTGGCCGGCGCGATCGCGGCGACGTGCTTCGGCTACTTCGCCGTCGCGCGCATGGCGCTGCCGGATCTGCCCCTCGCCTTCTTCGTCACGCTCGCCATCGCCTCCGCGTTCGACGATCGGTGGATGCTGGCGGGACTCGCGGCGGGTCTCGGGTTCCTCACCAAGGGACCGCTCGCGCTGATCCTGCCGGCGCTGGTGTTTCTGCCGGTCTGGTGGCGCGAGCGGCGCCGCCGGCGGGTCAGCGCACGATCCCTCGCCCTTGGAGCGGTCGTGTGCGCCGCGGTTGGACTGCCGTGGTACGTGGCGATGACCGCCGAGCATGGAACCGCGTACCTCCAGAGCTTCTTCGTGGGCGACAACCTCGAGCGCTTCGCGACCGACCGCTTCAACAGCCCGCGATCGCCGCTCTTCTACGTGCCGGTCGTCGCCGGCGGGCTGCTGCCGTGGACGCCGTATCTCGCCGTGTGTCTCTGGCGCGGCGGGCGCGACCTCTACGCACGGGGGCTGGCCCTGACCGACGCGGACTGGCGGCTGGCGATCTGGGCGGCGGCGCCGCTCGTCTTCTTCTCCGTGTCCATCGGCAAGCAGCCGCGGTACATCCTGCCGATCCTGCCGCCCATCGCCGTGCTGCTGGCGCGCGCCCTGCTCCGCCGCCTCGAGGCCGCGACCAGGGGCGATCGCGGCGCGCAGCGCGATCTCAGGCTCGCGACGCGCGCGACGGCCGTGCTCCTGGCCGTGGTGGCGCTCCTGCTCGTACGCGCGCGCGAGCTGTTCGTGCCGGCGATACCGGCCATGACGTGGATCGCCGCCGGCGCGCTCATCGCCTGCGCGGCGGCGCTCGCCACGCTCGCGCACGGGCGCCGGCTGGAGCGCCTGCCGATCGTGCTGCCCGTCTGCGCGGCCGTGACGTTTACCGCCGTCCAGTTCGGCGCGCTGTCGGGCCGCCGCCCTGAGCCGGTCGAGGAGATGGCGGCGCTCGTCCGGACGCACCGCGGAGGCGGCGAGGCGATCGGCGCCTACCACGAGTTCGTGAGAAACCTCGTGTTCTACACGGGCGCGCCGCAGCAGGATCTCTTCACCGACGAGCGGGCCGTCACCTTCATGCGCTCGCCCGGGCGCGTCCTGATGGTCGTCCGCGATACGGACCTGCCGCGGCTGGAAACGGCGTCCGGCGTGACGATGACGCGCCTCGGCGCCGTGCGCTACTTCAACACGGCGAACGTCAAGCTCCGCGTGCTGCTCGTCCCCGATCCCGGCCGCGACGTCGAGCGGGTCCTGCTCGTCACGAACCGCGCTACGGGAAAATCTTCCCCGGATTGAGAATCCCGTTCGGATCGAACGCGCGCTTGATGCGCTTCATGAGCGCAATCTCGGCGTCGGACAGCTCGATCCCGAGGTACGCCGCCTTGGCGAAGCCGATGCCGTGCTCGCCGGTGATCGACCCTTCGAGCGCCACGACGCGCTCGAAGAGGATCCGCTCCGCCGCGCGCGCCCGCGCCCGCTCCGCCGCGTCGGCCGGGTCCACCATGATGTTCACGTGGATATTGCCGTCCCCGGCATGTCCGAAGCACGCGATGTGCAGCGCATGCCGGCGCTTGATCTCGGCAATCGCCGCAAAGAGCTCCGGGACGCGCCCGCGCGGCACGACCACATCGTGGTTGATCTTCAGCCGCCCCGTCGCCTGCAACGCGAGCGAGAGCTGCCGGCGCAGCGCCCAGATCTGCTCCCGCTCGGACGAGGTCTCCGCCCGCACGACGCCGACCGCGCCCGCCTCCACGCACCCTTGCGCCACGCGCTCGATCTCGTCGGCCACCGCGGGACGGCTGCCGTCGACCTCGATGACGAGCGCGGCCCGCGCCTCGCGCGGCACCACGGTCTGCCCGAGGTACTCGTGCACCGCCCGCAGCGAGTCGGCGTCGACGAGCTCGATCGCGGCCGGAACGGCGCGCAGCCGGATGAGCGCGCTCACGGCGCGAACGGCCGAGTCGATGCCGTCGAAGAGGCCGAGCAGCGTCGCCTGCGCCGATGGCTTCGGCACGAGGCGCACGGTGATCTTCGTCACAATCGCCAGCGTCCCCTCCGAGCCGACCAGGAGCTGGGTCAGGTCGTAGCCGACGACGTTCTTCACGGCCTTCGAGCCGGTGTGGATGACCTCGCCGGTGGGGAGCACCGCCTCGAGCGCGAGCACGTAACGGCGCGTAGTGCCGTACTTGAACGCGCGCGGCCCGCCGGCCGATTCCGCGACGTTGCCGCCGAGGGCCGAGCGCTCGAGGCTCGCGGGATCCGGCGGATAGAACAGCCCGCGCTCCTCCACCGCCCGCTGCAGCTCGCCGGTGATGACGTTCGGCTCGACGACCGCGAGCAGGTTGACCTCGTCGATCTCGAGGATGCGGTTCATCCGCTCCATCGACAGCAGGACGCCGCCGTGCGTGGGGACGGCGCCCCCGGTGTAGCCGGTCCCCGCGCCGCGCACGACGATCGCCACGCGATGCGCCGCGCACAGCCTGACGACGGCGGCCACCTGCGGCGTGTCGGCGGGAAGGACGACGAGATCGGGCGGATGGCCCTGGCCGAGCGCGTCCTGGCCATAGGTCTCGCGCGACGCCGGATCCGTCCGGATCCATGCGGCGCCAACCGCGTCGCGCAGGCCGTACAGGAAGCCGTCAGCGAGTTCCAACGCGGGACACGCTTTCCGCGAACTTCAGGATGCGGGTCGCGCCGTCGCGAAGCTGCTCGAGGGAGGTGGCGTACGAGATCCGGATGTGCCCCGGCGCATCGAACGCCTCGCCGGGCGTGACGGCCACGCGCGCCTGCTCGAGGAGCGCCTGCGCGAACTGCACCGAGGTCCGGATGCCCCCGGGCGACAGCACCTCGGAGATGTCGAGGAGCAGGTAGAACGCGCCCGCCGGCTTGAGGCAGCGGATGCCGGGATGCTCCGTGACCCAGGCGTGGACGCGGTCGCGCCGCTCGCGGTACTCGTCGAGCATGCGCGTGACCGGCTCCTGCGGTCCGGTGAGCGCGGCCATCGCGGCCTTCTGCGTGATGGATGCGATGTTCGACGTGGAGTGCCCCTGAATCGTGTTGCACGCGGCGACGAGCGGCGGCGGCGCGACGGTCCAGCCGCAGCGCCAGCCCGTCATCGCGTACGCCTTCGACGCCGACCCGCACAGCACCGTCCGGTCGCGATGGCAATCCAGGAGAATCCCCACGAGGTTGTGGGGCACCCGGTCGTAAATCAGCCGCTCGTAGCACAGATCGACGATGATCCAGATGCCGCGCGACGCGGCGGCGCCGGCGATGGCCCGCGTCGCCGCCTCGCTGATGAGCGCGCCGGTCGGGTTCGCAGGCGAGTTGAGCACGATGGCCTTCGTGCGGGGCGTGATCGCGTCGATCATGCGGCCGGCGTGCAGCTCGAAGCGGTCCTCCGCGTGCGTGCGCACCAGCACCGGCGTCGCGCCGGCGATCTTGATCTGCTCCGGGATCGTCGGCCAGCAGGGCGCGTGGGTGATGACCTCGTCGCCGGGATCGAAGAGCGCCAGCGCCGCGTTGAACAGCGACTGCTTGCCGCCGGCGGTGATGAGGATTTCCTCGGGCGTGATCCGCACACCGTAGTCGGATCGGTACCGCGCGCACACGGCTTCGCGCAGCTCGAGAATCCCGGCGGCCGGCGTGTAGCGGGTGAAGTTCTCCTCGATGGCCCTGATGCCCGCCGCCTTCACGTGGGCGGGCGTATCGAAGTCGGGCTCGCCGGCGCCGAGGTCCACGACATCGACGCCCGCGCGGCGCAGCCGGTCGGCCTCGGCCGCCACGGCGAGCGTGGCCGACCCGGTGACGTGCGAGAGCCGGTCAGCGAGCATTGACGCGCCCCGCCTTCTCCTGCATGCGGGCCTCCACCAAGGGCGGCACCAGCCCCCGCACCTCCCCGCCGAGGCCGAACACTTCCTTGATCAGGCGGGAGCTCAGGTAGGTGTACTGCTCGGCCGGCATCATGAAGACCGTCTCGAGCGTCGGCTCGAGGTGCCGGTTCATCAGCGCCATCTGGAACTCGTACTCGAAGTCCGACACGGCGCGAATGCCCCGCACGATGGCGCTCGCGCGCCTGCGCCGCGCGTACTCGACCAGCAGCCCCTCGAAGCTGTCGACCTCCACGTTCGGATATTCGCGGAACACGTCCCGGATCATCCCGATGCGCTCGTCATCGCTGAAGAGCGGGTTCTTTTCGGCGTTCATCAGCACCGCCACGAGGATGCGCTCGAAGAGGTGCGCGCCGCGCAGGATGATATCCACGTGGCCGTTGTGGAGCGGGTCGAAAGACCCCGGGTAGATCGCGAGACGGCCGCTCGGGGGGCCGGCGGGTGACATGGGGCCATTGTATCGAACCGCGGTTCCGGATGGTCAGATTCCGCGCTCGAAGAACGTCAGCGCGCTGTCCCCCGACGCCACGTCGCGTACCCGGTGGAGCGACGCCGGAATGTCCGGCTCACGCCGCGTCGCGCGCTCGAGCACGACGAGGCCGTCCGGGCGCAGCCGCGCGGCGGCGGCGTCGAGGACGCCGGTCACGTCCGGCGCGTCGTAGGGAGGGTCGAGGACGACGAGGTCGAAGTCGTCCTCGGCGGGCAGCCGGCGCAGCACCGCCGCCACGTCGCCGTGATGCACGGAGAATGCCCCGTCGATCGCGCAGCGCGAGAGGTTCCGCCCGATGAGGGCCACGGCACGCCGGTCGGCGTCGACGAATGTCACGTGCGCGGCGCCGCGGCTGAGGGCCTCGATGCCGACCGCGCCCGTCCCCGCGAAGCCGTCGAGCACGCACGCCCCCTCGATGCGCGGGGCGAGGATGTTGAAGAGCGTCTCACGCAGCTTGTCGCCCGTCGGGCGCAGCCCGCTCCAGCCCGGGGCCTCGAGACGACGCCCCTTCAGCATTCCCGCGATGACGCGCATCCGATCCAACTCCCAACTCCCAACATCAACTCTCAACTCCCAAACATCCAACTCTCAACTTCCAGCATCCAACTCCCAACATCCAACTCCCAACATCCAACTCCCAACACGGGTCCAGAGCCAGAGGCTACCCCACCTCGATGAGCCCGAACTGATCCTGCCAGCGGGTCTGCACGAACTCCTGGAGCTCACGCGTGAGCTTCTCCTCGTCCACGATGCGCCGGGCCTCGCGGTGCGCCTCTTCCATGATGTCGCGGTCGCGGACGAGGTCGCCGGTGCGGAGCTTCGGCAATCCCGACTGCCGCGTCCCGAAGAAATCGCCGGGACCGCGGAGCTCGAGGTCTTTCTCCGCGATCGCGAAGCCGTCGGTCGTCTCGGACATCACCTTCAGCCGCTCGCGCGCGTCGTCAGTCCACGGCGCCTGGTACAGGAGGATGCAGTGCGACGCGTGCGCACCGCGGCCGATGCGGCCGCGGAGCTGGTGGAGCTGCGACAGCCCGAAGCGCTCGGCGTGCTCGACGACCATCACCGTCGCGTTCGGCACGTCCACGCCGACTTCGACGACCGTCGTGGACACGAGGATGTGCACCTGCCCGGTCGCGAAGGCCTGCATCACGCGGTCCTTCGCGTCCTGCTTCATCCGCCCGTGCAGCAGCGCCACGCGGTAGGCCGGGAAGACGTCCTGCTGCAGGTGATCCGCCATCTCAGTCGCCGACTTCAGATCGATCTTCTCCGACTCCTCGACGAGCGGGTAGATGATGTACGCCTGGCGGCCGGCGTCGAGCTCGTCGCGAATGATCCGGTAGATCTCGTCGCGACGCGACTCGGGCTTCACCCACGTGCGTACGGGCTTGCGGCCCGGCGGCAGGTCGGCGATCTTCGACACGTCCAGCTCGCTGTAGTCGGTGAGCGCGAGCGTGCGCGGGATCGGCGTCGCCGTCATCAGCAGGACGTCGGGGCGAAGGCCTTTCTCGCGGAGCCGCGCGCGCTGCACGACGCCGAACCGGTGCTGCTCGTCGATCACGACCAGGCCGAGCCGGTTGAACCGCACCGTCTCCTGCACGAGGGCGTGCGTGCCGACGATGAGGTTGGTGGTGCCCCGCTCGATGTGCGCCAGCAGCGTGTGCTTGTGCAGCCCGGGCGTGCTGCCTGTCAGCAGATCCACCCGGAAGCGCGACTGCGCCAGCAGCTTCGCGATCGTGGCATAGTGCTGCGCGGCAAGGATCTCGGTCGGCGCCATGAACGCCACCTGCAGGCCGTTCTCCATCGCCACGACGGCCGCCAGGAGCGCCACAATCGTCTTGCCGGCGCCGACATCGCCCTGCAGGAGGCGGTGCATCGGCCTGGCGAGCCGCATGTCGTCGACGATCTCCTTGACGGCCTGCCGCTGCCCGGGCGTCAGCTTGAACGGCAGGACCTTCGCCGCCGAGGCGCGGATGCGGTCGTCGACGGCCGGCACGTGCGGCTTCAGCTCGATGCTCGTCGCGTGCCGCCGCCACGCATGGCCGACCTGGAACAGGAAGAGCTCCTCGAAGATCATCCGGCGCTGCGGCGCCGTACGAAAGGCGTTGAGCGCGTCGACCGACGCCTCGTTCGCCGGAAAGTGCGCCTGCTCCATCGCCACGCGCCGCGGCACGAGTCCCAGCCGGTCGCGCAGGTCCGCGGGCAGGAGGTCGGGGACGAGGGCGGGAAGCTCGTCGAGCGCCTGGCGGACCAGCCGGCGCTGCGTGTTCGGCGTCACCGTCCCGGTCTTCTCGTAGAACGGCACGATGCGGGCGGTGTGCACGCCGGCGAGGTCGTCGCCCACGAGCTCGTACTCCGGGTTCATGAAGTGGAGACCGCTCGAGTCGAGCTTCACCTCGCCGAACATGACGACGGTCGAGCGGGGATGGAGAATGTCGGCGAGGAACGCCTGGTTCATCCAGGTGCAGCGGATGGCGCCGCTCGCGTCGCTCACGACCGCGTTGAAGATCTTGAAGCCGCGCCGGCGCGTGATCGACAGGCGCGCGCTCTTGATCTCGCCGAGCACCGCCGCCTTGGCCCCCGGCCGCAGCGAGACGATCGGCTGCATCCGGCTGCGATCTTCATAGCGGAACGGGAGGCGGTAGAAGAGATCCTCGACCGTCTGGAGC
>JBOGIW010000148.1:0-6912 GCA_050748045.1 Vicinamibacterales bacterium | reverse complement strand
GGGCTCGGGATGCTCGACGCCGTCCTCGAGCTCCTGCCCTCGGCGCGCGTCGGACACATCGGCCTGCAGCGGGATGAGGCGACGGCCATCGCGTCGAAGTACTACTCGAAGCTGCCTCCGAGCCTCGGCGGGAGCTACGTGCTGATGATCGACCCCATGCTCGCCACGGGCGGGAGCGCCGTGGCGGCCATCGATGTGATCAAGGCGGCGGGCGCCCGGACCATCCGCATGATCTGCATCGTCGCGGCGCCCGAGGGCGTGCGCGTCGTGGAGGAGCGCCATCCCGACGTTGCCGTGTACACGCCCGTCGTGGACCGCGAGCTGAACGCCCAGAAGTTCATCGTCCCGGGCCTCGGGGATTTCGGCGATCGGCTGTACGGAACGGTCTAGCCGCCGGTGATATACTGGGGCTTCTTCGGCCAGGGGGCGCGTGGCTCAGCGGTAGAGCATCCGCTTCACACGCGGGGGGTCGATGGTTCGATTCCATCCGCGCCCACCAACTCACCTTCAGTTCGCCAGCCAGTTACCGTCCGTTCGTGGTTCTACAGCTTCGACTGTAATGAGCCTATGCACGTCCACGTGCGGCGCGACCGGCAGCAAGCGAAGTTCTGGTTGGCGCCCGCCGCACTTGCGTGGAACCATGGGTTCCGTCCACGCGAACTGAACGAGATTCGTCGCCTGGTCGTTGACCACAAAGAGGCGATCATCGAAACATGGGATGAGCATTGCGGTTAGCCTTGAATCGCGAATAGCAGGCGTCGAAGTGACCGACGAAACGATCACGGCCCGGCTCGTCGACGGTCGCGTGATCAGCGTGCCATCGGCGTACGCACAAAAACGGCAGCCGTCCTGGACGGCTGCCGTTTTCTGCCTCGCACCGTGGCCCGAAGGCCGAGTTACGAGGTCTTCTTCAGCTCCGCCAGCAGCGCCTCGAGCATCTTGAGGTACTCGCGCTCCGCCTGCTGGTACGCCTTCATGTACTCGTCCTCCGACAGCTTCGCCTTGCGCCAGTCGCCGTCGAAGTTCCAGTTCTTGCCGCCCATCTCGATCGCGTCGTAGGGCTCGTCGTCGTTGCGCCTGGCTTTCAGGCCGTTGCACCCGAGGTCCGAGACGAACACCTTCGTGTTGGCGACCGAGGCGCTGTTCAGGTCGATGTAGACGTCGCGATACGCCTTGCTCGCGAGCTTGGTGTCGAGCAGCTCCGGCACCTGGTACCGGGCCGTCACCACGAGCAACTGCGTGCCCGGGAAGTACAGCGCGCCGACGTACTGGTCGGGCGCGCCGGGATGACGAGCCGCGAGGCTGTCGACCTTCATCTCGTCGAGCAGCTTCGCGAGCTCGGTCGCCAGCGCCGCTGACTTCGGTTCCTGGGCCAGCGCCGGCGGGACAGCCAGCACGAACGCGGCCGCGACGAGCACACCGCGGAGCCGATGGCGTCGGTTGATCATGGGCGTCCCCCGGGGATAGGGTGTTTCCTCGGCTGACTTGTATCACCGCGCCCACCCGCCCGTCAATGATCGGGAACGCTCGGTTCACCCGATGAACAATGCGTCTTCTTCCTCGACCGGCGACGGGCGGCGGCGTCTGTCGCCCCGATCGCGGAGCGTGGCGAGGGCCGCGCGCAGCCCGGCGAGCACCGCCGCGCCTTCGCGGGCCGGGCCGAGCACGCGGGTCTGGAGCGTCGTGAGCGTCACGTCCACGCGGTGCGCGAGATCGCCGAAGAGGCGATCGGCGCGCTCCACCTGCACCGCCGCCAGCGACGCGGCGCGCGCGGCCTCGCCGCTCAGCGTGTGCAGGTTCCGGACGACCGGCCTGATGTCCCGCTCGATCTGGTCGGCCAGCCGGTCCACGCGCTTCGCCAGGCGCGCCGCGACGATGACCGCGCCGACCTGGATGGCGGCCATCAGCGCCACGGCCACGGCGATGATCCCCAGGAAGACCTCGTTCACGCGTCCTGCTCCCGGCTCGCCGCCGCGTCGCGCGCCGCCTGGTACGCCTCGCGCCCGCGATCGACGGCGCTGGCGAGCGTGTCGCGCTGCCGGTTCAGCAGCTCGCGCCCCTGGCGCGCCGCTTCGGCGGCGCGATCCCGTCCTTCCCGGGCGCGATCGCCGAGATACTCACGGGTCTCCTCGCCCGCGGCCGGCGCCAACAGCAGCGCCACCGCTGCGCCCGTGACCGCGCCGGCGATGAAGGCCACGAGCAGGCCGCCGGCTCCAACTCCGCTGTCCTGGTGCGCCATGATGACTCCGCGGATCCGAAATCCGGATTCCGAACCCGTCAAAACAGGCTGACCCGCACGTTCAGGTACTTCTTCGGGTCGGCCTTGATGTCCCGAATGAGCTGCCGCAGCTCCGCGACGGCCCCGTTCATGTTCTCATACAACTGCTGGTCCTGGAGCAGCCGGCCGGCCGTGCCCTGCCCGCCCTGCAGATTCGCCATTACCGTGTCCAGCCGTTCCGCCATCGAGCTCAGACGCGCGTACAGCGCCTCGTCGGTGACCAGCTTGCCCGCCGTGCCCTCGCCGCGGCTCAGGCGACCGGTCAGCGCATCGAGATTCGCCGTCGTTCCCGTCAGCGACTTCGCGAGGGCGTCGTCGGTGAGCAGCCGGCCGAGGCTCCCCTCCCCGGACCGGAGCCGCGCGGTGATGTCCTGCAGGTTCTGCAACGACGCTTCGAGGGCCTGCGCGGCGGCGGGATCGCGCGCCAGCCGGCCGATGGTGCCGCGCCCCTCGCTCAGGTTGCGCGCCGTGTCTTCGGCCGCGTCGACGAAGCGGGTGACCTCCCGGTAGAGCGCTTCGTCGGTGAAGAGCCTGCCGATCGTGCCGCGGCCCCCGCGCACGTCCGAGAGCAGCCTCGTCGCCTCCTCGAGGCCGCGGCTCGCCTGCGTCGCGACCTCGGTGATCGAGCCGGGCGCGCGGCCCGCCGGCACGTAGCCCCATTCGGGGATCGGCGCGCCCAGGCTCGACGGCGTGATGTCCACGGCGGCCTCGCCGAGCAGCGAGACCGACCCGAGCGTGGCCGTGGAGCGCGTGGTGACCCGCGACTGCATGTCCTTCGAGATCTCCATGGACACCTCGACGCGGTCGCCGACGAAATCGAGCCCCGCCACCGAGCCGACCTCGACGCCCGCGACGCGTACGGGCGCGCCCTCCTTCAGGCCGGCGATGTCCTCGAAGATGGTCTTGAGGCTGTAGCGCTGCCAGAACATGCCACCCTCGCCGCTCACCATGAAGATCAGGACCGAGGCGAGCGCGAGCGCCACCACGGTGACGAGGCCAATCTTGAGCTCCGACCAGGCTAACGATCGCGTGCGTGGCATGGGTGTCCTTACGACAGAAATGATCTCAGGTAGGGATCCTTCGACGCGCGCAGCTCGGCGGCATGTCCCTCGAAGTGGATGCTCCCGTCTTTCAGCATGATGAACTCGGCTTCCTCGCACTTGTCCGCGTCGGCCGGCACGATGCGCATCCCGTCCCCGTCATGGACGGCCTCGTGCGTCGCGATCCGGAAGGCGTCGCGGAGCTGGTGCGTGACGACGATCGAGCTGACGTTCTCCATGTCCCGCAGCTTGATGATCTCGTCGTCGACGGTGTTCGCGGTGATCGGGTCGAGGCCGGTCGTCGGCTCGTCGTACAGGAGGATGCGCGGCTTGAACGACATGGCGCGCGCGATCGCCACGCGCCGGCGCTGTCCGCCCGACAGCTCCGACGGCATCTTGTCGATGTGCTCGGTCAGGCCGATGAAGTAGAGCACCTCCTCGACCCGCCGCCGCACTTCCTCGAGGGGCAAATCGGTCTCCTCGTACAGCTTGTAGCCGACGTTCTCGGCCACGGTCAGCGAGTCGAAGAGGGCCCCCTCCTGGAACACCATCCCGAGGTCATTGCGCACCTTCATGATCTCCGCCTCGGTCATCAGGTCGATGCGCTCGCCGTTGACCCAGATGACGCCGGAATCGGGCTTCCACAGGCCGAGGAGCAACTTGAGGATCGTCGACTTCCCGGCGCCGCTGGCGCCGAGGAAGATTTTCGTGTGTCCGGTGATCAGCGTGAAGCTCACGTCGCGGAGGATCACCTTGTCGTCGAACGACAGCGTCACCTTGTCGAAGACGATGATCGGCGATCCCGGCCCGAGGGCCTCTTCCAGCTCCGGCGAGCGCTTCGTGGACGTGAACATCAATACAAGAGCGTAATGAGCAGCCGCGTCACGAAGAAGTCGACGGCGATCACCGCGACCGACGCGGCCACGACGGCGTTCGTCGTGGACCGGCCCACGCCCTGTGTGCCGCCGGTCGTCCGCAGGCCGACGTGACAGCCGATGGAGACGATCGCGAAGCCGAGGAAGAACGGCTTGATCAACCCCATCCAGGTGTCCTCGATGTACAGGGCCTCGATGATCGAGCTCCAGTACACGCTCGATGTGACCCGCAGCTCGAACACGGCGATCAACCACCCGCCGAGGATGCCGACGGCGTCGGCAATGACGGTCAGGACCGGCGCCATGCACACGCCGGCGAGGATCCGGGGCACGACGAGCTTGCGCACCGGATCGGTGCCGAGGGCGCGCAGGGCGTTGATCTGGTCGGTCACCATCATCGAGCCGAGCTCGGCGGCGATACCCGATCCGACGCGTCCGGCCAGCATCAGGCCGGTCAGCACGGGTCCGAGCTCCTTGATCATCGACGCGCTGACGAGCCGGCCGACGAAGGGGCGGGCCCCGAACTGATCGAGCGTCATGCCGCTCTGCAGCGCGAGGACGGCGCCGGTGAAGAAGCCGGTCAGCACCACGACGGTGAGCGACCCCAGGCCGATCGCGTCGAACTGCTCGACGATGTCGTGGTAGTAGCGCTTCCCGGTGAACATGGCGCGCACCGCCGCCGCGCAGAGCCGCACGTACTCCTGCACCTCGAGCACGGCGGCCTTGAGCCAGTCGGCGAGGAGCGTCAGCACGCCGTCACCGGTTCGCCGGAGACCCCGTCAGCCCGAGATCGCGGCTTCGCAGCGATTTCAGCCGGTCGCGCAGCCCCGCGGCGCGCTCGAAATCCAGGTTGGCGGCCGCCGCCCGCATCTCCGCGTCGAGACGCGCGATGTGCGTGTCGAGCTCCGCCTGCGTGCGGAACGTCTCGCGCTCCTCGCGCGCGGCCGGGGGTGTCACGTAGTCGCGCTCGTACACGCTCGACAGCACGTCGTCGATCGCCCGGACCACCGATTGCGGGGTAATGCCATGCGCCTCGTTGTAGGAGGCCTGCCGGGCGCGCCGGCGCCCGGTCTCGTGGATGGCCGTCTGCATCGACGCGGTCCTCGCGTCGGCGTACATGATCACCCGGCCGTTGACGTTGCGCGCCGCGCGCCCCGAGGTCTGGATGAGCGATCCGCCCGACCGCAGGAACCCCTCCTTGTCGGCGTCGAGAATGGCCACCAGCGAGACCTCCGGCAGATCGAGCCCTTCGCGCAACAGGTTGATCCCGACGAGCACGTCGAAGGCGCCGCGCCGCAGGTCGCGCAGGATCTCGACCCGCTCGAGCGTATCGATATCCGAGTGGAGGTACCGGACTTTCACCCCGAGCTCCTGGTAGTACGCGGTCAGGTCCTCGGCCATCCGCTTGGTCAGGGTCGTGACCAGCACGCGCTCCTTCCGCTCCGCCCGCTGCCGGATCTCCTGCAGCAGATTGTCCACCTGCCCCCTCACCGGGCGGACCTCGATCGGCGGGTCCATCAGCCCCGTCGGCCGGATGACCTGCTCGACGACCACCCCTCCCGACTTGGACAGCTCGTACGGGCCGGGCGTTGCCGAGACGAACACGAGCTGCCGGACACGCGCCTCCCACTCCTCGAAGTTGAGCGGGCGGTTGTCGAGCGCCGACGGCAGGCGGAACCCGTAGGCCACGAGCACTTCCTTCCGCGACCGGTCGCCGTGGTACATGCCCCGGACCTGCGGCACGGTCTGATGGCTCTCGTCCACCACGACCAGCGCATCGCCGGGCAGGTAGTCGAGCAGCGTCGGCGGAGGCGCGCCGGGTGCGCGGCCCGTGAGGTGCCGCGCGTAGTTCTCGATCCCGTGGCAGTAGCCGATTTCCCGGATCATCTCGAGGTCGAACATCGTGCGCTGGTGGAGCCGCTGCGCCTCGAGGAGCTTCCCCTCCGACTCGAGCTGGCCGCGGTACCACTCCAGCTCCTGTCTGATCGTCTCCACCGCCTGCTTCGTGCGGTCCCGCGACGTGACGAAGTGCGACTTCGGATAGACGGCCACCTTGTCGATGCGCCTGATCACCTGGCCCGTGAGCGGGTCGAACCACGCCAGCTCGTCCACCTCGTCGCCGAAGAGCCCGATCCGCAGCGCGTGCTCCTCGTAGGACGGCACGACCTCGACGATGTCGCCGCGCACGCGGAACGTGCCGCGCCCGAACTCCGTGTCGTTGCGCTCGTACTGGATCTCCACCAGCTTGCGGAGGATCTGATCCCGGTCGATCCGCTGCCCGACCTCGAGCGGCAGCAGCATGCCGTAGTAGGCCTCGGGCGACCCCAGGCCGTAGATGCACGACACGCTCGCCACGATGATGACATCGCGCCGCTCGAAGAGCGACCGCGTGGCGGAAAGGCGCATGCGGTCGATCTCGTCGTTGATGGTCGCCTCCTTCTCGATGTACGAGTCGGTGGCCGGAACGTAGGCCTCGGGCTGGTAGTAGTCGTAGTAGCTGACGAAGTACTCAACCGCGTTGTTCGGGAAGAAGCGCTTGAATTCCTGATAGAGCTGGGCGGCAAGCGTCTTGTTGTGCGCCATGACCAGCGTTGGCCGGTTCACGGTGGCGAGGACCTGCGCCATCGTGTAGGTCTTGCCCGACCCGGTGACGCCGAGCAGCACCTGATGCGCGTCGCCCCGGTTCAGCCCTTCAACGAGCTCCGGAATGGCGCGGACC
>JBOGIW010000147.1:0-6942 GCA_050748045.1 Vicinamibacterales bacterium | reverse complement strand
TGCGCGCGATCCGCTCGAAGTCGATCACGCGCGGGTAGGCGCTTGCGCCGACCATGATCATCTTCGGCCGGTGCTCCAGGGCGAGCCGCTCCAGCTCCTCGTCGTCGATGCGCTCGTCGTCGTTGCGGACGCCGTACGGGATGATTGTGTAGAGCTTGCCGGAGAAGTTGAGCGGATGGCCGTGCGTGAGGTGGCCGCCGTGGGCGAGGTTCATGCCGAGGACCGTGTCCCCCGGCTTGAGCAGCGTCAGATACACGGCCATGTTGGCCTGCGCGCCCGAGTGCGGCTGCACGTTGGCGTGCTCGGCGCCGAAAAGCGCCTTCGCGCGCGAGATGGCCAGCGATTCCGCCACGTCGACGAATTCGCACCCGCCGTAGTAACGCTTTCCCGGATAGCCTTCCGCATACTTGTTCGTCAGCACCGATCCGGCGGCCTCGAGGATGGCGCTGCTGACGAAGTTCTCCGACGCTATGAGCTCGAGCCCCTCGGCCTGCCGCCGCGCTTCGTTCCGGATCGCCTGCGCGATCTCGGGATCCGACTCGGCCAGCGGCCGCTGCATGAGGGAAAGCGCAGCTTCAGCCATCCGGGAATTGTACTATTTGTGATCCGGATTGCGGACCGCGGATCGCGGACTGGGAGTTGGGAGTTGGAAATTGGGACTTGAAGAATTGGGAGTTGGGGATTGGGAGTTGGGGATTGGGAGTTGGGGATTGGGAGTTGAGAGTTGGGAGTTGGGCTTGGGAGTTGGGAGTTGGAAGTTGGGAGTTGACAAGGATCAAGGATCCCGCGGATCGCGGATGGTGGCGATGGTGGGATCGTGATCGCGATGAAGCCGTCGGTCGTCGTGAGCGCGCGTGGCGAGGAGCGCATCCGCGGGGGCCATCCCTGGATCTATCGCGCCGACGTCGTCTCCGTGGAGGCCGCCGGCGGCGAGACCGTCGCCGTGATCGGGCCGCGCAATCGCCTGCTCGGGCAGGCGCTCTTCAGCGCCGCGTCGCAGATCCCGCTCCGCATGCTGACGCGAGGCGACGCGCCGGCCGGCCTGGACCTCTGGCGCGCGCGCCTCGAGGCGGCCTTCCGTTTTCGCGAGTCCCTGCACCTCGACGCCACGGCCTGTCGGCTCGTCCACGGCGAAGCCGACCTGCTCCCCTCGCTCGTCGTCGATCGGTACGCGGACTATCTCGTCGTGCAGGCGCTGTCGCAGGGCGTCGATCGGCTGATGCCTGAGATCGCCCGCATCCTGGTGGACCTGCGGGCGCCGGCCGGTATCCTGGCGCGCAACGATCCGCGCGTCCGGTCGCTCGAGGGGCTCGAGCAGAAGGTCGAAGTGCTGCACGGCGCGATTCCCGCGTCGGTCGCCGTCCGCGAGGGGCCGGTCGAGTACGACGCCGACCTGTGGAAGGGACAGAAGACCGGCCTCTTCCTCGACCAGCGCGAGAACCGCGAGGCGGCGGGCCGCTACGCGCGCGGGAAGCTCCTCGACTGCTTCAGTTACCACGGCGGCTTCGCGCTGCGCCTGGCGCGGGAGTGCTCCGAGGCCGAGGCGATCGACATCTCGGCCGACGCCGTCGCGCGCATCCGGGCCAACGCCGCACGCAACAACCTCCCACAGGTGCAGGCGCGCGAGGCCAACGTGTTCGACGAGCTGCGGCGCCTGGAAAGGGCAGGCGCGCGCTACGACACGATCGTGCTCGACCCGCCGGCGTTCGCCAGGAACAAGGCGTCGGTGCCGAACGCGCTCGCCGGCTACAAGGAGATCAACCTGCGCGCCATGCGCCTGCTGGTGCCCGGCGGCTACCTGGTGACGTGCAGCTGTTCGTACAACGTGAACGAGACGATGTTCGCCGAGATGATCCACCAAGCCTCGGTAGACAGCCGTACGCCCGTCACGATTGTTGAGAAGCGGCTGCAGGCGCGCGATCATCCCGTGCTCGTCGGCGTACCCGAGACCTACTATTTGAAGTGCTTCATTCTGCGCCGTGTTGAATGAACGTCAACTCCCAACTCCCAAACTCCAGTTCCCAATCTCCAAGCTTCCAGTTCCCAACGCTTCAGGTAAGCTCCTGCCGTGACCCGCCGGACTGCGCTGATTACGGGAGCCTCTTCGGGAATCGGGCAGGCGTTTGCCGGGGAGCTTGCCGCGCGAGGCTTCGACCTGGTCGTCGTCGCGCGGCGCGAGGACCGGCTCCGCGCGCTCGCCGCGTCGATCGAGGAGCGGCATGGAAGGCGCGTGCACGTCTTCACGGTGGACCTTGCCGATCCTGGCGCGTCCGCGCGGCTCTGCGAGCAGCTTGCCGCGGCGGGCGTGTCGGTTGACGTTCTCGTCAACAACGCCGGCTTCGCCGTGCCGGGGGCGTTCGTCAGGAGCGACTGGCCGCGGCATGCCGAGTTCCTCCAGGTGATGCTCGTGGCCGTCGTGGAGCTGACCTATCGCCTGCTGCCCGGGATGATCGACCGCGGCTACGGCCGGGTCATCAACGTCGCGTCGCTGGCGGCGCTGCTCCCCGGCGTCGCGGGGCACACCCTGTACGCGGCGGCCAAGTCGTTCCTGATCCGCTTCTCGGAATCGCTGGCGACGGAAGTCGCGCCCCGCGGCGTGCACGTCACCGCCGTCTGCCCCGGCTTCACCTTCACCGAGTTTCACGACGTGAGCGGCACGCGCGACATCGTCAGCCGGATGCCGTCGTTCATGTGGATGACCGCGACTGCCGTGGCCAGGCACGGCTGTGACGCCGTGATGGCCGGCCGGCGCGTCTCGGTGCCGGGGCGCGTCAACAGCGCGATAGCGACACTCGCGCGGCTCCTCCCGCCGCGCATCGTCCATGCGATGAATCGCCGTGCCGGCTCCCGCTACCGCAAGGCCGACTAAACCTGCGCGCACGGTCGTGCGTCTAAGCTCCCGAGACCTGCCGACATGGACCAGCTTCGCCAGGATTTTCGCTTCGCCCTGCGGTCGTTCCGCCGCGCGCCCGCCTTCTCGATCGTCATCGTCCTCACGCTCGGCCTCGGCATCGGGGCCAACACCGCGATCTTTTCGCTCATGGACCAGGTGCTCCTGCGCATGCTGCCCGTCCGCGCGCCGCAGGAGCTCGTGCTCTTGAACGGCCCCGGCCCGTTCTCGGGCCGGACGATGAACAGCATGACGTTCTCCGTGCCGATGTTCCGCGGGCTCGAGCAGGGCTCGCGCGGCGTCATGGCCGGCATGTTCGCGCGCTTCGACACGAGCGCCACCCTCTCCACCGCGAAGCAGTCCGAGCGCGTGTACGCCGAGCTCGTCACCGGCGACTACTTCAGCGTCCTTGGTGTCGGCTCCGTGCTGGGACGCACGCTCGGCCACGACGACGACCGGACGCCGAGCGGCCATCCCGTGGTCGTGCTGAGTTATGGGTACTGGCAGAGGCGGTTCGGCGGGGAGCCGGGCGTTCTGAACCTGGAGATCCGGATCAACAACCACCCGATGACCGTCGTCGGCGTCGCCGCGCGCGGCTTCAGCGGCGTGGACACGGGGTCGCCGGCCGACCTCTTCGTGCCGATCATGATGAAGGCCGAGCTGACGCCGACCTGGAACGATCTCGAGAGCTGGCGCAGCCGGTTCGTGACGATCATGGGGCGGCTGAAGCCGGGCGTCACCATCGATCAGGCGGCCGCGGCGATGAACGTCGTCTACCGGCAGCAGTTGCACGAGGACATGAAGACGCTCAGCGCGAGCGCGCCCGAGAACTTCAGGAAGCGGTTCCTCGAGAAGACGCTCCTGGTGCTGCCGGGACACAAGGGTCGATCGGATCTCCGCACGGCGTTCTCGACGCCGCTCGTCGTGCTGATGGCGATGGTCGGCCTCGTGCTGCTCATCGCCTGCGCGAACGTGGCCAACCTGCTCCTGGCGCGCGCCGCGGCGCAGCAGAAGGAGGTGGCGATTCGCCTGGCGCTCGGAGCTGGGCGGTGGCGCGTCGTGCGGACGCGGCTCACCGAGAGCGTCGTGCTCTCGCTCGGCGGGGCGGTGGTCGGCCTGCTGTTCGCGTGGTGGACGACGACCCTGCTCATCGAGACGCTTCCGTTCGCACGCGCGGTGGAGACGCTCTCGGCCGATCCCGATGCGCGCGTCGTCCTGTTCGCGATCGCGATCTCGACGCTGACGGCGCTCGTCTTCGGCCTCGGTCCCGCCTTCCAGTCGGCGAGACCGTCGCTGACCTCGACGCTGAAGGAGGACGCCGGCACCGTCGCCGGCGGCGGCCGCCAGGCGCGTTTCCGCAAGGGTCTTGTCGTTGCCCAGGTAGCGCTGTCGGTGCTCCTGCTCGCGGGCGCGGGGCTCTTCGCCCGCAGTCTGTACAACCTGCGCAGCCTGAACCCCGGCTTCGTGGCGACAGACCTGCTCCAGTTCTCCGTCGACCCCGCGTTGAGCGGCTACACGAGGGAGCGCAGCCTGGCGTTGTTCAGGCAGGCGCAGGACCAACTGGGGTCGCTGCCCGGCGCAGCCTCCGCGGCGTCGGCGTTCATCCCCGTGATGACCGACTCCACCTGGCAATCGACCGTGCAGGTGCAGGGGTACACGCGCAAGGAAGACGAGAACATGAACCCGGCTTTCAATGCGGTATCACCCGGCTACTTCGCGACCATGGGGATGCCGCTCGTGATGGGCCGCGAGTTCCGCCCGACCGACGCCGACGGCGCGCCGCGCGTGGCGATCATCAACGAGACGATGGCGAAGTACTTCTGGGGCAGCGACAATCCCATCGGCCGCCGCTTCGGCTTCGGGCGTGACGAGAACGACAATTCCACCGAGGTGGTCGGCGTCGTGCGCGATTCGAAATTCGCGACGATGCGCGACGAGGTGCCGCGCTTCGTGTACGTGCCGTACCTGCAGCAGGAGGCGCTCGACCAGATGACGTTCTACGTCCGCGCGCGGTCCGACGTGGCGGGTGTCCCCGGCGCGGCGCGGCAGGTGATCCAGCGGCTCGATCCGAACCTGCCGATCTTCGACATGAAGACCATGGAGGCGCAGGTGGACGAGTCGCTGTTCCTCGAGCGGCTCGTCGCGTCGCTTTCGATGCTGTTTGGCGGGCTGGCGACGCTTCTGGCGGCGGTGGGGCTCTACGGGGTGATGTCCTACACCGTGTCGCGGCGGACGCGCGAGATCGGGATCCGGATGGCGCTCGGCGCCGAGCGGACCTCCGTCCTCTGGATGGTGCTGCGCGAGGTCGCCGTCATGGCCGGGGCGGGCATCGCTCTCGGCCTGCCCGCGGCGATCGGCCTGAGCCGCTTCGTCGAGTCGCAGCTCTACGGCCTGTCGCCCACCGACGCGCCGACGCTCGTCGTCGCCGCCGCCGTGCTCGCCACCGTCGCGATGTTCGCCGGGTACGTGCCAGCGAGACGGGCGACACGAGTGGATCCGATGGTGGCGCTGAGATACGAGTAGGCGAGGGCGCGTTACGTAGGAGACCGTGGCGATAGGTTATAGGCACTGGACCGCCGACCGAAGAGGCCCCGGACCAAAGAGGCGATAGACGATCAACCAAACGCCTACAATAGGCGCCGTGGAGCGCGCGCGATCCTGGACGGAGCTGGTCGAGCAGCTCTATGCCGGTTCCTGGAACCCGGACCTCCGGCGGTTCCGGTCGCCCTTCGCCCTGAGGGGGCTCCCGCGCGTCGACCACGACCTCTCGACGAGCCTCCTCCGCCTCGCGGCGGGGCGGTTCGATCTCAGCAAGCTCGAGCTCTCGCTCGTGCGCAACTTCCGCAAGTACGCCCACGCGCAGGCGGTGGCGCCGATCGATTCCATCTGGCACTGGCTCGCGCTCGGCCAGCACCACGGGCTGCCGACGCGCCTCGTGGACTGGACGTACTCCCCCTTCGTCGCCCTCCACTTCGCCACCGAAGATCCGCGCGCCTTCGACGCCGACGGCATCGTCTGGTGCGTCAACTTCGTCGAGGCGAACCGCATGCTCCCCGCGAAGCTGAAGACGATGCTCGAGGCGGAGCACTCGGATACGTTCACCGTGGAAATGCTCAGCGAGTTCCCGTCGCTCAGGGCCTTCGACGCACTCGGCAAGGAACCGTTCGTGATCTTCATGGAGCCGCCCTCGCTCGATTTACGGATCCTGAACCAGTTCGCCCTCTTCTCCCTCATGCCGACACCCTCGGCGCGGCTGGATCACTGGGTCGCGGCCCACCCGAAACTCTACCGCCGCGTCGTCGTGCCCGCCGAGCTGAAGTGGGAAGTGCGCGACAAGCTCGACCAGGCGAACATCAACGAGCGCACGTTGTTCCCAGGACTCGATGGCCTGAGCCGCTGGCTCGGGCGCTACTACCTGCCGAAGGACCGATAACCTGCCGAACGATCAGGAGCCGGCGCGTCTTATACAGACGGGCTCTGGCATTTGGATTGCTCCTCCTCATGACGTTTCGGGCGGGCAGCGTTGACCGGACCGGCTCCGCGCCGGTCCTTCGGAGGGCGGGCGTGACGGTTCAACAGTTCTGCGACAGCGGCAACCAGGAAGCCGTGAAAGGTGGTGTGCACGGCGCGGCCTGCGCAATTGCCTTGATGATGGCCGCCTACAACCTCGCGGCCTGGTGCTTTCGCCGGGAGCACCATCTCGGCGCCAACGCGGTGGTCTACACGCTGGCGGTGGGCTGGGAGGTGAGGCAGACGATGCGTCACCTCCGCAGGTGTGCCTAGGACCCTGGTCGGAATAAGGTGGCCACCTTGGCCGCCGATGCATCCCGCCGCGCTGCGTTGCTCGTAGCTTACAAAAAACCCGTATGCGCGCAACTCGCGCCATTCCCGGCGGGCGCCACGAAGCCCAATCAGACCACCATAATACGATCAGGATCCTTATCGCACGCTCATACGGTCGTCGAGGTCGCCGGTGTCGTCGAGCTCAGGAACGCCTTCCGCGCGAGGCGTTGCGGCATCGGGCTTCTCGCCCTCCGGCGGAAGGCCGCGTG
>JBOGIW010000146.1:0-6643 GCA_050748045.1 Vicinamibacterales bacterium | reverse complement strand
AGGCCGCGCTTGCGGCCGAGCGCGTGGCGATCTCCGACACGCTGCGGCACGTGCACTGGAATCGCCGCAAGGCCGCGCAGATGCTCGGGGTGAGCTACAAGACCCTGCTCAACAAGATCAAGGAAACGGGGATCGAGCGCCCGTAGGTGCATCGGGTGCACGGGGCCCACCTCGTGCATTCGGCGCCACCGGTTGAGTAACGTACGCGCTTCCGAAGGGAAGCGCGTTTCCACGTACGGCCCTCCGCGTGTTCCTTCCGTTCCCGGTTTTCTTTCGTGTTCCAAGGTTTTTCCCTGGTGGCATTTCACTTGCTCAGCAGGCCGACGCATGGTCGACGACGCGCCGCAACGGCGCAGAAAAGGAACTGCAGGGCGATGAGCGAGAAACCCCAGGTGATGGTGGTCGACGACGACCTGGCGATGTGCAGCTTCCTGCGCACCTTCCTCGGAGCGCGCGGCTACACGGCGCTCACGGTGACGAACGCGGACGAGGCGGTTCGTCGCTTCCACGCGGACCGGCCGGCGGCGGTGCTGCTCGACGTCGTCATGCCGGGCAGCATGGACGGACTGGCCGCGCTCGCGGCCTTCAAGAAGATCGACCGCGAGGTGCCGATCATCGTGATCTCAGGCCAGGGTCGCACCAACACGGTGGTGCAGGCGATGAAGCTCGGCGCCACGGACTTCGTCTGCAAGCCCTTCGAGGACCGCGAGCTCGAGATGCTGCTGGCCACCGCCCTGAAACAGCGGCAAGTCAGCCGCGAGGTGGCCACGCTCCGCGAGCAGCTCAAGGACCAGTCGAAGTACACGATGCTCCTCGGCGCCAGCGAGAAGATGGGCGAGGTCCGGGACCTGATCGACCGGGTCTCCGACACCGATGTCACGGTGCTCGTCCGGGGCGAGAGCGGCACCGGCAAGGAGCTCGTCGCCCGCGCCCTGCACGCGCAGTCGCTGCGCAAGGACAAGCCCTTCGTGAAGGTCAATTGCGCGGCGCTCCCCACCGAGCTCCTCGAGTCGGAGCTGTTCGGCTTCGAGAAGGGCGCGTTCACCGGCGCCATCCAGCACAAGCCGGGCAAGTTCGAGTTCGCCAACCACGGCACGATGTTCCTCGACGAGATCGGCGAGATGAGCGCGCCGCTGCAGGCGAAGCTCCTGCAGGTGCTGCAGGACGGCGAGTTCTCGCGCCTCGGCGGCAAGTCGGACGTGCACGTGGACGTGCGCGTCATTGCGGCGACCAACCGCGACATCGAACAGGCCGTGCGCGAGGGCAGCTTCCGCGAGGACCTCTACTTCCGCCTGAACGTGGTGACCATCGCGGTCCCGCCGCTCCGCGAGCGCCTGGACGAAGTGCCCGTGCTCACCGACTTCTTCCTGAAGAAGTACTCCGTTCAGTACAACAAGCCGCTCACCTCCATCAGCCCGGAGGTCGCACGCCTCTTCGCCGCGTTCGACTGGCCCGGCAACGTCCGGCAGCTCGAGAACCTGATCAAGCGCATGGTCGTGCTCGGCACCGAGGCGCCGATCATGAAGGAGCTCCAGCAGCCGCCCGCGCCGCTTCCGTTCCGTCCACCCGCCGTCTCCTCCGCTCCGCGCCCGGCCGGCGTGGCGCTACTGCCGGTTCCTCCTCCACCGGCGGTGGCCGCCACGCCCGCGGCGCCGATGTCGATGCCGCCGATGGCGGCGGCGGCCGCCGCCGGCGCAACGTCCCTCTCCGGCCAGGTGCCGATGGGGGCCGCCGTGACGAGCGCCGCCACGGCGGCGATGGCGTCCGGGAACTGCTCGCTGAAGGACATCGCCCGCACGGCCGCCCGCACGGCCGAGCGCGAGCTGATCCTCCGCATGCTCACGCGCACGCGCTGGAACCGCAAGGAGGCCGCCGAGATCCTCGGCATCAGCTACAAGGCGCTCCTCTACAAGATCAAGGAGAACGGCCTCGACAAGGCCTCGTAGCCGCCATGAGCGACTCGTTCTTCGAAGAAGGCTCGCGGCTGCTGACGCCGCACGCCTTCGAGTTCGTCCTCGACGCCGAGCTCAAGCGCGCCGTCCGATCGCAGAGCTTCCTCACGCTCGTCGTGCTCGAGGCCAAGCGTGAATGGGAGGGCCTGATGGTCACGGCCGACGACGGCATGGTCGACGAGGTGGCGCAGGTCGTCGGCCGCGAAGTGCGCGACACGGACCTCATTGGCCGCACCGAGAAAGGCACGCTGTCGGTCGTGCTGCTCGACGCCGACTTCGAGAGCTCGACCCGCGTGATCGACCGTCTCGTCCAGCGCATCGACGACTACGACTTTCCGACGCCGCTCCGCATCTCGGTGGGTGCAGCCTGTTTCCCGACGCACGCCGTCGACGCTCCGTCCCTCACGCGCCAGGCCGCGTCACGGCCGGTCGTGAGCTGGCGAGGCGGCGCGTCGCTGTCGAAAACCTCCAACTCCCGCCACTGAGGAACAACCATGACGACGAAGTCGATCTCTATCCTCGAAACGCTCGTGCTCGCCGCGCTCGTCCTGGCGCCGGCGGCGGCCGGCGCGCAGGCGAAGCCGGCCGGCGCCTCCGACTCCACGGCCGCCGTCACGAATGCGAGACCCTGGACCAACGACGAGTACCGGCTGGGCCCGGGCGACAAGCTGCGGGTCGAGGTGTACCGGGAGGCGCAGCTCTCGCAGTCGCTGCAGGTCCGCCCCGACGGCAAGATCACCCTGCCGCTCGTCGGCGACGTCGCCGCGGCCGGCAAGACGCCGATCGAGCTGCGCGATGGCCTCACGGCGTCGCTGAAAGAGTACGTCACCAACCCCGTGGTCACCGTGATCGTCGTCGAGGCGACCGCGGCGCAGGTGTACGTGATCGGGGAAGTCACCACCCCGGGCACGCTCGTCATGCAGGGGCCGATGACCGTGCTGCAGGCGCTGGCGCAGGCCGGGGGCCTCCGCGAGTTCGCTCACAGGAGCGACATCCGGATCCTCCGCAAGATGCCGACCGGCATCCGCACGATCGGCTTCGACTACAAGCGCGCCGTCAAGGGCGAAACGGAACCGGTGTTCCTGCAGCCCGGGGATACGGTCGTTGTTCCGTAGCTTGCGGATCGCGGACCGCGGAGTGCGGATCGCGGATTGATGACAGGGGATTGAGATGCGACGAGCGCTGTTCGCCATCGTGCTGGCCGCCACCGCGTCGCCGGCCGCGGCACAGCCCGCGCCCTGGGCGCCCGAGCGGTTCACGGCGGGCTGGGTGTTCACCCCGTCGATCGTCTTCGGCGGGCTGTATGACACCAACCCGACGATCCGGCAAACCGGCAACCCGATCAGCGGCGAAATGGTCGGCCTCCTGAGCCCGCGCGGCGAAATCGACTTCAACGGCCGACGGGCGAAGTTCAATGCGGGCTACTCGGGCACGCTTGAAGCCTATCGGGAGCTCGACGAGCTCACGCGCTACGACCAGCGGGGCCGCTTCGACGCGCGGTACCAGATGACGCCGCGCCTCCTGTTCCAGACGCGTCACCAGCTCACGCTGACGCCGACGACCGACCAGCTCGACATCGAGGGGCTGCCGTTCACCCGCGTCGGATCGCGGATGGCCACCTCGTCCGGCGGCTTCCGGTTCGACCTGACGCCCAGGCTCTCGATGATCACGGACTACATGTTCCAGTGGGTGAGCTTCGATCGTGGCGAGCGGCTGGACGAGTTCCGGTTCCTGCGGGGCGGGTACGCGCACAGCCCGACGGCCGAAATCGAGTACGCACTCGGCCGGCGATTCAAAGTGGGCGCCCTGTATCTCTATCGGTACACCGTGATCGACGCGGGCGAGGAGGTCGTCGGCACGCACCGGGCACAGGGCACGGTCCAGTACGTGGCAGGGCCGTCCACCTCCATCCATGGCAGGGCGGGCTTCGACCACCTCGCCGTCGCCGACACCACCGACGCGCGAACCGGGCCCTCCTTCGGCGGCGGGATCACGCAGCGGATCGGCGAGGCGGCCCTCAACGTGTCCTACGAGCGGGCGTTCGTCCCGTCGTTCGGCTTCGGCGCCCTGACGGCGCACCAGGTGCTGCGCGCCGGCACCAACATCCCCTTCGCGGGAGGCCGGGCGTTCGTGGGCGGCGGCGTCACCTACCGTCGCAGCGACCCGGTGATCCTCCGCGACGTGCTCGTGCAGCTCGACTCGGTCTGGACGCAGGTCGTCGGCGGCTACTCCGTCGCGCGGTGGCTGCGGATCGAAGGCTTCGTCAACGTGAACCACCAGGTCTCGTCGGCGCGCGGCAACGTCGAGCGGACCCGCGTTGGCATTCAGTTCGTGACTTCCAAGCCAGTGAGGATTCAGTGATGGACAGCCCGACCTTTCATCCCCTCGACTACGTCTCCGTGCTGCGGCGGCGCATGTGGTGGTTCATTGCGCCCGTCGTGATCGCGGTCCTCGCCGGCGCGGCGCTCGTGACCTGGCTGCCGCGGCTGTACAGGACCCAGGCCACGCTCGGCGTGAGCCTGCCGGCGCTCTCCCCCGAGCTGCTGAAACAGAATGCCAGGGTCAACGACAACGAGCGGGCCCGCGCCATCACGCAGACGCTGTACAGCCCCGCCGTGCTCGAGCGCGTCGTGCGCGAAGAGGGCTTCGACAAGGCGGTGCCGGTGAAGGACGCGGCGGCGCGCGTCCGGAGCGGCATCGCGGTCGCGGTGATCAAGCCCGAACAGCACCAGCCCCCGGGTCTCGATCAGTTCAGCATCGCCTACTCCGACGCGGCGCCCGAGGTGGCACAGCGCGTCGCGAACCGCCTCGCCGACGTCTTCGTGCAGGAGAGCTCGCGCAAGCGCGAGGTGCGCGCCGAGGAAACGTCGGCCTTCATCGGCCAGCAGCTCGACGCCAGCCAGGGGCGCCTGAGCGTGCTCGAGGGACGACTCCGGACGGCGAAGGAATCCTTCATGGGCGCGCTGCCGGAACAGACGACGGCGAACGTCGCGATGGTCACGGGGCTGCAGCAGCAGCTCGAGACGACGGGGAACGCGATGCGCGGCGAGCAGGATCGGCTGTCGATGGTCGAGCGGCAGATCGCGACGATGCGGGCCGGTGCGGCCAACGAGATGCCGGTCCCCGGCATCCTCGCGACGGCCTCGCCGGCGGCGGTTCGCGTCGTCCAGCTCGAGCGCGAGCTCGAGGTGGCCCGCGGCACCTACACGGACAAGCACCCGGAGATCGTCCGCTTGAAGGACGACCTCGCGGCGGCCCGCGCGGCGGTCACGGCGGAGCAGGGGCGCCCGGAGAGCGAGCGCGTGGCGACGCTGCGCGTCGATCCGGGCTACCGCGCGCTGCTGGCCGACGCCGAGCGCGCGCGCCTGCGCATCCGCGACCTGCAGCGGCAGGAGTCGAACATCCGCGCCCAGATCGGGATGTACCGCGCGCGCGTCGACTCGGCGCCGCGCGTCGAGCAGCAGATGGCGTCGCTCCAGCGCGAGTACGACATCGAGAAAGTGCAGTACAGCGAGCTGATGAACCGCAAGCGCAACGCCGAGATCGCCGAGAACCTCGAGCGGAGCCGCGGGGGCGAGCTGTTCATGGTGCTGGCGCGCGCTCCCTTTCCGACCACGCCGGACTGGCCGAAGCCGGTGCGCCTCTGGACGCTCACGCTGCTCCTCGGCTCTGTCGTCGGCGGGGCGCTGGCCCTCGGCCGCGAGTATCTCGACCGCGCCATCCACGACGCGCGCTCGCTGAACGATCTGGACCTGCCGGTGCTCGGCGAGATTCCGCGCATCGCGCAGGGCACGTAAGGAGGACTGACGACATGAGCCGCATCCAGGACATCCTCGCGAAGGCGGAGCGCGACGGCACGGCCCGCCGGACGCAGGCGACCGGCAGCTTCGCCCCCGGACCCGCCCCGGCGGCCTTCCCGCAGCCACCGGCGCCCCGTCCCCCGACCAGCGCCGGACGCCTCGACGGGCGCGTCGACGGCACGTCGGCGCTCGACGACGCGCCCGTGACGGCCGGCGCGACGGAGCCTCCGGGTCCCTCCGCGGTGGTGGACGCCCGCACCGCGACCCCCACGCTGCACCCGCTGCTCGTCGCCGCCATCGAGCCGCACGCCGACGTGGCCGAGCGCTACCGCTCCATCCGCGCGCGCATCAGCCATCGCGAAGAGACGATGCCCGTGCGCACGATGATGGTGACGAGCCCGGGCGCCGGCGACGGCAAGTCGATCACGGCGGCCAACCTGGCGCTCACGATGGCGCAGGAGCTCCAGCGCCGCGTGGTGCTCGTCGACGCCGACTTCCGCGGATCGTCCCTGCATGCCCTCTTCGGCCTGGACGGCGCGCCCGGCCTGGCCGAAGTGCTCACGGGGGAGGCGACGCTCGACGAGGTGATGGTCCACATGCCCGACTATCGGCTCACCGTGATTCCCGCCGGCCGGACGCCGCAGTTCCCGACCGAGCTCCTGGGCTCGACGGCGATGCGGCGCATCGTCGATACGCTCCGCGGGCGCTTCGACCGCGTGCTGTTCGACACGCCGGCCGTGATGCCGCTGGCCGATGCCGGCACCTTCGCCCCGATGGCCGACGGCGTGCTGATGGTCGTGCGCGCCGGCCTCACGCCGCGCCCCGCGCTCGACCGGGCGCTCTCGGCCTTCGACGAGGACAGGGTGCTCGGCGTCGTCCTCAACGACATCC
>JBOGIW010000145.1:0-8350 GCA_050748045.1 Vicinamibacterales bacterium | reverse complement strand
CCGTTCTCGGTTCCCTGTTCCCGGTCCCGGAGAACCCGAACCCAGAACCCGAACCCAGAACCCGAACTATGAACCCCGAACCATGCATGAACCTTGAACCGCGAACCTTGAACCGCGAACCTAACCGCGAACCTTGAACCGCGAACCTTGAACCGCGAACCCCGAACCGCGAACCCCGAACCATGAACCTCGAACAGAACCTCGAACCAGAACCAGGAACCTGGAACCTGGAACCTGGAACCTGGAACCCGGAACGTAAAGCTCTTTGAGCAGTGCGTATCGCAATTACAGCGGATCCGTACCTGCCGATCCCGCCGCGCTTCTACGGCGGCATCGAGCGCGTGGTGGATCTCCTGGTTCGTGGCCTCGGGGCACGGGGCCACGACGTGACGCTCTTCGCGCATCCCGACAGCCGCACGACGGCGACCTTGTGGCCTTACGGCGTGCCGCCGCACACGACGCGCGGCGCTCGAGCCCGCGAGCTGGCCCAGGTCGGCGCGGGGCTGTGGTTGCTGCGGCGCTCGGTCGACCTCGTGCACAGCTTCGGCCGGCTGGCCGCGCTCGTCCCGGTGTTGCCGCTGGGCGGCCTGCCGAAGATTCAAAGTTACCAGCGGCCGATCCCCTGGGACGGCGTGCGCCACGCGACCCGGCTCGCGCGCGGCAGGTTCGTCTTCACCGCCTGTTCCACCAGCATGTACGCGGGCCAGGACGCGCGGGGCGGCGCCGAGTGGCGCACCGTGTTCAACGGCGTGGACCTGACGCGCTACACGCCGGTCGCGCAGGTGCCGGCCGACGCGCCGCTCGTGTTCCTGGGGCGCATCGAGCGCATCAAGGGGCCGCATCACGCGGTGGCGATCGCGCGCCGCGCGGGGCGCCGTCTCGTCATCGCCGGCAATATCTTTCGCTGCCATGACGACCCGGGGTTCTATGAACGCGAGGTCGCGCCGCACGTCGACGGCGACGCCGTGCAGTATGCCGGCCCGGTGGACGATGGGCAGAAGAACCGGTTGCTCGGCTCGGCGGCCGCCTTGTTGATGCCGATCGAGTGGGACGAGCCGTTCGGCATCGTGATGGCCGAAGCGCTGGCCTGCGGGACGCCCGTCATCGCGTTTCCGCGCGGCAGCGTTCCCGAGGTGGTCGTGCACGGCGCGAACGGATTCCACTGCGGAAGCGTCGGCGAGGCCGCCGCCGCGGTGGCCGCGCTCGGCCGCATCGACCGGGCTGCCGTGCGCGCGGATGCCGAGCGGCGGTTCGGACACGACGCCATCGTGACCGAGTACGAGCGGCTGTACGAGGAGCTGGTGGCGTAACGGGCGATGCGACGCGTGCTGATGATCTCGCCGCATTTCCCGCCGGACACGAGCGCAGGGACCCACCGCGTGCGTCTGTTCGCGCCGTACCTCCGCGAGCTCGGGTGGGAGCCGACGGTCGTGTCGGTGGACCCGTCGGGCTATGAGGGTCGCCTCGATCCCGACCTGGCGCGGCTCGTGCCCGATACGGTGCGGGTCGTGCGCACCCGGGCGTGGAGCGCCGGCGTCACGCGACGCGCCGGCATCGGCGACCTGGGCCTGCGCGCGCTGGCGGGCCTCGGACGCGAGTGCGCGCGGCTGATGGCGGCGGAATCCTTCGACGCGCTCTTCATCACGATCTATCCGACCTATCCCGCCGTGCTCGGCCCGTTGCTGAAGCGTCGCCATCGCGTGCCGTTCGTGCTCGACTACCAGGATCCCTGGGTGAGCGCGTGGGGCCTCGACGTGGGTCCCCATGGCGCGCCCGACGCGCGGAGCCGCCTCACGCGCGCGCTGGCGATACGTCTCGAGCCGCCGGTCGTGCGCGCCGCCGACGCGCTGACGGCGGTCTCCGCGCGCACCTACGAGGACGTGCTGGCGCGGGTGCCCGACGCCCGGCCGCGGGCCTGCGCCGCGATCCCGCTCGGCTTCGACGAGCGCGACCTCGACGCGCTCCGCCGCGCGCCGCGCGTCAACACCTGCTTCGACGAGCGCGACGGCCACGTCCACGTCTGCTACGTGGGCACGGTGCTCCCGCGTGGATTCGACGTGCTCCGGACGCTGCTCGCGGCGCTGGCGCGGGTGCGGGATCGCGCGCCGCGGTCCTACGCACGGCTCCGCGTGCACTTCCTCGGCACGAGCAATCAGCGCAGTCAGGCGCCGGAGCCGCGCGTGCTTCCCGCGGCTCGGGACGCCGGCGTGGACGACATCGTCACCGAAGCCCCCGCACGGCTCGACTATCTCGATGCGCTCAACGTGCAGACGCGCGCGCAGGCGCTGTTGCTGCTCGGCAGCAATGAGCCGCACTACACGCCGAGCAAGGTCTTTCCGGCCCTCCTGGCGCGCCGGCCGATCGTCGCCTGCTGTCACGCGGCCAGCAGCGTCGTGGAGGTGCTGCGGCAGCCGGCGGTGAACGCCCGCGTCTTCACGTTCGAGGACGTGCGCGAATTGCCGGCGCACGTCGACGGCATGGCGGCGGCGCTCGCCGATCTTGCCCGGGGCGACGGCTCCGTCCCGGCGCCCTCGCTCGACGATGGCCTGCAGGCGTGGTCGGCGCGGGCGCTGACCGGCCGCCTCGCCGCGGTCCTCGACGCCGTCACGACACGCGCATGAGCACGAACGAACCGTTGCTCCGGCCCATCACCGACCGCGGATCGCGGACCGCGGACCGCGGATCGCAGATTGCGGACAGAGGACCGCGGGCCCTGGACCGCCGACCGCGGACCACCGACAGCGAGCCGCGGAGTGCGGACCGCGGATCGCCGATCGCGGACCGCGGAAATGACGCGCTCCCCGAGGGCATCTGGGTGAACGCCGGCTCGGGGCCGTCCTCGCCCGCCGGGTGGATGTCGATCGACGGATCGTGGCAGGCGTGGCTTGCGTCGCATGGTGTGGCCGCGTCGGTCGCCCGCCTGCTGACCGGCCGCGACACCGGCCACTGGCCGCGTGGCATCGTGTGCCGCGACGTCCGGCGCGGCCTGGGCCTCGCCCCTGGTTCAGCGGCCGTCGTGTTCAGCTCGCACCTCATCGAGCACCTGCACCGATCGGAGGCGCTGGCGCTCCTCCGCGACGCACATCGCGTGTTGAGGCCCGGCGGCGTCTGCCGCGTCGTCACGCCCGATCTGGGCTGTCTCGTGGATGCCTACGTGATCGCCCGGCCGCGCGAGGCCGGCGCCGCGGATCGGTTGCAGGACGCGCTCCTGCTGCATCCCGTGGAGCCGCCCCGCGCCGGCGCGCTCCTCGGCTGGTACCGGCGGGCGACGGCGTTCGATCAGCACAAGTGGGTGTACGACGGCGACAGCCTCTGCGCGCTCCTCCGCGAGGCCGGCTTCTCGGCGCCCGCCGTGCGCGGCTTTCTCGAGAGCGACATTCCGGCCGATCGGCTCGCGCAGGTGGAACACCGGGAGCGGGTGTGCGACGGGGCGGGCATCTGCGTGGAGGCGCGGCGGTGAATACCGTGGCCGAGGCGCTCACGTCACGCCAGCGCGTCGGACGCTGGGTGCGGCCGCGGCTGCCGATGTCACGTTCGCTCTTCGACCAGCTCCGGCTCGAGACGGCCGCGGCCTGGTCGCGGGCGGCGTACGCCGTGTTCCCCTGGAGATGGAACCGGCTGCGAGCCGTGCGCGTCGCACGCGAGCAGTGGCTGAACGTCGCGTGTGGCCCGCATGTCGCCGATGGGTTCCTCAACCTCGACCTGCTGCCAGGCTGCCGGCAGGTCATGGAGTGGGACTGTCGCCGATCGCTGCCGGCCGCCGACGGCGGCGCCGCGGGCATCAGGGTCGAGCACTTCGTCGAGCACCTCGATCCGCGTGACGAGCTCCCGGCCTTTCTCGCCGACTGCCACCGCGCGCTCCGCGCGGGCGGCGTGCTCCGCCTTGTCGTGCCCGACGCGGAGCGGTTTCTCCGCGCGTACTGCCGCGGCGACCTGCAGGGGTTCCGCGATCTCGCCGTGCCCGAGCCCTTCCCGGGCGACCTGCCGACGCGCATGGATGTCGTCAACCACGTCTTTCACCAGTGGCACGAGCATCGATGGGCGTACGACTTCGAGACGCTCGACCACCGGCTGCGCGCGGCCGGCTTCGCCCAGGTCGATCGAAGCGCGTTTGCCCAGTCGCTGGAACCGCGGCTCGCGTGCGATCGGCCCGCGCACGCGCCGTACTCGCTCTACGTCGACGCGGTGAAGTGAGATGAGCCGCCCCTTACGCGTCACCGCCGTGATGACACACCCGGTGCAGTACATGGCGCCCTGGTTCCGGCACATCGCCGCACGCCGGCCGGATCTCGATCTGACCGTGCTCTACGGCGCGCTGCCGGACGTCGATCAGCAGGGGGTCGGGTTCGGCCGGCCGTTCCAGTGGGACGTGCCGCTCACCCAGGGCTACCGCGTCGAGGTGTGCGGCGATGCCGGCGGCAAGTCGTTCGAGAGCGATCGGTACCGCGGGATCGACGTGCCCGACATCGAGCGGCGGATTCGCGACACGCAGCCGGACGTGGTGCTCGTGCCGGGCTGGCATTCGATCATGCAGGTCCGGGCGCTCGGCGCGTGCCGGCGGCTCGGCCTGCCGGCCCTCTATCGCGGCGACTCGACGCTCTTCAGCGGGCCCCGGGGGATCCTGCGGCCGGTGTGGGCGCTGAGAACGAGGTCCATGCTCCGGCGGTTCGACGGCTACCTGAGCGTCGGCGCGCACGCGGATCGGTACCTGCGCACGTTCAGCATCGCCGATCCGCTCATCGTCCGCTCGCCGCACTGCGTGGACAACGATCGCTTCGCCGAAGCTGCCGCCCGCCTGCGAGGCGGCGACGGCCGCGCGTCGGCCCGCCAGGCCATCGGCGCCGCGGCGCGCGACTTCGTGGTGCTCTTCGCGGGGAAGTTCCAGGAGCGTAAGCGGCCGCTCGACGCGGTGCGGGCGGTGGCGCGGCTCGGGCCGGCGGCCGTCCTGCTGATGGCAGGCGACGGTCCGTTGCGCGACGCCTCTTCCGCCGACGCGATGCGCCTCGGCGTGCGGCTGGCCTGTGCCGGGTTCCTGAACCAGACGGAGCTGCCGCGCGCGTTCGCCGCGGCCGACTGCGTCCTCGTCCCGAGCGCCTGGGAGAGCTGGGGGCTCATCGTCAACGAGGCGCTCGCCTCGGGCGTCCCGTGCGTGGTGACCACCGGCGTCGCCAGCGCGCCCGATCTCGTCGTCGAGGGCGAGACAGGTCACACGGTACGCGCGGGCGACATCGATGCGATGGCGGCGCGCCTCGCGGATGTGCGCGCGCGTACCGCCGCGGGTCACGACTTCGGCCCGCGCTGTCAGCAACAGGCGCAGACGTGCAGCCTGGCTGCCGCAGCAGACGGACTCGCGACCGCGTGCCGGCGCGTGGTCTCCCGCCGGCGCGTGCGCGACGGACACCCGCGCGTCGTCGCATGCTGCGGCGCGATGGTCAGCGTGTACGGCGTGGAGCGCATCACCTTCGAGCTGCTCGGCGCGCTCCGCGAGCACGGCGCGTCGATTCACTGCATCGTCAATTCGTGGGACAGCTCCCGCATCGCCGATCTCGCCGGCCGGATCGGCGCGAGCTGGACGCCGGGGCACTACCAGGCGGCGTTCAGATTCCGCGGCATCTCGCCGCGCGCGGCCGTCGTACTCGCGTGGGACGTGGCGCGCGTGAGCGGCGTGCTCCTCCGCGAGGTTCGCCGCCTGCGTGCCACGCACGTGCTGATTCCCGATCTGGCGGCGGCCGTCTGGAACCTTCCAGCCCTTGCCGTGCTCCGCCTCCTCGGCGTTTCGGTTATCGCCAGGCTGGGCAACGCACCGGAGGAGCTGCCGCTTCACAGGTTCTTGTGGGGCAGATTGATCGATCCCGTCGTGACCGCGTTCCTGCCGAACTCGACCTTTACGGCCGCCGCGCTGGCCGCGACCGGCGTCTCCGTTCAGAAGATGCGCGTTATCGGCAACACCTGGCCGACGCGTGCCGTCTCGCGGCGGGCCGCCGAGCCCAGGCGACCCGGCCGGATCATCTACGTGGGGCAGTTGATTCCTCCGAAGGGCTGCGACCGGCTGCTCGACGCGGTCGCCCGCCTCGCGAGCCGCGGCTACGACGTGAGCCTCGATGTCGTCGGCGATACGGAGCGCTGGGAGCCCGACGGCTGGCGCGGCTACATCGCGAGCCTGCAGGATCGCGCGCGCCGGCCCGACCTCGACGGCCGCATCCGGTTTCTCGGTGCCCGCGAAGACGTGCCGGCGCTCCTCGCGGCGGCCGTAGTCCACTGCTGTCCCTCGCGCATTGCCACGCGTGAGGGCTTCGGCGTCGTGACCGTGGAAGCGAAGGCCGCCGGCATTCCGTCGGTCGTGACGCCGTCGGGCGCGCTGCCCGAGATCGTCGAGCACCGCCGCGACGGATGGGTCTGCGTGGACGATTCGGTGGAGGCGCTCGTCGAGGGCCTGGCATTCTTCCTCTCCGATCCACGCAGGGCGGTCGAGGCCGGCGTCCGCGCGCGCGAGTCCGCCTCGCGCTTCAGCCGGGAGCGCCGCGTCCCGCAGTGGCTCGAGGCATTCGGCATGCCGGCGCCCGTCGCGGATGAGATGCTCGCCACGCCCGCCGTCGCCGTGCACAGTCATGCTGACTAGGGCCCTCCTCGCGTTCGTGTCGGTCTACGTGTTCGGCCACTGGCTGGCAGGGCTGTCGGTGGCCGTGCTCTTCGTCATCTGGGACCTCTTGAAAGCGGAGGAGGGGCCCCCGGTGCTGGCGCTCGCCATGACGACGCAGTGGCTGCAGGTCTCGGGCGGCATCTTCTACACGGGGCTCACCGGCCGGCCGCTCGAAGCGATCGAGAACAGCGACTGGGAGCCGATGGTCCTCATGGGCCTCGGGTGTGTCACCGCGCTCACGCTCGGCGTCTGGTTCGGCATGCGGCTGGTACGCCGGCGCATGTCCCGTCCTGAGTACGCGCCGGAGGAGCTGGTGGGGTGGCGGCTCCTGCTGATGGCGTACGGCGGCACGCTCGTGACGACCGGCGTGCTGCAGGAGCTGGCGTGGGCCTATCTGCCGCTGACGCAGGCGATCCTCGCGATCACGTTCGCGCACCTGGCTATCGTGTTCCTCCTGCTCCGGCGGTTGACGCGGCCGGCGATCCAGGGCGGAGGCATCCTGATGCTGCTCGGGTTCGAAGTCGCGCTCGGCTTCACGGGGTACTTCTCCCACTTCAAGGAACCGCTGCTGCTGGCGGCGATGGCGGTGCTCGAAGTGTTCGACCGGCGCCGTACCGAGCACTGGGTGGCCGCCGGCGCGCTCGCGCTCACGCTCTCCGCGGCCAGCGTCATGTGGATGGGCGTTCGCACCGAGTACCGGCGGGACTTCCTCGACGACGTGTTCGCAAGGTCGCGAAGCGTCCGCCTGCAGCGCATGCAGGCGCTCACCGGCGACTGGCTGGCCAACCGCGATGAGCGCGTCGGCGAGGACATGGACCTGCTGATGGACCGCGCCTGGGCGATCTACTACCCCGCGCTGGCCGTGGCGCGCGTGCCCGCGGCGCTCCCGCACACCGGGGGCGCGCTCGTCGGCGGCGCGCTCTATCACATCGTGACGCCGCGGATCCTCTTTCCGGACAAGCCCGATCTGCCGTCGGACAGCGAGCTCGTCCGCAAGTACGCGGGCGTCTGGGTGGCCGGCGCGGACGAGGGCACGTCGATTGCCTTCGGCTACGCCGCCGAGTCGTACGTCGACTTCGGTGTCCCCGTGATGTTCGTGCCGGTCGTCCTGCTGGGCGTCTTCTGCGGCGTGATGTACGAATGGTTCCTCCGCGTGCTCCATCACCGCGAGCTCGCCGTCTCGCTCGTCACGGTGGTGTTCTGGATGAACCTGTACCTCTTCGAGCGGTCGTGGGCGCGAACGCTGGGCCTGAGCATCACGATGATGGTGTACCTGGGCGGGCTCGGCTTCCTGATCGATCGCTGGCTGCTGATGCGCCACGACCGGCAGGCCGACGAAGGCGGCCTCGCCGGTTCCGCCGTGCCCGGGTTCTCGCAACCGCCGCCGCCGCGGTGAGCACGATGCGTGTGCTTCACGTCTCCGCGTATTACGCGCCTGCCTTCGTGTACGGCGGGCCGCCGCGCAGCATCCACGCGCTCTGCCGCGCGCTCCGCGGCCGTGGCGTGGACGTCGAGGTGTTCACGACCGACGCCAACGGCGCCGAGGCGCTCCCGGCCTCGATCACCGGACGCGCCACGTTCGAGGAGGTCCCGGTCCGCTATTTCGCGCGCACGTATCCGCGCTCGCCGATCGGGTCGCGTCCGCTCGTCACGGCGCTTCGGCGCGAGATCGGCGGCTACGACGCCCTGCACGTGCACGGTCTCTGGAAC
>JBOGIW010000144.1:0-3944 GCA_050748045.1 Vicinamibacterales bacterium | reverse complement strand
ATCTCGGTATGCTCGCGCCGGATCATGCGCGTCATCCCTTCGGAGAACGCGATGTCCGCGTTGAACAGCTGCCCGCTGAACGGATTCGAATCCGACGGACCGATCGCGAAGACCGCGTCGGTCGTGTTGAACCAGCGAATCGTGTTGTAGCGCACGTCCGCCGGATCCCAGTCCGCGTCATCCGGCTGCTGGCGCACTTCGATGGCGTTCTCGAACCCGATCCGCTCGAACGCGGCGTTCCACATCAGGACGCCGTCGCGGATCGCATTGCGATACTTCAACGGAATCGTGTTCTCGAGCCAGAACACGATCGGCTGCTTCGGCGCCGATAGGGGAGCTGACGGATCCGCCTTCTCCAGGTGCCACCGAGCGATGTGCCTGCGATAGGTGGTCGCCGGTGTGTCCGACGTGAAGTCCTGCTGGACGGCGAAAAAGTGGCCGATCCGATCGTCGGCCCGCCTCGGCCGATACCCGTTCTGGCGTATCAGGAAGAGATCATAGGCGACCGACAGCGGCACGCTGCGGCGGTCGGGCAGTGTCATGGAGGACGCGCGTGGATTGTCGGTCGTGAAGTGCAGCCGCACGCGCACAAGGGTGTTCTCGGGGAAATTCTGAATCGATCCGATCACGCTGCCAGGCCGATCGAATCGATACACCGTCGGTTCGTAGGCCCGACTGAGATCCTGCGTCAACCCCGGAAGGTCGGCGACGAAGAGCTCGCTGGCGTCGATGAGCACCGATCGGCGGGGTGGGCGCGGCCCAACCTGGATCCGCGCGGAGCCGACGATCGCATCCGTGAAGGATCTGAGGATGCCACGCGCCTGGGGGGTACGCTCCGCAGCAGTGAAACGCGTGTTGCACCGGATCATCTGGATGGCGTGGCCGGCCCGTCGCAGCATGAACGGGTAGTCGACCATGAAGTGGCTGCCATAGACACCGCGCTCTCCAGTGCCGCGGTCCAGCGTCGCGGCGAGGAGAAACGTCCGATCCAACTGGTCCTCGGCGATCTCCATCAGAACGCGACCGTCGTCGGCGCTGCGGTACAGCGTGAAGAGACCCGGTATGCGGTGGAGGCCCTGCACCGCGTCCACGAACGCCTGGTCCGGATCCTGACGCGCCACGAGGTCCACCGGGGCGGGCGCGCCGGAGGCGTGCGATGGCCGCGTCAGGGGCAACGGCGGCGCCGGCGTGCCGGCAACGGCCCGGGGCGATCCACCCGCCAGTGTCGCCAGAAGGACCGGCAGCACCAGGGTTCTTCTCACAACGGTTCTCCTCATAAGGGCCTCCACACGTTGACGTAGGTGGCGCAGCCACCGCAGCCACCGCAGCCGCGAATGACTCATGCTGGTGGTCGTCAGCCCGGCGCCTGGCGCCCGTTCGGTGACCGCGGCGCGAGGTGCTCATCGCACCATGCCAGGATTTCGTGCTGGACGGTCAGCACGGACTCCTCGGCGGCGTACAGATGCTCTTCGTGGGGCAGCGACACGTACCGCGCGATTCCGCCCTTCAGGGCAACCGCGGTGTAGAGCTCCCTGCCTGCCGCCGCGCCGACGGTTCGATCGCGGTCGCCGTGCACGAGGAGCAATGGCGCCGACAACCGAGAGACACTCGCCAGCGGAGAGCGGTCCAGGAATACAGCGGGGGCCTCCCACAACCGCCGATGGCCGGACAGGATGCCGCCGAGCGGGCGCGACGCCAGGTTGTAGTCGCCGCTGCAGGCGATCACCGCGCGGAACAGATCCGTGTGCGCGCCCAGCATCACGGCGGCATAGGCGCCGATGCAGTAACCGCCGATCGCGAGTCGATCCGGGTCCGCCAGACCGCTGGCGGCGAGGACGTTCACGATCCGACGAATCCCGTCGACCAACTGGTTGGTGACCGACGCCGGGTCGCTCGTGTCGAACGGGAAAATCGGGAGGTCCGGATAGTCGCACAAGCCGACGCCATGGAACGAGATCACCGTCGGTGACGGCCGCATCACCTGCAGGTATTGATTCAGGTGGAGCCACTTGCCGATCTCGGCGTGCTGGATCTGCGGATAAATCCAGATGACGAACGGGTGCGGCGCCGAGGCGGGAGCGGCCGGCAGGTAGACCTGCAGCCGCCGCTCGACGCCGGAGCCGTCGACATACCGGAGTTCCTCCCGGCCTATCGCCGCCGTGCGGCCGGCCTGTGGCCAGCCACCACCGACACACTCTCGCCGTCGTGACGCGACGTCAACCATACTGCAGCAGGGAGCGACGGTCCGGCTCTCCACGGCGGTCAGAAGCCGCGTCGCGTCATCGTCCATCACGTTGAGCACGCGTTCGTAGGCATCGCGCGAGGAACGAAAGATGGTCTGGTGCGTGCCAGTGTCGGCGTGCCAGCGCTCGAGCATCGAGACAGGCCCGGCGTCGCTCGCCTCGCTGGACGTGAGGTACAGGCCCTCCCGCGATTCGGCGACGAGTCCATCGGCCGTACCGTAGCTGTTCCACACTGGCCGCCGCTCGCCGTGTTGTTCCGGCACGTTGGCACGCCACACGGAGATGTCGTGGCGGCGCACGATGGACGCAGACCAGACCACCTGTACGTCCCGGGCGCCGGGCGCCCGCGTACACAACCGTGCCACGTCGCGTGCGGCGTCGGCTTCGAGCCAGACGGCCCGTCCGGTCGGCGTCCAGGCGAAACGCAGAACCGCATACGGCGTCCGCTCGACGAGCCGCGGCGCGCCGTCGAACGGTTCCGCCACGCTGAGAATGCCGGGCTGGTCGGGCTCGCACGCGACGGCGACGAGCGTCGACACTGCATGCGGGTGCCAATGCCACAACCCCGGCACACCGTACTCGAGCGGACCTGCAACTTCGGGACCCAGGGGATGATTCAGGGCAACCATGTGCGGGCGTGCGCCATCGGCCGCAATGTCCCACACCTCACTGCAGGTGTGGCTGCCGGATGCCGCGCGCGCGAACACCGCTCGAGCGGACGTATACCGGGTCACCAGCAGCTCTGTGCCGCGCGGCGAGGGGACGACCCGCTTGAACAGCGTTGGCGTGCCGATGTACTCGGCGCGGCCGGTCGCCAGGTCGATCGAAGCCAATTGCGAGGTCAAGTACTTCGCCACGCGCCCGACCTCCTCCGCGCCCGGCAGTGCCATCGCCGACGGAGGCTCGGCGGACGGGCCTGGACCTGTCGAATAGGCCTGGGGCCTGAAGCACGACGCCTCGCCGTCCACGCCGTCTGGCGATTGCGGCACAAGCCGGCAGAGGATCGACCAACCGCCTCCCAGCCACATGCCAACGCGGTCGCCGAAGGCCGCGGCTGACGCGTCGAGCGCGTACGGGAAGATGCTGACGCGCCCGGAGCGGCATGCCACTGCCGCCAGGCGTGTGCGATCCCGTGCGACATCGGCAAGCGCAAGGTACCGCCCGTCGCGCGAGAAGCCAATCGGCAGCACCCGGTCGAACGCGTCCGTGGCGATCCGTTGCCGCGCCCCGGTTTGCACCTCGAGCAACTCCACCGTCCGCGCCCGGATCCGGTGCGGCGCACGGTTCTGGGGGTTCAAGAGGATCCCGCCCGCCTCAACGCATTCGACAGCGAGGTCTCGCTGCCTCAGCGGCGCGTCGTGAAAGAAGGCGACCCATTCACGCGTGGGACTCACGAGGACTGTAGGCATGCCGTCGCGGCGGATCTCGGCGACGAGCGCCTCATCGAGCCGAGCCAGCGCGAGATGTACGGGGCAGCAGTTCGTCGCGACCTGTAGCGTCATGGGTAGTGCCCGGGTCGGGGAACGGAGATCACGGAGCCGGCGGTATTCACACGGAGCCACGAAGAAGCGGAGACACGTCGTGTGATCCCGTTCCCTCTGTCCGCTCCGTTGACTCTTCTGCGGACCCACGTTCCAGCGCGGCCGCCAGTACGGCGGCGTAGGTGCTCGGCGTGTGCCGCCCGGGAATCGAGAGCGAGGC
>JBOGIW010000143.1:0-24490 GCA_050748045.1 Vicinamibacterales bacterium | reverse complement strand
ACCGTGTATTCGTAGGTGCGCGCATCGCCCATCACGCCCACGCTCTGCACCGGCAGCAGCACCGCGAAGCTCTGCCACAGCCGCTCGTACCAACCCGCGCGCCGTACCTCCTCCGCGACGATCCTGTCGGCCAGACGGAGCATGTCCAGCCGCTCCCGCGTGAGCTCGCCGATGACGCGGACGGCGAGACCGGGGCCGGGGAAGGGCTGTCTCACCACGAGCTCGCGGTCGAGGCCGAGATCGGCGCCGACGCGGCGCACTTCGTCCTTGAACAGGTCGCGCAACGGCTCGACGAGCGTGAAGTGCATCAGCTCCGGCAGCCCGCCGACATTGTGATGGCTCTTGATCACCATCGCCGGGCCGAGCACGGACGCCGACTCGATCACGTCGGGATAGAGCGTCCCCTGGGCGAGGAACTCGAATCCGCCGAGCTCGGCCGCCCGCCGCTCGAAAACGTCGATGAACGTCGTGCCGATGATCTTGCGCTTCTGCTCGGGATCGGTGACCCCGGCGAGCCGCTCGAGGAACAGATCGCCGGCGTCGACGAATTCCAGCCGCAGCCGCAGCTTTTCGCGAAACCGCTTCCGGATCTGGTTCGCCTCGTCGTGACGGAGCAGACCGTTGTCCACGAAGATGCACGTGAGACGGTCGCCGATGGCGCGATAAATCAGAACAGCCGCCACCGTGGAGTCCACCCCGCCCGAGAGCGCGCACACGACCTTCCCGTCCCCCACCTGCGTCCGGATCCGCTCGGTCGCCTCCTCGATGAAGGCGCCCGTCGTCCAGTCGCCGACGCAGCCGCACACGTCGAAGGCGAAGTTCCGAAGGATGGCGCCGCCATGCTCGGTGTGCGCCACTTCCGGATGAAAGAGCAGCGCGTAGAGCGCCCGCTCGGGCGCTTCCATGGCCGCAATGGGCGCGGTGGCGCTCGTCGCCGTCACGGCAAAGCCCGGCGGCACCCCCGTCACATCGTCCCCGTGGCTCGCCCACACGCGGAGGCGCGGCGGGACCTCCGTGAAGAGACGAGGCGTGTCGCCGTTCGCTTTCACCGTCACGTGTGCGTGCCCGAACTCGCGCTGCCCCGATCGCCGCACCTCGCCGCCGAGGACATCCGTCATCAACTGCATCCCGTAGCAGATGCCGAGGACCGGCGCGCCGAGCGCGAAGATCTCGGGCGTGCACCGAGGCGCGCCCGCGTCCGACACGCTCTTCGGCCCGCCCGACAGGATGATGCCCACCGGCTCCCGCGCGCGAATCTGCGCGATCGGCGTATTGAACGGAACGATCTCGCAGTACACCGACATCTCACGAAGACGGCGCGCGATGAGCTGGGTGTACTGCGATCCGAAATCGAGAACGAGAATGGTCTGATGAGCCACAGGCTGGATCAGTGGAGTACGAGGGACACGGTATTATACCCGTGGTGACCCCAAGATATTGTGGCGGGTTGGCCATTCTTCTCGCGCTGACGAGTTTGGGCTCCGCCCCGAAAACGAAACCGCTCAAGCCCGAGCCACTGCCCATCCTCCCCGCCGAAGAAGTCTGGACCGCGAAGTTCGACGTTCCGCCGGCGGCCAATGCCTTCATGGACGGCGAACGGGTCTACGTTCCGCTGCAGGTTCGCGGCATTCGCGCGCTCGTCCGCGCGACGGGCGCGCCGCTCTGGTCGGAGCCGGTCGACCTCACCCATCCCCCGCTCGGCGCGGGCGGGCAGTTGCTGATTGCGCTGCCGTCCGAGTTGCGCGCGCTCGATCCGGCGACGGGAGGCCTTCGCTGGGTGCGTGCGCTGGACCGGCCGCTCGCCGCGGAGCTGACCGCCACCAACGGCCTCGTGCTCGCCGTCACCGACGCGGGCGACGCGCTGGCGATTCGCGCAGAGGACGGCGAGACGGTGTGGCGGCGATCGCTTGGCGCCGTGTCGCGCCACGTGCCCGCGTGGCTGTCGCCGGCGACCGCCGTGCTGACGCTCGCCGACGGCCGCGTCATGGCGCTCGATGCGCGAAGCGGCGCCACCGTGTGGGAGCGATCGCTGCCGGGGACGCCGAGCGCGCCGGCCACAGCCCGCGACCGCGTGTTCGTGGGCTCGACGAACAATTTCTTCTACGCGCTCGATGCGCGGAGCGGCGACGAGCGGTGGAGATGGCGCACCGGCGGCGACGTGGTCGGCGCCGCCGCCGACGGGGAGCGTGTCTACTTCGTGTCGCTCGACAATCTGCTGCGGGCCGTCAACCGCGACAACGGAAACCAGCTCTGGAAGACATCCTTACCGACGCGCCCGTCGGCGCCGCCGATGGCATTCGGCGACACGGTGGTCCTGACCGGTGTGGCGCCCCGCTTCGACGCGTACAACGGCAAGACCGGCGCCGCGCTCGGCTCGTTCACCGCGCCCGCCGACCTGCAGGGCGTTCCGCTCATCGACCGGACACCGATCCCGTTCCAGGTGGCGATCGTCGCCCTCACGCGCGACGGGCGCCTCAGCGCGCTGCGACCGACGGGACTGATGTTCCCGGATCCTCCGCTCGTCCCGCTCCTGAAGCTGCCCGGACGCGAGCTGCCCAAAACAACTCCCAACTTCCAACTCCCAACTCCCAATCCGCTCAACTCCCAACCTCTCAACTCCCCAACGTGATGAGGGCGGGCTTCAGGGCGGCGGCGAGGCGGCGAGCGCCTTCCTTCAGTCGCTCGGCGGTGGGATGCGAGAAGGACAGCCGGATGCGGTTCTGCCCGGTGCCGTCCACGTAGAAGGCTGACCCGGCCACGAAGATGACTCGCTCGTCGATCGCCCGTTGCAGCAAGGCGTCGCCGTCGACGCTCTCCGGCAGCTCCACCCACAGGAAGAAGCCCCCCTTCGGTTCGGGCCACGTCAGATGGCCGCCCAGCTCGCCCCGGAGCGCGCTCACCATCGCGTCGCGCTTGTCCCGGTAGAGCGCGCGCAGCCGCGGCGCGAGCGCCTGCAGCACGCCGCGGCGGATGGCCAGGTGGACGACGCGCTGATCGAAGATGCCGGAGCTCAGATCCATCGACTGCTTGGCGAGGTCGAACCGTGCGATGAGCGCCTCAGGCGCAGTCACCCACGCCATACGGAACCCGGGCGCCAGCGTCTTCGAGAACGTGCTCAGGTAGATCACGCGCCCATGCGCATCGTCGGCCTTGATCGGCCTCGTGCCAGCCTCGCTCGCGACGTCGTCGAAGTAAAGCACGCCGTAGGGATCGTCTTCCACGATGAGCAGGTTGCGCCGCTCGGCCCACTCGAGGAGCCGGCGGCGCTTGTCGAGCCCGATGAGCAGCCCCGTCGGGTTCTGGAAGTTCGGGACGAGATACAGCAGGTTCACGCGCCGCCCGGCCGCCCGCTCGCGCTGGCAGACGGCGTCCAGATCCTGGAGGTCGATGCCGTCGGCCTCCTGCCTGACGCCCACGAGCCGCGCCTGCACGTTCGTGAAGGCGGAGATGGCGCCGGTGTAGGTCGGCAGCTCGACAAGGACGACATCGCCCGGGTCCACGAGCACGCGCGCCACGAGATCGAGCCCCTGCTGCGAGCCCGTCGTCACGATCTGCTCCAAGGGCGTCGAGTCGATGTGCCGGCCGGCGACGATCTCGACGAGCGCTTCGAGCAGCGGCCTGTACCCGCGCGTGGCGCCGTACTGCAGCACGGTGCCGTCGCCGCCGCCGAGCAACTCGCTCGTGATCTCGCGGAGGTCGTCCCAGGGAAACGTGACCGGATCGGGAAAGCCCGCCGCGAAGGAGACGAGATCGGGTATACGCACGGCCAGCGTGCCCATCTTCCGGATCGCCGACTCATGAAGGTGTCGCCCGGTGGTGGACAGGAAGGTGTCGTAGTTGGTCATGATGCGATGGGATCTCGTCCGAGGGGCGCGAGGTCACCGACCGGGCTCGCGGCCGGCCGCGCCGCGAACCCGCGGTAGAGCCGCAGGTACGCGCCGATGGCTGTCAGCCCCAGGTACTGGAAGACGACGCCGCGCAGCAGCCACGCCAGGATCTGCAGCGGCAGCACGGCAAGCCCGAAGAACGGCACGAACCCGATGAGCCCGAGGGCGGTCGTCGCCAGGATCGAGGCGCCGGTGGCGCAGACGACGAGCGCGAGGATCACGCCGAAGACGGCCGCGATACCCTTCGTTTCGGCGCGCACGAACGCGGTGACGCGCGGCACGGCCGCGGCCACGGCGCAGTTGTCAACCGTGATCACGATCTGCAGCAGCAGGTACAGGAGGTTCACCAGCGTGATCCAGACGACGAAGAGCGCCGTGAAGAGCGCGGTCAGGCCCCACCCGCCGGCCCAGATCACCCACAGGTACATCGTGCCGGACAGGAGGTACACGGCCATCAGCGCGGAGCCGAGGCGCAGGAAGCGCGGAAACAATCGGCGGCAGCCCTCGATGTAACGCTCGGCGGAAAAGCGTCCGGCGCGCGCCACGCGCCAGACGTGGAGGGGCGGCTGTTCAATCGGCCCGGCATGCGCGTCGCCGTCGACGAGCGTCGCCACGGTGCCGCCCTTCACGAGGAAGACGAAGATCGAGCCGCCGATCACCACGACGCCGAGCGAGAGCAGAAACGACGCCAGGACGATCGGATGCCACATCAAGGCGGCCACGATCGTCGTGGTGAGGTCGCGCCAGTCGAGGGCGGCGAGCTCGGTCGGCTCGGCGCCGAGCACGAGGGCGACGAGGAATACGCCGCCGAGCATCGGCACGGTGAGGAGCAGCTTGAACAGCGAGTCGGCGGCCGACTGGATGAGCGTGACCTGCCAGTTTGCCGCGGCGATGAGCGCGCCGCGCTTCAGCGTGGGCTTCAGGACCATCGGGGGGTAATTCCATGGTAACTCCCAATGCCCGACGCTCAGCGTCCAAACCTCGAAACACGAATCAAGAATCATGAATCAGGAATTCAGCCTCTAGAATGCATTAGTGCGGCTGGCTCGAATCCTTCTCATCGGCGCCACGGTCGCCACGTCGGTGTGGGTGGGCGGACGTGTGCTCGAAGGGGTGGTGCTCGGCAGGGACGAGGACGCGGCGCGGCAGCGCATCGAGGAGGAGGTGGGCGCCGCCTTCGACGGGATGGCGCGGTCGCTGCGCGAGGTCGCGGCGCCGCTTGCCGACCCGGAGGTCGTCCAGGCGGCCGCCGCGGGCGAGGCTCAGGCGACGCGCCGCCTGTTCGAGGCGGCCGACGCCTCCCTGCGGCGCGCACAACCGGTCGCGATCGGACCCGGCGGCGAACAGGCGGCCCGCTGGGAAATGGCCGTCACGGTGTACGCCGACGGGGGGCGCCCGGTGGCGTGGAGCGGCCGGCCGTCGGAGCTGCCGGCCGATCGGCTGACAGGGCCGGAGGCGTGGTTTTTCGCCCAGGGCCCCCTCGGGCTCCGTCTCGTGTACATCGCGCCGGTGACGGTCCCACCGGACGGCCGCCGGTCCGGAACGGTCGCGGCCGAGCGGGCGCTGGCGCCCGCCGGCGTCCGCTCGCGTGACAACGCGCCGTTCCAGTTCGAGGCGTCACACGCGCCGGTCTCCATCTTCCCGTCTTTCGAAGCGGCCGGCACCGCTCCAGGCGCCTTCGACGTGCGCGCCCCCGATGGCAGCCGGCTTCTCGAGGCCGTGGTGACGAGCGCGGATCTCGCGGTGGCACGGCAGCAGTGGCGCCGCGCGGTGGGCTCGGTGGCGCTGATGCTCCTGGCGGCGACGGTGCTCGTTGCCGCCGGCCCGCTCCTCGACTGGCGCAATCGCGCGGCAGGGGCGTCGCGTTACGCCCTGGCCACGCTCGCCATCGGCGGCGCGATCGTCGGCGGTCGCCTCCTCTTGCGCCTGGCCTCGCCGGCCGACTGGGCGGAGACGCCGCTCTTCTCGGCGTTCACGTACGCCTCGGCCCGGTTCCGGCCGCTGTTGACGTCGCCCTTCGACTTCCTCGTGACGGCCATGGCCGCCGGGAGCCTCGTCGCGCTTGGCTTCGCGGCGGTCGAGGCGTGGCGCGTGGCCGGCCGGCGGCGTCGCGCCCCGATCATCGGCGGAACGCGGCTGGCGCTCTTCGCGGCCGTGCAGCTCGCGGCCGGCGTGGTCGCCGCGATGGTGATTGTCGGCTACGAGCGGTTCCTGCACGACACGGTCGGGAACACCACGCTCGACCTGCTGCACCTCTCCGTCCACCCCTGGAACCCGGCGCGGCTCGCGCTCCAGGTCGGGTTGATCGTCTGGCATGCGTCGGCGCTCGGGCTGGCCGTGCTCGTGCTCCGCGCCGCGTCGGTGTCGTGGCGCGTCTCGCGGCGCATGCTGGGCGTCCGCGCCCTCACGGTCGCGCTCTGGGCAGCCCCCATCGCCGTATGGGAGCTCGGCCGCAGCGGCATCGGTCCGCACCGGATTCCGTCGCTCGTGGCGGCGGCCGCCGTGATTGCCACGACGCTCGCCGCGACGCGGCTCGAGGCCCGCTACCGTCACGGGTCGCAGGCGTTCCGTCTCGGCATCCTGGCGCTGGGGCTCATCGTGCCGGCGCTCGTGTTCTATCCGGCCGTCTACCAGATGGCCTGGCGCGCCAAGGCGCAGCTCGTCGAAACGCGTTTCGCTCCTCAGGCGTTCAACCAGCGGCAGACCGTGCAGTCGCTGCTGGCGGAGAGCCTGACCCAGATCGACCGCTTCCCCGGCGTGTCCGATCTGCTCGAGATCGGGGGCGATCCCGACGGCGACGAGGTGCCGATCGATCGCGCGTTCCAGGTGTGGCGCATCACGAGCATGGCCGCCTACCCGCTCACCTCGTCGGTGGAGCTGTACGGTCCCGAGGGCGCGCTCCTGAGCCGCTTCGCGTTCAACCTGCCGGAGGACCTCACGACCGCCGCCCGCTGGCAGGAGCCGACGTGCGCCTGGGAAGTCTTCGAAGAGGTGTCGCCGTTTTTCGCCGAGGAGCGCCGCGTCCTGCACGCCGGCCGCGCCGTGTGCCTCCCCGACGGCCGCAAAGCCGGGTCGATCGTCGTGCACGCGATGCTCGACTACGAGAACCTGCCGTTCATCGCCTCGCAGAGCCCGTACGTCGAGCTGCTCCGGCCGGAAGACCCGCTGCAAAGCGAGGATGTATCGGGGCGTGACGTGGAGTTCGCGTTCTATGGGTGGAGCCGCACGCCGCTCTTTCCGTACGGCGGCACGGCCTGGCCGCTGAGCGACGCCGTCTTCGAGCACGTGCTCGCGTCGCGGGAGCCGCGCTGGGCGGAGCTCGTGCGTGGCGACCAGCGCTTCGATGTGTACCTGATGAACGACCGGGGCGGCATCTACGCGCTCGGCTTTCCCGTGACCTCACCGCTGGGCCACATGGTGAGCCTCGCCGAAGCGACGGTGCTCGCCGTCCTCACGTACCTGCTGCTCGTCGGGCTGAGCATGGCGTTCGGGGCGCTCAGCCGGCGCGGGACGAGCGCCCGGGCGCTCCTGCACGAGGTGCGCGCGAGCTTCTACCGGAAGCTGTTCCTCGCCTTCGTCCTGGCGGCCACGGTGCCGGTGGTCGCCCTCGCCCTCGTCACGCGCGCCTACGTCGCGGACCAGATGCTGTCGAGCATCGAATCCGAGGCCGTGCGCACGGCGTCGGCCGCGCGCCGCGTGGTGGAGGACCTGGCGGCGCCGCGCGCCGCCGAGCAGGGGGTCGCCGTCGACGACAACCTGATGGTCTGGGTGAGCCGCCTGATCGATCAGGACGTGAACATCTTCAGCGGCCCGCGGCTGCTGGCGACGAGCGAGCGCAACCTCTTCGCATCGGGCCTGCTCCCGACGCGCACGCCGGACGAGGTCTACCTGGCGCTGGCGCTCCGCAACGAAGCGGCGACGGTGACGCGGGAGCGCATCGGCGCCACCGAGGAGTACATGGTGGCGGCGACACCGGTCGGCGCGCGCAATCTCGAGGCGATGCTGACCGTTCCGCTCACGTCCCGGCAGCAGGAGATCGAGGCCGAGATCGATACCCTCGATCGCCAGGTGCTGCTGGCGGCGCTGCTCTGCATTCTCGCGGGCGCCGGCATCGGCTACTCGATGGCGGAGCGGATTGCGGATCCCGTGAATCGGCTGACGCGGGCCACGCGTCGGCTGGCGCGCGGCGACCTCGACGCGCGCGTCGCGGCCACCTCGTCCGACGAGCTCCGGCGCCTCGTGCAGGACTTCAACAGCATGGCGGCGGACCTGCAGCGGCAGCGCGTGGAGCTCGAGCGCACGCACCGGCTCGAGGCCTGGGCCGAGATGGCGCGGCAGGTGGCGCACGAGATCAAGAACCCGCTCACGCCGATCCAGCTCAACGCGGAGCACCTCCGTCGCGTCCACGCCGATCGGGGCGAGCCGCTCGGCCCCGTCCTGCAGGAGTGCGTCGGCACGATCCTTCACCAGGTGACGCTGCTGCGGCAGATCGCGTCGGAGTTCTCGAGCTTCGCCTCCGCGCCGACGGCCAGGCGCACGGAGGTCGACGTCGCGGAGCTCATCCGCGAGATCGTCCATCCCTACCGGCTGGGTTTGCGCACTCGCATCCAGTTCGCCGTCGACCTTCCGGCCGACCTCCCGCGGGTGGACGCGGATCGCACGCTCCTCTCCCGCGCGCTCACGAACATCGTCGAGAACGCGCTGCATGCCATGCCTGGTGGCGGATCGCTCCAGGTGCGCGCGCAGCCGGAGGACCGGGTGGTGCGGATCAGCGTCTCCGACACGGGCGCGGGCATGGATGCCGACGCCCTCGCGCGGGTGTTCGAGCCGTACTTCTCGACGAAGGCGACCGGCACCGGCCTGGGGCTGCCGATCGCGAAGCGGAACGTGGAGCTGAACGGCGGGACGATCGAGGTCAGGAGCGAGCGCGACCGCGGCACGGTCGTCGAGATCTCGCTGCCGCTCGCGCGCGGCGCAGCCCCCGTCGTCCCAGAGTGATCGCCGGCCTCACACGGAGAACGCCCGCGACGATTGCGGACCGCGGATTTGCGGATTGCGGACCGCGATCGCGGATTTGCGGACCGCGGATCGCGGGGTGCGGCGAGCGCGTCACGATCGCAGGTCCGGCACCTCCGGCACCTCGGGCCTCTCGGGCGCCTCGAGCCTCTCGGGTTCCGGGGCGGGCTCCGGGCCTCGCCGCCGGAGCCGGCTCCACGCCATGCCGACAAAGGGCGACGCCAGGTAGGTGTAGGCCAGCGCCAGGAAGATGTACTCCGGCTTCGCCACGAAGAGCGCCAGGACGGCCGCGAAGAGCACGAGGATCGGGTAGCTGCGGCGCGCTTGCAGATCGATCGTCTTGAAGCTGCGGAAGCGGATGGTGCTGACCATCAGCACGGCCGGTACGAGCACGACGGCGAGCACCGGCAACGCTTCGGCGGAGGTATTGAATCCGGCCGGGAATGCGAAGACGGTCGCCGCCGGCACACCGGCGGCCGCCGGGCTCGGCATGCCAACGAAGTACCGCTTGTCGTGCGCCGCGCCCGTCTGGATGTTGAAGCGCGCGAGGCGCACGGACGCGGCCGCCGTGAAGATGAATGCCGCCGCCCATCCGAGCCGTCCGAGCGGATGGAGGCCCCAGGCGAACGCGAGAATCGACGGCGCCACGCCGAACGAGATCACGTCGGCGAGCGAATCGAACTCGACGCCGAAATCGCTCGTGGCGCCGGTAAGCCGGGCGATGCGGCCGTCCAGCACGTCCAGCACGAACGCCACGCCGATGAAGGGCGCCGCCGTGGCCAGCTCGCCGCGCATCGCAAGAACGATGCACGCGTAGCCGCAGAACATGTTGGCTAGCGTGAAGAGGCTCGGCAACAGGTACACGCCGCGCCGCAGCCGGCGCGCCTGCTTGTCGGTACGGCGCCGCAGCGGTCTCAGCATCCGCAGCCGCCCGCGGCGGGGCCCGTCGCCGCTCATCGCCGCAGCTCCGCCAGCACGGTCACTGCGCCCATGACCTGCTCCCCCGGGTTCACACGCAGCCTGGCACTCGGGGGCAGGAAGAGGTCCATCCGCGAGCCGAACTTCATCACGCCGAACCGATCGCCCGCCTTCACGAGGTCCCCCTCCCGCACGCGGCAGACGATGCGACGCGCCAGGATCCCGACAATCTGGCGGAAGACGATCGCCTGGCCCTCGTGCTCGATCCAGACTTCGGTGTACTCGTTCAGGTCGCCAGCCTCGGCCTTGTAGGCGGGGAGGAACCGGCCGGGATGATACTGCACTCTGGTGACGCGCCCGCCGATGGGGATGCGGTTCACGTGCACGTCCATCGGCGACAGGAAGATGCTGATCTGTTGCCAGTTTCCCGGAGGTGTGGCGTGTCCGGTCGTCGCGCCGGCGACCATCACCCGGCCGTCGGCCGGCGACAGCACAGCCGCCGGATCGTCGGTGACGGCGCGGTCGGGATCGCGGAAAAAGAACGTGAAGGCGCCCGCGAGGAGGACGAGCGGCACCGCAAGCGCCCAGCTCGCGATCGAGCCCACCAGCACGGCGGCGACGAGCGCGCCGGCGACGAAGGGGTACCCGGCCGGGTCGATCCTCACAGGATCATTCTAGCGGGTACGCTGAAAGGGGTCAGGCGACAGACGCTGACCCCTCGTGAACACAGCCGTGCGAGAGCCGCGGTCAGGACGCGCGAGTGCCTCGGAACTGGCGCGCGATGGCTTCCATCTGATCCTTCACGGCGAGCTTGCGCTTCTTGAGTGTGACTTCTTCGACTCGTTCAGTGGAGGTCAAGTAGTGCTTTGCGGAGAGCTCGTGCAGGCGGGAGTCCAATTCTTGGTGCCTGTTGACCAGCTGGCGATAGGTATCGTCGCTCTGGAGCAGGAGATTCTTCACTTCCTGCGCATCAGCTGCGCTCATAGCCGCTCCTCCTTTTTCGATGAAAACCGGATGAGAGGAAAAGGTGAGACATCAGGGGCGATCTACGCGCACGTTAGCACCCTCCCCCAGTCTTGTCAAAGCCAGCCACGATCAAGTCGAGCCAGAGGATCAGGGCGTCTTCCACCGGCTTCGTGTAGTAGTTCCGGCGCGTGCCGGCGAGGGTGAACCCGAGCCGCTCGTAGAGGCACCGCGCCCGTACATTCGACGCGCGGACTTCGAGGGTGGCGCGCGAGGCGCCGAGCCTCCGGGCCTCGGCGAACACGTGCTGCATGAGCGCCGTCCCGAGCCCCCGCCCTCGCAGCGACGGCCGGAGCGCGACGTTGTTGATGTGGATCTCGTCGAACACCAGCCAGAAGGCGCAGAAGCCCGCGACGGCATACTCGGGCGTCCGCACGACGTAGATGTGGCACACGGACCGGTTCTGCAGCTCCCAGGCGTACATGTCCCGCGTCCAGGGATTGGTGAACGACTCCTCCTCGACCTCCAGGACGCCGTCGAGGTCGTCCTCGTCGTTGAGCCGCTCGATGGAGAAGGTCATCGCCTGGGGCGTCCCGGCGCGGCGGCCTTCTCCCGCGCCAGCTCCGCATCGGGACGCCGCACGTACATCGGGCGGACGGCGTGCGGCGGCGGACGCTCCCCCGCCTGGGCGCGCGCGTGCGCCAGGGAGGCCACGGCACCGGCCAGGAGCGGTGTCGGCGCGATGACGCGCGGGAGACGATCCCGGTACTTCACGGCGGCATCGCCGATGAACACGGCGTCGGCGTGCCGCATGGACGCAAGGGCCTCCTCGGGAGTGGCGACGATCGGGGCCCACAGCTCCACGCCGTGCTCGTACTCGGTGGCGTACACCTCGCCGCGCCACGCGTCGATCCAGGGAGCCACACGCGGCGCCTCGGCCAGCCCGACGAGCGCCTCGAAGGCCGACACGCCGACGAGCGGGCGCTCGCCGGCGAACGCCAGCCCCTGCATCGCCGCGATGCCGATCCGCAGGCCCGTGAACGATCCGGGGCCTGTGGCCACCGCGAAGAGGTCGATGCGCGGCAGCTCGACGCCGTGTCTGGCGAGAAGCGTCATGAGATCGCCGGGCACGCGCGACGCCACGGGCTGCGACGCGTCGAGCGGGGCCACCTCGAGCACGCGCGCGCCGTCCGCCAGCGCCGCGCTCCCCGCAGCCGTGGTGGTGTCGAGCGCAAGGACCCACATGGGATGAACGATAATAACGTGATCCCATGAGCTCGACGGCCACCGCGACGCCCGCGATGCGGCAATATCTCGAGGCCAAGCGCCAGCACCGCGACGCCATCGTCTTCTTCCGGATGGGTGACTTCTACGAGATGTTCTACGAGGACGCGCTCGTGGCCGCCCGCGCCCTCGATCTGACGCTCACCTCCCGCTCGAAGGACGCCGGCGGCACCGGCATCCCGATGTGCGGGGTCCCCTACCATGCCGTCGATGCGTACCTGGCACGGCTGGTCAGGAAGGGCTTCCGCGTCGCGATCTGCGAGCAGGTCGAGGACCCGAAGAAAGCGAAGGGCCTCGTCAAGCGCGAGGTCGTGCGGGTCGTCTCGCCGGGCACGCTCACGGATGCGAGCTACCTCGACGCGCGCGAGCCCGCGTTCCTGATGTCGCTCGTGTCGTCCGACAGCGGGCCCGGCCTTGCGGCGGCGCCGCACGCGGTGGGGGTTGCCCTGCTGGATCTGTCGACCGGCGAGTTCACCACGGCCGAGTACAGCGGCGCCGAGGGGCTGCAGGCGCTCGGCGACGAGATCGCCGTGCTTCGGCCGCGCGAAGTCCTCGTCCCGGACGACTCCGACCTCGCCCTGCGGCTGCCCGAGATTGCGCGGCTCCAGGTGCCGGTGACGACCGCCGAGGCGTGGAGCTTCGAAACGGAGTCGGCCCGCCGGACGCTGCTCGATCAGCTCCGGACGCGCGGCCTCGAAGGCTTCGGCCTCGACGGCCGCGTCGCGGCGGTGCGGGCCGCCGGCGGGCTCGTGGCCCACCTGCGGGGCACGCAGAAGGTCGACCTCGCGCACGTTCGAGCCATCCGCTACAAGACGAGCGCCGAGTGCCTGATCGTCGATCCAATCACGCTGGGGCACCTCGAGGTGGTCCAGGGGAGCGAGGGCGGCTCCCCGGGATCGCTGCTGAACGAGATCGACCGCACGGTGACGCCGATGGCAGGTCGCATGCTGCGGAGCTGGCTCCTCCGCCCGCTCGTCTCGCTCGAGCGGATCCGCGATCGGCTCGACGCCGTCGAGGAGCTGGCGTTCCGCGCGACCGACCGCGGCAAGTTCCGCGAGACGCTGAAGCACGTCCATGACCTCGAGCGCCTGGTCGCGCGCGCGGCGCTCGGCACGGCCGGCCCCCGCGACCTGGTCGCGCTCGAACAGTCGCTCGGAGCCGTCCCCCGCGTCCGGCTGGTGCTCCAGGACGCGCAGGCGCCGCTCCTGCGGAGCCTCGTGGCGGAACTGGACGATGTCGCCGAGGTGCGCGAGCTCGTCGGCCGGACGCTCGTCCCTGAGCCGCCGGCCGTGACGCGCGAGGGGGGCTTCACGCGCGACGGCGTCGATCCGGAGCTCGACGCGCTGCGCACGATCAGCCGCTCCGGGCGCCAGGTGATCGCCGAGATGGAGGCGCGCGAGCGCGCGCGCACGGGCATCGCCTCGCTGAAAGTGCGGTTCAACCGCGTCTTCGGCTACTACATCGAGATCTCCAAGGCGAACCTGCACAACGCGCCGGCCGACTACCAGCGCAAACAGACGATCGCCGGCGGCGAGCGCTTCACGACGCCCGCCCTGAAGGAATACGAGGAGAAGGTGCTCGGCGCCGACGAGCGGATCCTCGAGCGCGAGCTCGAGATCTACGAAGACCTTCGGAAGAACGTCGCGGCCGAGGCGCCGCGGATCCAGGACACGGCGCGCGCGCTCGCGATGCTCGACGTGCTGGCCGGCCTCGCCGAGACGGCCGCCCTCTCGAACTACACCAAGCCGCACGTCCACGAGGGCGACGAGATGGCCGTCGCCGAGGGACGTCACCCGGTGGTCGAGCGCTACGCCCCCGATGCGTTCGTGCCGAATGACATCGATCTGAACGGCACGACCCGGCAGCTCGTGATCCTCACCGGCCCCAACATGGGCGGCAAGTCCACGTATCTCCGGCAGGCCGCGCTCATGCCCCTCCTGGCGCAGATCGGGTCCTTCGTGCCGGCGCGGGACGCGAAGCTGCCGATCGTGGATCGCATCTTCGCCCGTGTCGGCGCCTCCGACAACATCGCCCGCGGACAGTCCACCTTCATGGTGGAGATGCAGGAGACGGCGAACATCCTGCACACCGCCACGTCCCGGAGCCTGGTCGTGCTCGACGAGATCGGCCGCGGCACGTCGACCTTCGACGGGCTGAGCATCGCGTGGGCCGTGGCGGAGTATCTCGCGACGAACGCGAAGGCGCGTCCGAAAACCCTCTTTGCGACGCACTACCACGAGCTCACGGACCTCGCCGACGCGCTGCCCGGCGTCGTGAACGCCCACGTGTCGGCGCGCGAATACCGGGACGAGATCATCTTCCTCCGGAAGATCGTGCCGGGCCGCTCGGATCGCAGCTACGGCATCCAGGTGGCCCGCCTCGCCGGGCTCCCCTCCTCCGTCGTCTCGCGCGCGAAGGAGATCCTCGTCGGCCTCGAGCGCGACGAGCTGAGCCGCGGAGGCCGGCCGTCACTCTCGGACGCGCCCCGGCAGCAGGCCTCGCCGCAGCTCGGGCTCTTCGCCACGCCGGGACGGGAGGAGAGCGAGGTCGCGCGCAGACTCCGGGACGTCACCATCGACGACACGACGCCGCTGCAGGCGCTGGGCCTGCTGGCCGAGCTCAAGAAGATCGCGGAGACCTGATGCCAACTCCCAACTTCCAACTCCAAACGCTCACTGTCCCGCTGTGGAGATTGGCAGTCCTGGGAGTGGGGATGTTGGTTCTGGGATTGACCGCCGGATGCGCCGCGCCGATCGCGGCCGATCGCGGCGAGCTGGTGGTCGCCGTGCAGAGCGCGCCGAACAACCTGGATCCGCGCGTGGGCACCGACGAGATCTCGCAGCGCGTGTCGGAGCTGGTCTTCGGCTACCTGATGAGGCTCGACGAGCACCTGCGCGTCGTCCCGGGGCTGGCGGCGCGTCTCGAGCATCCCGACCCGGTCACCTACGTCGCCCACCTGCGCCGCGGCGTGCGCTTCCACGACGGGCACGAGCTGACGTCGAGGGATGTCGTCTATACCTTCACGAGCCTGATGGCACCCGACTTCATCTCCCCCCGCAAGGGCGCCTACCGCATTCTCGAATCGATCACGGCGCTGGACGACTACACGGTCCAGTTCAGGCTCTCGGAGCCGTTCGGATCGTTTCCCGTGCAGCTCGTCCTGCCGATCGTCCCGGCGGGCGCCGGCGCCGAGCTGCGCGCGTTCCCGATCGGCACGGGGCCGTATCGGTTCGTGCGCTACGACGTGGACGACCGCGTCGTCCTCGCCGCGTTCGAGGGATATCACGACGGCCTGCCGCTCAATCCCGGCGTGGTGCTGAAGGTGGTTCCCGACGACACGATGCGCGGTCTCGAGCTCCGCAAGGGGACCATCGACCTCGTCATCAACGACATCAACCCCGACATCGCGCACCAGCTGCAGGACGAGGGCCGGCTCACGGCGGTCACGGCGCCGGGGACCGATTATCAGTACCTCGGCTTCAACATGCGCGACCCGGTCCTCGCCGACAGGCGCGTGCGCCACGCGATCGCGCATGCGATTGACCGCGAGGCGATCGTCAGGCACCTCCGCCGCGGCTTGGCGAGCGTGGCCACGGGGCTCCTGCCGCCGGTGTCGTGGGCGTACGAGCCGGACGTTCGCGTGTTCACGCAGGACCGCGCCCGGGCGCGACAGCTCCTCGACGAGGCCGGCCGTCGCGACCCCGACGGCGACGGCCCGCTTCCCCGCTTCACCCTGTCGCTCAAGACCTCGACCAATGAATTCAGCCGCCTGCAGGCGACGGTCATTCAGCAGGATCTGCGCCAGGTGGGGATCGATGTCGACGTCCGCTCCTACGAGTTCGCCACGCTTTATGCGGACGTGCTGCAGGGACGCTTCCAGATGTTCACGCTGCAGTGGGTGGGAGGCGCGATGGCCGATCCGGACATCCTCCGGCGGGTCTTTCACAGCCAGCAGGTGCCGCCGGCCGGTTTCAATCGCGGGTATTACAGCAATCCGGAAGTCGATCGGCTGCTCGATGAGGCCGCGCGCGCTACAGACGAGGCGACGCGGAAGGAGCTCTACGGCGCCGTGCAGAAGCTCGTGGCCGAAGACCAGCCCTACGTGAGCCTCTGGAACAAAACCAACGTCGCCGTCGCGCAGCCGGGCATCAGCGGGTTGCGGCTCGTGCCGACGGCGGACTTCACCGTGCTGAAGGACGTGAGGAAGGCCCAGCCCTCATCGGCGACGCATTAGCCCTCGAGCGTTTCGAGCTGCTGCCGGGCGTCGGCAGCGTACGGCGAATCCGGGTGCTCGTCGACGATCCTCGTGAACGTTTTCTGCGCTTCGTCTCGTTTCCCTGCCGCCACGTAGGTCCGCGCGAGCTCCATCAGCACCGCGTCGGCTGGAACGTCGCCGTCTTTGCGCGCCGCCAGCTCCTCGTAGGTAGCGATGGCCGCGTCGTGCTGTCCGGCGCGTGCCTGTTCCGCCGCCTTGCCGAGCCGCGCCATGGTTCCGTAGAGACCATCGCCGCCCCGCAGGATGACCTCGTCGTAGGCCGCGGCCGCTTCCTGGTGCTTCCCGAGCGTCGCCAGCGTGCCCGCGAGGTGATACCGCGCCGTGACGCCCGCGACCGTGTCGGGGTAGGCCTCGGCTGCCGCCTGCAGCTTCGGCACGGCGGCCGTCAGCTTCTCGGTCTCCGTCGTGTAGGTGCCCGTGCCGGCCATGGCCGCCGGCGGCGGCGTTGGGCTCGTCGGGTCCGTCGGCTCGCTCGGCACGACCTGCGCGTCGAGCACGACCATCGCCTCGGCGAGGAGCCGCTCGGCGGCCGCCTGCGTCCGCTGCCGCAGCACGACCATGCCGGCGAGCGCGACGGCGACGAGGAAGACGACGAACGCCGCGAGACTCAACGCCCGGCTGCGCGTCTCGATGAAGTCGCGCGCCGAGGCAATCGACTGCGCGAGCTCGTTCTCTTTGAGGTGGTGCCGCTGTTTGGCTTTCATGGGGGCTCTGGTCTCGGGTCTTTGGTCTCGGGTCTTTGGTCTCTGGTCTTTGGCCTGTGGTCTTTGGCCTGTGGTCTTCGGTCTTTGGTCTCTGGTGTCAGGTCCTGGGTCTTGCCCTTGATCTCTGGTCCTGGGTCCCGTGTTCGGACCTGATTGGGGTCCCCGACGGCTCCAGGCCTCGCGATCGTGGACGCTGCCGCTCCGGGGAGCCATCATCTTAACAAAAGCGGCGTGATCCGATCGGCGGCTGGGCTCGGCGGCTTCGATCGCTGCGATCCAGTTCGCGGCCGTCTCTGTCGCCCGTCCTGGGGTTCGCCACTATTCCCGATGCCTCGGCGAGCGCGCGTCCCCATTAGGCACGTTTCGTCAAGCCACGGCCGTTTCAAGACTTCAACTGCCCGTCATGACAATGTCGGCGAACCTGCCCTACTTGAGGGAGAACAACATGCCGACAGTAGCGCGGACGGAAAAACTGGACCTGCGGTTGACGCTTGCAGCGAAGCGCGTTCTTCAATCCGCCGCGACGGCTGCGAAGCGTTCGGTCAGCGAGTTCGTGCTTGAAAGCGCGCTGGCTCGGGCCGAAGAGACGTTTGGTGGGTCCGCATGTATTGGGGCAGACATCGGCGGGCCGTACGTTGGTCCCGCTCCGACAGGGCGGAACGAGTGGGATGACACGCGCGAAGTAGGTGCCACATCGCGCCGGATCGTGCGATACACTGGCGGCGCACGTGGTGCGCGGGCTCGCGGCGCGCGACATCTCGAAAAGAAGTCGACGTGACCAAACACGTCGGAAGGCCTGAGGCCGGGCGTCTCGAGTCGTCGATCAGCGTACGCGATGGCGGTAGTAGCTCGCGTCGAGTCGCTCGAAATGAGCCCTCTGCGACTCTCCACACGCACCGGTGCAGTTCACAGGCCTGGGTCCGGCCAAGCTTGACGGCGGCCCTTCGACATAATCGCTCGGAATCGCGAACAACGTCGGACTCGGTTCGCCGGCAATTAACGTCACGAGGTCCAGCTCGCTGGACCCCAACTCTCCGTGGTCCACTCGGTGCTTTACTAACGCACAGCCGTAGTCCAGGGCGTACCAGCGACTGGCATCGAATTGAGCAACTTCTACCGTGCGATAGCCGTTCAAGATCTCCTCGCCAGATGCGCTCTCATCGGATCTCTGAAATCCGGTAATCGTCCTTACGCACTTCTCGCGAGGATCTCGGACCCAGGAGTCATCCAGCGGCGTCTGAACACTACTCTTCGCGCGCCTCTTGTCGTTCGTCGACACCTTGACTCCTGAGGCGAAGCGGATCTGTCGACTCCCTGTGCCAGCGCTGCCGAATTTCAGAACCACTGCTCCGTCCGAGCGAACGGCCCACATCTGATGCGGGCCGGGCAGACGCCGTCCGTCTGGAGCCACAATCGTCTCGGCCAACACAACCGTGTACGGTACCACCGTAATCGACTGTGCCCGAATGCTGGGTAACGCCAACCGCGCGACATTGACGGCGAGAACAACGATCGTAACGAAGAGCCCGACTGTCGCGACGCGCATGAAGTTGTTCATGATAGTCGTTGTCGCTTATTCAACCGGGCAGTCGTGGTAGTACTCGTAAGCTTCGATGTCCTCGCTCGCGGGTACAGTGGCACAGATGTCCCTGTAGTTGTCGCCGGAGGTTGCAGACCCGCACCATGGTCGCGTCGAGATGTGCGCGGAAAGTCAAATACCAGAACATTCACGACACGATGAACTCAATGCCGTACTCTGCTTTCGTTGCCGAGAGGTCCCGGTAAAGGCGAAATGGTCATGAGCCTGAGTCGTTTCGCCGACAGACCGAGAAGTAGCCGGGAATCCCTCCGGATCCCGAATCTGGATCTTCATCGTCGGCGATGTCCGAATCTGGCGGCCGCAAGTTCTCGAACCGGAACTGTCCCCCCGATCCGCCGGACACATGAGTGGCGTCCCCGGGCAGAGTTGAACTGCCGGCCTCGCGCTTAGGAGGCGCGCGCTCTATCCATCTGAGCTACGGGGACGCAGAGGGCTATTGTAACAGGGCCTGCAGCGCCCTCGACGTCCGGACGTACTCCTCGTAGCGCTGCTGGTAGCGCTCGATCTTCTCGTGCTGGATCCGGTCGAGCCGCGCGCGCGCCAGGCGGGCGGCGTCGCCCGTCGCGGCGGCGAGGTCCTGCTCGGCCGCCGCGGCCTTGATCCGGTACTCCTCGTCGTGCGCTTGCTCCCAGGCCAGCCACTCGCTCGACACCCGGGCGTGCGCACGCTCGAGGGTCTCCTTCGAAAATGGAAAGCGGCCGCCGGTCGCCTCGTCGAGCGCCGTGAACGCCGCGGGAAACAGTGTCCGCCCCGCCTCGGCCAGCGGGTGCCAGGCGAGCATCTGCCCCGGATCGTGCGCGACGGCCGCCCGGGCCTGGCCGAACGTCCGGAGCATCGCCTGGATCGCCGCCTCGTGCCGGCCGAGCCGCAGCTCGCGCGCGACGAGCGCCGACAGGATCGCAATGACGACAAGGGTGAAAAGGCCGAGGACCATCACCACCGTCAGCAAGGCTGGCGCGATGGTCACGCTCAATACTGGAGCACCGAGTAGACGTGCTCCCGGGCGAGCTTGGACCGGCCGTTCAACGCGACGAGCTCGATGAGAAACGCCAGGCCGTGGAGCTCGCCGCCAAGCTTCGTCACGAGCTGCGCCGCCGCCGCCGCCGTGCCGCCCGTCGCCAGCACGTCGTCCACGATGAGCACGCGCTGGCCCTGCTTGAGCGCGTCGGCGTGGATCTCGAGCGCGTCCTTGCCGTATTCGAGGTCGTAGATCTCCTTGAGGGCCGTCGCCGGGAGCTTGCCGGGCTTGCGAATCGGAATGAACCCGGCGGCGAGCCGCTCGGCCACGGCCCCGCCCAGGATGAAGCCACGGCTCTCGATCCCGACGACCAGGTCCACGTGCTGGCCCGCGTACGGCGTCGCCAGGAGGTCGATCGTCGTCTTGAAGCCCTGCGGATCGCGCAGGAGCGTCGTGATGTCGTAAAAGAGGATGCCAGCCCTGGGAAAATCAGGGACGTGGCGGATGTGCTGCTTGAGATCCATCAACTCATCACCCTGAATGAGGTGTAGGCCCCGCTCGGCGTGAGCACGTCGGCCTCCACGCGCTCGACGCGCGCGCCGCCCGGCCCCAATCGAATCGCCCGCTCGACGCGCGTGACGGACTCGATCTCGCCCTCGACGAGCGCCTCCACCCGGCCGTCGGGCAGGTTGCGCACGTACCCCGTGACGCCCTCGCGCCGCGCCACGTCGTGCACGAAGTACCGGAAACCGACTCCCTGCACACGTCCGCTGACCAGGAACAGGCGGGCAATGCGCATGCGAACCTGAGATTATACTTAAGCGGCTTTCCCCTTCGATGCACGCGCGCTACTCCCGGGCGGCCGGGGGCCTGCTCGCCCTGGCCGCCATGCTCGTCCTCATCGAGCCGGTAGTGCTCGGCGGCCCGCTCGACGCGCGGCGCGGGGGCTGGCTCTCGATTGTCGTTCAACAGGGTCCCTTCGTCCTGGCGTGGGGCGCAGCCCTCTGCGCGGCCGCCGCGCTCGGCTGGCTGCCGCGCATGCGCGCGCCACGGATCACCCGCGACGACCTGCTGCGATGGGCGACCCGAGGGGTGCCCGTCGCGGATGCCCGGGCGGTCGCCGTGTTCCGGATCGTCTTCGCGGCCGGCCTCCTGCACGTCGTGCGCGTGCACCGCATCGATGGATACCCGACCCTCGAGGCGGCCACGCTCGGCGCCATCGCCCTCTTCGGCATCGGTCTCGTCACGCGGCCGGCGTTTGTCGCGGCCACGGCCGGCGTCTGGGCCTGGATGTTCGTCTGGACCCGGCAGTTCGGCAGCCACCCGGTGTCGGCGCTCGTCATCGCGCTGCCGTGCCTGTGGCCGGCGCGATGGTCGGATGCGTGGAGCGTCGATGCCCTGTTCCGGCAACGGCCTGCCGGGCCGCGCTCGACGGCCTACGGCTTTGCCATCTGGATGCCGAGGCTCGTGCTGGGCGTGGCGCTCTGTGCCGCGGCGGTCGCCAAGATGACCACGCCGGAGTGGATTGCGAACGGCACGGTGAAGTTCGCGTTCGTCGCCGATTACCACCGCGCGTCCGTGCCCTGGGGGCTCTGGATTGCCACGCAGCCGGCGCTTGCGGTGACGGCGTCGGCCGCCGCTATCGCCATCGAGCTGCTCGCGCTGACGGCCGCGTTCTCGCGAACCGTGGCGTACCGGCTCGTGGTCGCCGCCCTCGTTGCCTCGCTCCTTGCCGGGTTTTTCCTGTTGCAGGGCGAGCTCTGGCGCGGATGGTGGCTGCTCCTGGCCGCCCTCCTCCCCTGGGAACGCCTGTCCAGGCGCGATGCGCTCGTCGAGGCCGCCCCACGCTTGACTCGCGCGCAGTGGGCCGCCGCGGCCGCGCTGGTCGTGGCTCAGGCCGTGGCGTCCGCCCTCGGGCTCGAGATACGGCCGGCACTCTCGGCGTACGACATGTACTCGACCACCTTCGACAGCACCGCGGCCTTCGACCGCGCGAACCCGATGCTCGAGTACCGGTTCGAAGCCGAGACCGGGGATGGGCGCTGGGCAAACGTGACCGACTGCTTCGACCGGCCCGCCTCCCCCGACATCGCGGCCGCCTGGGGGGCCGACACGCTCGCGCTTCGCCGGTCGCTGTCCACCTGTGACCAGGAGGTCCCCTCCAGCGTGCAGCGGCTGCGGCTCTTCGAATCCCTCCGGGCTTTCGACTGGCAGACGGGCCGGTTCTGGTGGAAGTACCGCGACCGCGAGCGCTGGACGGTCCCGATATAATTCGTCCCGGAGCTTCGTTGCACCCCGATCTCGAGCAAGCCATTCATTTTCACGACGCAATTCTCGCCGAGGGCGGCAAGGCGCTCGTCGGCTACGAGAGGCCGAAGACGCTGGCCAACGTGGTGCTGCTGTCCGAAATCCCCACCACGTACGACCAGAAGGAGCAGCGGCAGGTCAACTCGGGCAACCTCCTGCTGCGCGGCGTGCCCGGCGTGGGCAAGACGTTCTTCGGCGTCATCCTCGCCGCGATCAGCAACGCGCGGTTTGCCCGGCTCCAGGGCCGGGCGGATCTCCAGCCGACGGAAGTGGTCGGCTTCCAGATGATCAATCCCGCCACGGGCGACCTCATCACGGAGTTCGGGCCGCTGGCGGAGGCCGAAGTGATCCTCCTCGACGAGATCAACCGCATCCCGCTCAAGTCGCAGAGCGCATTCCTCGAAGGACTGCAGGACCGCACGGTCACCGTCGGCAAGACGACGTACGAGCTGCCCGCCTTCAGCTTCGCCATCGCCACGATGAACCCGGTCGAGCTCGGCCAGGGAACGTTCCCGCTGTCGGAGGCGGCCACCGATCGGTTCGCCATCATGGTGAACATCGGGTACCTGCCGCCGGAGGAGGAACGGAAGCTCGTGAACTTCGACTTCAAGCAGGTGCGGCTCAACATGCTGATGCCGAAGGAGCGGATCATCCAGCTCCGGTCGGCGATCAGCGAGCACGTGTTCCTGCACGAGCGGATCGGGGGCTACATCCAGCGGCTCGTGGCCGCGACAAGGCCCTACAACCCGGAGATCGACTGGCTGGTCCACTCGCCGTCGGACCTCGTCGAGCGCGGCGTGGACCTCGGCGCCTCGCCGCGGGCCATCATCTGCTGGGGGCGTCTCGCCAAGGTCTGGGCGCTCGTGGTGCGCCACCGCGACGTCGTCTATCCCGAGGACATCCAGGATCTCGCCCCGTACGTGCTCGGCCACCGGATCTGGCTCGGCCCGCACGCGGCCAGCCACGGCCTCACCGCCGACGCGGTGATCCAGGACGTCGTGGAGCGGGTGCCGATCCCATGAGCCGCCCTCTCACCTGGCTGGGCCCCGCCGACACGACCGGGAACGGGCCGCTCGTCAGCCTCGCCGACATCACCGAGATCCAGTTGCTCATCCTGAAGCGGATGCGCGAGTTCACGATCGGCGAGCACGCGAGCCGGTTCCATGGCGCGGGCTTCGACTTCACGGGGCTCCGCGACTGGGAGGCGGGCGACCGCTTCGAGGCGATCGACTGGCCGCAGTCGTCGCTCACCAACTTCAGCCCGCTCATCGTCCGCGAGTTCGAGCAGCCAAGCACGTCGAGCGTCGTCATCGTCGCAGACAGGTCGGCGTCCACGCAGTGCGGCCTCGACGGCGTCCCGGTGGCGGCCATCATCGCGCGCGCGATCGCCACGATCGGCATGTCGGCGGTGTTCTTCCAGGACTCTGTCGGGCTCGTGACGTTCATGGATCGCGTCGCCGGCCTGGCCGGCGTGCGGCCGCGGATCGGGAAGGGACAGGTCATCCAGATCCTCGACGCCTACCAGACGGGCAGAGGCACGCAGGACGTGCGCGAGACCGGGGGCATCGCCGGCAGCATCGGCGGGTTCATGCGCAGGACGTCGATGGTGCCGGTCGTCTCCGACTTTCTCTTCGAGGACGCCGGCGAGGTCGTGCGCGAGCTGGCGCGGCTGAATACGCGGCACGACGTCTTCCTCGCGCTGGTCGATGCGTCGTTTGCCTTCGATCTGCCGGCCGTGTCGGCGGGATGGGTGGAGGTGCAGGACGTGGAGACGGGGCGCTCGCGCGTCATGTCCGGCCCCGACGCTCGCCGGATGGCCGCGCGCGTGCGCGCATGGCAGGACGAGGTGGCGCGCACGGCGCGCGCCGTCGGCCTCGACGTGATCCGCCTGGGCCTCGACCAGACGCAGTTCGACCTGGCGCTCATGGAGTTCGTCGCGGAGCGCCGGCTGAGGCGGACGACATCATGATCCGGATCCTCCCCGTCATCGCGATCACCGCGTGGGCTGCCGTGCAGGCGCTGCCGGATGCCGCCGCGATGACGCAACCTGACACGGAACGCGTCGAGGTGGAGCCGGTGACCTGCTGGTGGCGCACGAGCGCCACGGCCGTGCGTTCGGGCGAACCGTTCACCGTCATTCTCACCTGCTCGCTGCTGCAAACGGAGGCCGCGCGCGTCATCGCCGACGAGTCACGCCTCGACCCTTCGGTCGTGCAGCTCCCCCCGTTCGAGGTGATGAGCGGAGCGCGTGCGGCCGACCTCGCCACGGCCGGGCGGCGGTTCGTGCAGTTCGAGTACCGGCTGCGGGTGATCGCCGAGAACGTGTTCGCGTCGGAGGTGGCGCTGCCGCCGCTCGAGATCGGCTATCGCGTGGAGTCGCGCGTGGCGGGGGGCGACTCGCTGGCCGGCCGCGACCTCACCTATGCGCTGCCGCCGCTGACGCTGCGCGTGCTGTCGCTCGTGCCGGACACGGCCGTCGACATCCGCGAGGCGCCGGTGGCCACGTTCGCCGAGATCGACGAGGCGGGCGCGCGCGGGACGCTGCTGCGCGTCGCGGCCGGCGTGGCGCTCGCGCTC
>JBOGIW010000142.1:0-2254 GCA_050748045.1 Vicinamibacterales bacterium | reverse complement strand
TCGTCACTCTGACCCCGTTCTGACCCCGGATGCCGCTACTCGATCCAGCCGCCGCCCACGACGAGATCGCCGTCGTAGAACACCACGGCCTGACCGGGTGAGATGGCGGGCTGGGGCGAGTCGAACTCGAGCGCCGCGCGCCCGTCCGCCAGCGCGCGCACGCGGCCGGGCGCGGCCGCGTGACGATGCCGAATCTGCGCATCGACTCGGCACCACTCGGCCGGCGGGGGGATCGAGATCCAGTTCACCCCCGACGCGGTCAGCGTCGTCCGCTCGAGCGACTGGCGTGCGCCGACGACCACCGTGCTCGTCTCGGCATCGAGCTTCAGCACGTACAGCGGCGCGGGTGCCGCGATGCCAAGCCCCTTGCGCTGCCCGACGGTGAAGCGGTGCACGCCTCCGTGCTCGCCGATCGTCGTCCCGTGCTCGTCCACGATCGGCCCGCCCTGCAGAGCGGCGGGCGCCTTCGCCTCGACGAACGTCGCGTAATCCCCGTCCGGCACGAAGCAGATCTCCTGGCTGTCAGGCTTCTCCGCCACGTCCAATCCGAGCCGCCGCGCCTCGTCGCGCACCTGCGGCTTCGTCAGGTCGCCCACCGGAAAGCGCGCGCGCGCAAGCTGCGCCTGCGTCAGCGAGAACAGGAAGTACGACTGGTCTTTGTGCCGGTCCCTGCTGCGCCGGAGCAGCCATCGGCCGTCCTCGCGCCGCTCGACGCGCGCGTAGTGGCCCGTGGCCACGTGCTCGGCGCCGAAGCCGATGGCCCGATCGACGAGCGTCGAGAACTTCAGATCGCTGTTGCAGCGCGCGCACGGCAGGGGCGTCCGTCCGCTCGCGTACTCCCGGACGAAGTTCGAGATCACGGTCTCGTCGAACTGGCGCTCGAAGTTGACGATGTAGTGGGGGACGCCGAGCGCGGCGGCGACGCGGCGCGCGTCGTGGAGGTCGTCGAGCGTGCAGCAGCGCCCGAACGTCTCAGTGCCGCCCTGGGCGCCGCGCTGATCGTAGAGCTGCATCGACAGACCGATGACGTCATGACCCTGCTCCCGGAGCAAGGCCGCGGCGACGGAGGAGTCGACGCCGCCCGACATCGCGACGACGATGCGCAACTGAGAGTTCCTTGTTCCTCGTTCCGGGTTCCCAGTTCGTGTTCCGGGTTCGGTTCCAGGTTCCGAGTTCCTGTTCCGGGTTCGCGTTCCGGGTTCCTGGTTCCGGGTTCCGTGCTCTCGTTCGTGGTTCCGGGTTCGCGATTCACACTCTCGCTGGGGCGCGCGAGAGGCTCCGCAGCTTTTCGACGATTCCTGGCAGCACGGCCACGAGACGATCGACGTCTGCATCCGTGTTGCCCATCCCCAGGCTGAACCGGATCGAGCTCTGCGTGCGGTGTGCCGGAAGGCCCATGGCCTTCAGCACGTGCGACGGCTCCAGCGTCCCGGAGGAGCAGGCCGATCCGGTCGAGACGGCGATGCCCGCCAGGTCGAGCGCGATGAGGAGCGACTCGGCCTCCACGCGCTCGAAGCTGATGTTCGTCGTGTTCGGCACGCGCGGCGAGCCGCCGCCGTTCACCACGGCGCCCGGCACGGCACGCACGATCTCGCGCTCGAGCCGGTCGCGCAGCGCACCAAGGCGCACGGCGTCGGCCTCGATCTTCCCCGCGGCGAGCGTGGCCGCCGTGCCGAAACCGGCGATGCCCGCTACGTTCTCGGTCCCGGCCCTGCGGTTGCGCTCGTGACGCCCGCCGGTGAGCACCGGGACCAGCCGGACGCCGCGGCGCATCCACAAGGCGCCGGCGCCCTTCGGCCCCCCCATCTTGTGCGCCGACACGGAGAGCAGGTCCACGCCGAGCGCCTTCACGTCCACCGGAATTTTTCCGGCCGATTGCACGGCGTCGGTATGCACGAGCGCTCCCTGCGCGTGCGCAACCCGCGCCAACTCGGCCACGGGCTGGATCGTGCCCACTTCGTTGTTGGCGTGCATCAGGGACACGAGCGCCGTGTCATCCGTGAGCGCCGCCCGGAGCGCGTCGGGCGACACGACCCCGGTCTGGTCGACCGGCAGGAGCGTCGTGCGCCAGCCGCGGCGGGCCAGCGCCTTCAGCGTATTGAGGACGGCTTCATGCTCGATGCCCGTCGCGATGAGATGACGGCGGCCGGTCGCCTGGAGCCCGTCCGCCACGCCCCGGATGGCGAAGTTGTCGCTCTCCGTTCCCCCGCTGGTGAATACGATGTCGGACGGCTCCCCCCCGACGAGCGCGGCC
>JBOGIW010000141.1:0-9660 GCA_050748045.1 Vicinamibacterales bacterium | reverse complement strand
CCGCGAGACCGGCCCGGGCGGCGGAGCGGAGGAATCGGCGGCGCGACGGCGGCCGGTTCGGCGGGTCGCTCATAGTCGTCCCAGAGTGAGCACAGTTGCCAACGCTACGATACCGATGTATACAGATGTGCGGCGCACGATAACACCCTTGCTACGCCGTGTCAAACGAGGTCCCGCCGCCGTCCGGCGGGCGGAGAGCCGGCCCCGACCGCGTCGCCGGCCCGGAGGACCGCCATGCGCACGCTGACGTCCGTTGGAGGGATCGCGCTCGTGGCGGTCGTGCTCGTCGAGGCGCTCGCCGCCCGGCAGCCGCGCCCCGACTACGACCTCCTCATCCAGAACGGCACCGTAGTCGATGGGACCGGCCGGCCGCGGTTCCGAGCCGACCTCGCCATCGCGGGCGACCGCATCGCCGACGTCAACCCGGGCGGCATTGCTCCCGAGCGCGCCGCCGCCGTGCTCTCAGCCGACGGCCTCATCGTCGCGCCCGGCTTCATCGACCAGCACGCCCACATCCAGACGACGATTCACGAGTACCCGCTCGCCGAGAACTTCACGCGGCAGGGCATTACGACCATCCTCGCCAGCCTGCATTCCGGCGAGCAGCCCTGGCCGCTCGACCGGTACATGGCGGCGCTCCAGGTGGCCCCGAACGTCGGGTTCTTCGCCGGCCATAGCTGGGTGCGCACGAAGGTGCTCGGGCTCGCCAACCGGGCCCCGACCGGCGCCGAGCTCGAGACGATGAAGGGCCTGGTCGAGGAGAGCATGCGCGCGGGGGCGTTGGGCCTCTCGACGGGACTGGTGTACGTCCCCGCCAACTACGCGAAGACCGACGAGGTCGTCGAGCTGGCGAAGATCGCCGCGCGCCACGGCGGCATCTACGTGTCGCACATGCGCGACGAAGCGACGGGCCTGCTGGAGTCGGTGGCGGAGTTGATTCGGATCGCGCGCGAGGCGGGTCTCCCGGGCCAGGTGCAGCACCACAAGGCGGTCGGCGTGTCGCAGTGGGGATGGAGCCGCAAGAGCCTCGCGATGATCGACCAGGCGCGCGCATCCGGCCTCGATATCAAGCACGACCTCTATCCCTACACCGCGTCGAGCACCGGATCGAGCGTGCTCTTCCCGCAGTGGGCGCTGGCCGACGGGCCGAAGGGCTTTGCGGCGCGGGTGGCGGACCCGGCCCAGCGCGTGAAGATCGAGGCCGAGATGCGCGAGATCTTCGTGAAGGAGCGCGGCGGCAACGACCTCGCCCGCGTCCAGTTCCGCGTCGTGCGCTCGGACCCGCGCTACAACGGCAAGACGCTCGCCGACCTGGCCCGCGACCGCAAGCTCCCCAACACCGTCGACTCGGGCGTCCAGCTCGTCATCGAGCTCCAGCTCAAGGGCGGCTTCAGCGCGATTTATCACAGCATCGACGAGGCGGACGTGCAGGCGATCATGCGGCATCCGATGGCGATGTTCGATACCGACGCCGACCTCGTCGAGTACGGCTTCGGGTTCCCGCACCCGCGCAGCTACGGGACCTTTCCGCGCGTGCTCGGACGCTACGTGCGCGAGTTGAAGGTGCTCACGCTCGAGGAGGCGATCCGGCGGATGACGATGCTCGCGGCGGATCAGATCGGGCAGCATCAGCGCGGCCGCCTGGCGGCGGGGATGTTCGCCGACATCACCGTGTTCGACGCGCGGACGGTGACCGACACGGCTACATTCACCCAGCCCCACCAATACCCGCTCGGGATTCGCCACGTCGTAGTGAACGGCGTCCCGATCATCCGCAAGGGCGCGCTGACCGGCGCCAGGCCCGGCCGTGTGCTCAAGGGGCCCGCGCGCGCGACGGCGTCGAGCGTGCGGCGACGAGAGCCTGCGCTCCTGCCGCGGCTCGCCTGGTAGCGCCGTGCACCGGCCAGCGATGTCTCTGCGGGTCCTCTCGGCGGCGATGCTCGTGTCCGCCTTCCTGCTCGACGCGCGCGCCGACGGGCAGCCATGGCCGTCGTTTCGAGGTCCGCAGGCGTCGGGAATCGGCGACGGCCAGGGTCCGCCCCTGTCGTGGGACGCGACCACCTCCCGCAACGTCGTCTGGAAAGCGGCGCTGCCCGGGCTCGGCCACTCGAGCCCCGTCGTGTGGGGCGACCGCGTCTTCGTCACGACAGCCGTCTCCTCGCGCGAGACGCCCGTCTTCCGCCGCGACGTCCGCACGCGCGAGGGAGATGTCATCAACATCGACTCGTCTGGCGATCGCACGTCGCACGCCTGGCGCGTGTACTGCATCGACAGGCGGACCGGGAAGATCCTGTGGGACACGACGGCACACCAGGGCGTGCCTCGCGTCGATCGCCACCTGCGGAACACGCACGCCACGGCCACGCCGGCGACCAACGGCGAATACGTGGTCGTGTTCTTCGGATCGGAGGGCTTGTACAGCTACCGGATGGACGGCAGCCTCGCCTGGAAGCGCAGCCTCGGCGTGCTGGATGCCGGATCGATCGACGATCCTGATTTCCAGTGGGGGACGGCGAGCTCGCCGATCCTCTTCCGCAACCTCGTCATCGTCCAGTGCGACGTGCAGGACGGCTCCTTCGTGGCCGCCTATGAGCTGGCGACCGGCCGCGAGGTCTGGCGTACCTCGCGCGACGAGTTTTCGTCCTGGAGCACACCGGCTTTGCACGACTACGGATCGGCGGCCGAGCTCGTGACGAACGGCACGAGGTTCGTCCGCGGATACGATCCGCTCACGGGCCGCGAGCTCTGGCGGCTCGGCGGGGGCTCGGAGAATGCGATTCCCACGCCCGTGGTCACGAAGGACCTCATCTTCGTCACGAGCGGCTATCGCCCCGTGCAGCCGATCTTCGCGATCCGCCCAGGCGCGAGAGGCGACATCACGCCGGGTCCGGACGGGTCGGGCAACGGCTCCGTCGCCTGGAGCACGCGCCGCGGCGGGCCGTACATTCCCACGCCGATCGTGTACCGTGACCACCTCTACGTGCTCGCCAACAACGGCGTCGTCACCGCCTACCGCGCAGGAACCGGGGAGCGCGTGTACCAGCGGCGCCTGGCCGATCGCGGCGGCGCCTACAGCGCGTCGCCCGTGGCCGCCGACGGCCGTCTGTACTTCGCCAGTGAAGACGGCGAGGTCCACGTGGTGAAGGCGGGCGCGGAATACGAACTGCTCTCGACGAACCCGGTGGGCGACGTGATCATGGCGACGCCCGCGATGTCGGGAGGGCTGCTCCTGCTGCGAACGCTGCATCACCTGTACGCGTTCGGCGACGCCGTCTCCGCGACGCGTGGAGATGGGCGATGAGGCGGCGAGCCGCTGCCGCGGTGTGTGCCTGGTTCCTCGGGCCGTCGCTGCTGTGTGCACAGGAGCTGTTGTCCACGGCCGCCGGACCGGCGTGGGTCAGGATTCCGGCGCAGACCTTCCAGATGGGCTGCGTGCCGCACGACCGCGAGTGCAGCGCGAACGAGCAGCCGAGGCACGCGGTTCGGCTCACGCGCGACTTCTGGATGATGGCGCACGAGGTCACGGTCATGGCCTTCCGCGAGTACGCGGCGAAGGCCGGCCGGCCATTTCCGGCGCAACCCGAATGGAGCGCCGGCGATCACCCGATCGTGAACGTCACGTGGGGCGACGCCGTGCGCTTCTGTGAGGCGCTCGGAGGGCGGCTCCCCACGGAAGCCGAGTGGGAATGCGCCGCGCGCGGGGGAAAGGACGGCACGATCTATCCGTGGGGCGATCGATACGAGGCGGGCCTCGTGAACGACAGCGACGGGTTCCGGCACGCGGCCACGACGCCCGCCGGGAAGTACCCGCCGAATGCCTATGGGCTGCACGACGTTATCGGCAACGTGTGGGAGTGGGTGCACGACTGGTCGTCCGACGAGTACTACGCGCGCTCGCCGGCGGCCGATCCGACGGGGCCGTCGTCGGGAGAGGCGCGCGTGACGCGTGGTGGGGCCTGGCGCCCGTATCCGCGCGTGTTCCGCCTGTCGAACCGGGGCCGCAGCCGGCCCGATCGCGCGAACTATTACATCGGGTTCCGGTGCGCGAGGAGCGCGCCGCCCCCCGGGACGCGGGAAGCCATCGTTCAACGAGGTGAGCCATGAAGCCGATCGGACATGTCGTAGGGTGGAGCCGCGTGGCGGCGTTGATGGCCGCGGTCTCTGTGACGCCGGCGCTCCTCGCGCAGTCGCTGCCGGCGGCGCCGTACGGCACCGTGGCGGCCGGCGCCTATGCCGAGGAAATCCGGGAGGCGCGCGAGCGGATCGAGCGCTACATCGACGCGCGCGGCGTGCCGGGCCTGTCGGTCGCCGTGGCCGTCGGCGGGATTACGATCTGGAGCGAGGGGTTCGGCTTCGCCAACGTCGAGCACCGGGCGCCGGTTACGCCCGTCACACGGTTCCGCAGCGGGAGCGTGGCCAAGCCGATCACGATGGCGGCTGCCGCGCGGCTGCACGAGATGGGGCGGCTCGACCTGGATGCGCCCGTTCAGAAATACGTGCCCGGCTTCCCGGCCAAGGGCGCCACGATCACCCCGCGCATGCTCGCCGGCCATCTCTCCGGCATCCGGCACTATCCGCCGGACGGGAACGAGTTCTTCAACACCAAGGTCTACGCCGACGTCGAGGAGACGCTCGAGATCTTCCAGAACGATCCGCTGCTGTTCCCGCCCGGGACCAAGTACTCGTATTCGAGCTACGGCACGAACCTGCTGGGCCTCGTCGTGCAGAAGGCGGCCGGCAAGCCGTTCCTGCAGGTCGTGCAGGAGCTCGTCTTCGACCCGCTCGGCATGACCTCGTCATCAGGCGACTTCCCGGACCGGATCATTCCGTGGCGCGTGAGCTATTACGAGCGGACCGGCGGCAAGCCCTCGTATCACACGCGCAAGTCGTCGTGGGGCACGGGCGAGAAGGGCGTGCTGCTGAACGCGCCGTACTCGGACAACTCGAACAAGTACCCATCGGGTGGCTTCATCACCAACCCGTCGGACCTCGTGCGCTTCGGCTCCGCGCATCTCGCGCCGGGATTCCTGAAGGCCGAGACGCTCACACTGCTGTTCACCTCGCAGCGCACCAGCTCGGGCCAGGTAACAGGGTACGGAATGAACTGGCAGATCCGAACCGCCGCACCCGGCCCACCGTTTTACGCCCATTCGGGCAGCTCCGTCGGCGGGACGTCGTTCCTGATGCTGTACCCGGACTCGAAGGTGGTCCTGGCGATCCAGGCCAATCTGACCGATGCGGAGTTCCGGGACCTGCCTCGCGAGGTCGCGCAGGTGTTCGCACGGCGCGCGACGGTACGCTCGCCGGCGTCCCGCTACTGAATCGGCTGCTCTCCCTGGACGGGTGGCCGCGCGCCGAGGTAGTCGGGTGTGCCGAGCGCCGGCGCCCGGTCGGGCCTGGCGACTTCGGGGAGCCAGGCGAGGTCCTCGTTCGTGTACTTGATGAGCGCGGCGGCGCGGTAGAGCCCGTGCACGAACTTTCCGTACGGGAGCGTCACGAAGAGCGCGAGGACGACCCCCAGGTGGACGACGAGCAGCGGGGCCATGACCGTCCGTTCGCGGAGCACGAGGAGCAGCATGCCGGTCAGGCTCGTCAGGAACAGCAGGGTAATGAACGACACGTCCATCCCCTTCTGATCCGGGTCTCCGAGCGATCGATCCCGCCGGTGCCTGAGGACAAGAAGGCCTGCCGGTCCGATGAGGAGACCGATCCCCCCGATGGTCCCCAGCACCACCGGAAGGCTGACGTACGGATAGGGCGCCTCCCACTGGAACATCGAGTGGTAGATCGCGGCCACTGACGTGGACGCGAAGCAGAGCAGGAATCCGTAGAACGTGCAGTGGTGGAACCAGCGCCGCCACGGCGTCCGATCCTGCTCGGACGAGGTGCAGTTCTCGCCGCTGGCGTGGAGATGGCGGAGCGTGAGCACGTCGCGGAGCGCGACCGTCAGGGCCTTCGGCTCCGAGCGCGCCGGCCCGCCGGACGACTCGATGTCGCGCCAGAAGCGACGGACGCCGATGCCGAGCGCCAGCGTCACGAACCCCGAGACCGCGCCGAAGAGGCTCACCATGAGGCCGTGTGGCAGGACGGCGTAGAAGTCGCCGCCTGCCGTCTGCCACGGGTCGTCGCCGCCAAAGAGGAGCGTCGCCGCGACCATGATCCCGGTCAGCACCGCCGCCAGCGCCACGCTCGTCAGGATGCCATTTCGCCTGAAGAGGAGCCCCAGCGACTTCGGCCAGCAGTAATCCTCGTACGACTGCAGGCGGAGCCCGGCCATCGTCTGCGGCACGTTGATGCCGAACTCGTGCGGCGGCGCATACTGACAGGCATACAGGCACTCGCCGCAGTTGTGACACAGGTTGGCGAGGTACATCAGGTCGCCCTTGGCAAAGGTCAACCGGTTTTCCATCGCCGGGAACACCGGGCAGAACTGCTCGCAATACCGGCAGGCATTGCACACCGTCATGACGTGCTCGCCGTGAGGAATCAGCTCATCGGACCGCATGCCGAGCGGCCTCCTTCCCGGAGATCTGGCCGAACACCGTGCCGATGGTCATGCCGACGCCCGCGACGTACCCCTTCCCGAGGATGTTGCCCGCCATGATTTCCCCTGCCGCGTAGATGTTGTCCGTCGGCTCCCCGCCGCGCATCAGCACGCGCGCGCGTTCGTCGACCTTCAGGCCCAGGTAGGTGAACGTGATGCCCGGTCTCAGCGGATAGCCGAGGAAGGGCGGCGTGTCGATCGGCTGGGCCCAGTGGCTCTTCTCGGGCGTGAGGCCCCATGTCCGGCAGTCGTCGAGGATCGCGTGGTTGAATGAACCCGGCTGGACCGCCTGGTTGAAGCGGGCGACGACGGCGTCGAGCTTGGCCGCCGGCAAATCGAGCAGCGCGGCGAGCTCGGGGATGGAATCGGCCACCATCGGCGGAAAGACAGACGGCATGAACTTGCCGATGGCCTTCGAGTCGATGATCGAGAACGCGATCTGATGCGGCTGCTGCGCGATGAGGCGGCCCCAGATCGCGTAGCGCTTCGGCCAGAAGTCCTCGCCTTCGTCGTAGAACCGTTCCGCATCGGCGTTGACGACGATCCCGAGCGACACGCAGTCGAGCCGCGTCACGATGCCGCCGTCGAACTTGGGGGCGCGCGCGTCCACGGCGATGGCATGGCACTGCGTCGCGTCGCCGACCGGCTGGGCGCCGCCGTCGAGCATCAGCCGGAGGATCGTCCCCTTGTTGTACGGGGTGCCGCGGATGATGAAGTTGTCGGCCGCGTCCCCCCAGATCTCGCGGAGCCAGTCGATGTTCGACTCGAAGCCGCCGCTGGCCAGGACCGCCGCTCTGGCGCGGATCGACGCCGGGCGGCCGTTGCGCACGACGGTCGCCGACTGGAAGCGGCCGTCGTCGATCTCGAGCCCGACCACCTCCGCGTCGTAGAGGATCCGGATGCCGCGGCGCTCCGCGGCGGCATAGTAGCTGTTCATGAGCGCCTTGCCGCCACCGAGGAAGAACGCGTTCGTGCGGGCGAGGTGCATGGTGCCGCGCAGCGACGACTGGAACCGGGCACCGTACTTCCGCATCCAGTCGGGGCACCCCGCCGATCCGCGGACCACCACGCGCGCCAGGGCTTCGTCGGTCTGGTGCTCGGTGACGCGGATCAGGTCGGTGATGTATTCGTCTTCGGCGTAGGAGTCGATGAGCAGTTCCGTCGGGGCCGTGTGCATGCAGCGGAGGTTCCGGGTGTGCCGGCTGTTGCCCCCGCGGAACACCCGCGGCGCGCTTTCCAGGACGACGACGCTGGCGCCGGCGTCGCGCGCGGTGAGCGCGGCGCAGAGGCCGGCGTTGCCGCCTCCGATCACGGCCACATCAACTGCCTCAGCTTCGTCGTTTACTGCCATGTGGGCCGCCATCGAGACTCCACGCGCGGTCCGCCCACCTGAAGGGTAGCGCGTTTTCGGGAGGATCCTCCGCCGGGGCCGGACGTTGGTCCTGGGTCTCCTGGCGGTCGCATCAATGGATGCACAGGAGTGCCATTGTATACCGATACGGCGCTCCGACGGACACTCAGCCGCGTGCACGCTCCGGGTTCCGGGTTCCAGGTTCGGGTTCGGGGTTCGGGGTTCGGGGTTCTGGGTTCGGGGTTCTGGGTTGGGAGTTGGGCGCTGGGGAGTTGGGAGTTGGGAGTTGGGAGCTGGGAGTTGGGAGTTGGGAGTTGGTTATGCCGCGGGCGATGCAGGCGTCGTCTTGTGCGTGGTTTGTTCGCGGGCCTTCCGCCCGAGACGTGCCCAGATGCGCGATCCGAACAGCACCGCGACCGCCGCCAGCAGCACCCCTGCCGCAATCGGCCGCGTGACGAACACCGACGGGTCCCCCTCGCTGATGGCCAGCGCCCGGCGGAACTGCTGTTCCGACAGCGGGCCGAGGATGAGCCCGAGCACGGCGGGCACGAGCGGAAAGTCGTACACGCGCATGGCGCACCCGACGGCGCCGACCGCGTACATCAGCCCGACATCCAGCAGGGACGCGTTGAGGCTGTAGGCGCCGAGCGACGCCAGCACCAGGATGCCGCCGAAGAGGAGCGGCCGGGGGACCAGCATCACGCGCGCCCACACGCCGGCCAGCGGCAGGTTGAGCACGAGGAGCATCACGTTGCCGATGTACAGGCTCGCGATGAGCGTCCAGACCAGCTCCGGCCTCGACGAGAAGAGCAGCGGGCCCGGCTGGAGTCCGTACTGCTGAAACGCGGTCAGGAGCACCGCGGCCGTGGCCGACGAGGGCAGCCCGAGCGTCAGCAGCGGGACGAGCACGCCGGCGGTCGCGGCGTTGTTGGCGGCCTCCGGGCCGGCCACGCCTTCGATGGCGCCGTGGCCGAACTGCTCGGGCCGATCGCTCAGGCGCTTCTCCGTCATGTACGAGAGGAACGTCGGGATCACCGACCCGCCGCACGGGAGGACGCCGAGCGGAAAGCCGATGGCGGTGCCGCGCAGCCACGGCTTCCACGATCGCTTCCACTCCTCGCGGTTCATGCCGGTGAAGTCGTGCAGCGTGATGACATCGGGCTCGTCGCGCCCGTAGATCCAGGCCTGGTAGAACGTCTCGCCGACCGCGAAGAGCCCGATCACGAGGATGATGACGTCGATGCCGTCGAGGAGCTGGGGAATGCCGAAGGAGAAGCGCGCGTCGCCGGTGAGCTGGTCGATGCCAATCAGTCCGAGCGCCAGGCCGAGGAAGAGGCTGAAGAGGCCCCGCATGATCGAGGCGCCCAGGAGCACCGAGACCGCGGTGAACGCCAGCACCGTGAGGGCGAAGTACTCCGCCGGGCCGAAGCGGAGCGCGACGGCGGCGAGCGCCGGCGCGCAGAAGGTGAGCGCCAGCGTCGCCAGCGTGCCGGCGACAAACGATCCGATCGCGGCGGTCGTGAGGGCGGCTGCGCCGCGCCCCTGCCGCGCCATGACGTGCCCTTCGATCGCCGTCGCAATCGACGCGGTCTCGCCCGGCGTATTCAGCAGAATGCTCGTCGTCGAGCCGCCGTACATGGCGCCGTAGTAGATGCCGCCGAACATGATGAACGCGCTGACGGGGTCGAGCGAGAAGGTGACGGGAAGGAGGAGCGCGACCGTCAGAGCGGGACCGATGCCTGGCAGCACGCCGACGGCCGTGCCA
>JBOGIW010000140.1:0-9700 GCA_050748045.1 Vicinamibacterales bacterium | reverse complement strand
CGCGGACGCGAATCTCGCCGAGCACGTTTATCCCGACCAGAGCCTCTATCCGGCGACAAGTGCGCCGGCACTCGTTCGCCGCCTGAACAACGCGCTGCGCCGGGCCGACCAGATCGAGCACGCGGAGGGCTCGAACGGGCGCTACTGGCTCGCGCCGATCGTGGCCGACGCGGAGGCCGGCTTTGGCGGACCGCTCAACGCCTTCGAGCTGATGAAGTCGTTCGTCGAGGCAGGCGCCGCGGGCGTCCACTTCGAGGACCAGCTCGCCTCGGAGAAGAAGTGTGGGCATCTCGGCGGCAAGGTCCTGGTTCCGACCGGCCACTTCATCCGGACCCTCGTGGCCGCCCGGCTCGCCGCCGACGTCATGGGCGTGCCGACCGTCCTCATTGCCCGCACCGATGCCGACAGCGCGAAGCTCCTCACGTCGGACGTGGACGAGCGCGATCGGCCGTTCCTCGAGCCCGGGGCACGCACGGCGGAGGGATTCTACCGCCTGCGATGCGGTCTCGACTGCGCGATCGCGCGAGCCGTGGCCTATGCGCCCTACGCGGACATGCTGTGGTGCGAGACATCCACACCTGACCTCGCCGAGGCGAAGGCGTTCGCCGAAGGCGTACACCGCGTCTACCCGGGGAAGCTGCTGGCCTACAACTGCTCGCCGTCGTTCAACTGGCGGAAGTACCTGGATGCCGCAACCATTGCGTCGTTCCAGCGCGAGCTCGGCGCCATGGGATACCGCTTTCAGTTCGTGACGCTCGCCGGCTTCCACGCGCTGAACTACGGCATGTTCGACCTCGCGCGCGGCTATCGCGACCGGGGCATGGCGGCGTACTCGGAGCTGCAGGAGCGCGAGCTTGCGGCAGAAGCCGACGGCTACACGGCGACGAAGCACCAGCGCGAGGTCGGGACCGGCTACTTCGATCGCGTGACGGACCTCATCACAGGAGGCGGCGCCTCGACCAAGGCGCTCGAGGGATCGACGGAGACCGCTCAGTTCTAGACGCGAATGCCGGGTCAGATGAGCTGTTTAGCGCGTCCCGCTGGTCCGGTGCTGGCCGATCGCCCAGAGATACGCCGCCGTCCGGATGAACACCTGGCCTTCTGAAATGGCCGGCGAGCTGAGGATGTAGTCGTCCAGGGCATTCTCCGCAAGGATCTCGAACGCCGGCCCAGCCTTGACGACCGACGTGAGGCCGTCCTCGTTCGACATGAACAGCTTGCCGTCGGCCAGGACGGGGGACGAGCTGTACGTGCCGGGCCTCAACCGCTCCGGCCCATAGATCGGGTTGCCGCTCTTCGCGTCGAGGCACCACATCACGCCGTTGTCGCGCACGATGTAGAAATACGTGCCGTCGGTGACCGGCGTCGGGACGTCGGGGCCGTCGTTGGTCGACCACACCTTGTGCGACGCCGTGACGTCGCCCCGTCCACCCGGCCTGATCGCCAGCAGCGGCCGCTCGCGCGTGGGCGCATAGATCAGCCCGCCGTGCACAACCGGCGACGCCACGATCCGGTAGTTGGGATTGTTCTGCGGGTTCAGCCCGTCGGCGCGCCACAGTTCCTTTCCGGTCGCGGGATCATGACCGGTCACAACGTCGCCGCCGGTGATGACGATCTCGGTCGCGGTGCCGTGGCGGACGAGGGCCGGCGTCGTGTACGAGTCGGGAGACTCGCGAATGGCCCGCGTCGGGCGCTCCACCTTCCAGAGCGTCTTGCCCGTTGTCGCGTCGAGTCTCATCACGTATGACGGATCGTCGGTCTTCATGCCGTGCAGCACCTGCACGTACAGCGAGCCCTCATGAAGCAGCGGCGAGCTGGCGTAGCCCCAGTTCAAGCCGAAGCGGCCGTATTCGGCCTGGATGTCGCGGGCCCAGAGCTCCTTTCCCGCGAAGTCGAAGCCTTTCAGGATGCCGGTGCCGGTCATCACCCACACGCGCGTGCCGTCGGTGACCGGCGAGGGCGACGACATGTTCTGCTTGCGCTCCTTGTGATTGCCGCCGCCGAGCGTGCGCTCCCAGAGCTTCGTTCCCTTGCGGCGATCGACCGCCCAGAGAAACAGGTTCTCGCCGTCCGCGACGTTCAGGAAGACGTAGTTGTCCCAGATAATCGGCGTGGCGCCGCTCCAGCTCGGGAGCGGAAGCTTCCACGTGATGTTGGTGGTCTTGTCCCACGTGAAGGGCAGGTTCGTCTCTCGGCTGACGCCGTTCAGTTGCGGGCCGCGCCACTGCGGCCAGTTCTCGGCGTGGAGCGAGGTGGAGGCGGCAACGACCAGGACGAAGATGAGTGCGCGCATAAGCCTTTATACGACGGTGTGGGGCGGGGGCTTACACCCCGCCGACGGTCCAGAGGGTCAACCGTTCCGCATCCTTCACGAAAATCCGGTTCCCGTCAACGACCGGATGGGCCCACGTGGGACTCTCGGCCACGGTGTACCGGCGAACCACGTCGAACGACGCGGCGTTCGGCCGCGCGATCACGAGCTCGGCGTCGTCCTTGAGGAGGAACAGCAGCGTTCCGGCGCTCACGATCGCGGCGTTCTCGGCCTCGCGTCCGCGCGTGGCCCACAGCGTCCGGCCCGTGCCGAGATCGAGCGCGAAGAAACGGCCGCGATTGCGGTGCGACAGTCCGAACAGCCTCGAGCCGACGATGACCGGCGAGCTCATGTACATACCGTTCTCGGTGTTCTCCCAGACCTTCTCCAGACCCCACCTGCCGCCGCTCGTCACCGGCCGCACCGCGACGACTGGCTGCTCGAGTCCTGAATAGATCACGAGGTCCTTGTGCACCAGGGGCGTGACCGAGTTCTGTGTATACGGCGTCCGGAGCGGCAGCTCCCAGAGCAGCCGGCCGTCGGCCGCCGACACGCTCACGAGGCGGTCCTGCGACTGCGTGATCACCTGCTTCGTCCCGCTGAAGGTGCCGATGACGGGAGACGCATACCCGGGCCCGTCGCCGGTCCATTTCCACTTCTCGGCGCCCGTGGCCGCGTCGAATGCGGTCAGCGCGCCGGTGTCGTGCCCGCCGACGTGCGCGATCACGAGCGCGCCGTCAACCGCCGGCGACATGGCCGTGCCGTACAGCGGAAGCGTGGACGGCGCCGGCTTGCGCCACAGCACCTTGCCGGTGGCCGCATCGAGCGCAGAGAGGATTCCGCTGATGCCGAAGGCAATCACGCGGCCTCCCGCGACGACGGGCGTCGACTTCGGACCCGGCCCGTGTCCGGCTGCGGCGGGGTTCATCCGGTACGGCGCGGGGTATTGATCCTGCCAGATCACCGTGCCGCTCCCGGCGTCAATGGCCGAGATCAGCTCGTTCTCCTGCTGGCGTGAGTGGAGGTAGATACGATTGCCGGCGAGGACCGGCGACGAGTGGCCTCCTCCCACGGCGATCGTCCAGCGCGCGGTCAGTCTCTCCGGCCACCGCGCGGGCTCGGTAAAGGCCGCGCCGCCGCCGTCGCGATTCGGGCCGCGCCACTGCGGCCAGTCCGAAGCGACCACGCTCGCAACGAGTGCGCCGCAGCAGACGAACGTCGAGCCAACACGCGTCCTCATGCCACATCCTCATCAGCGCGCGTTACGTGATCCCGTTCCTCCGTCCCGTCGGCTTCCTCCGTCTCCCTCTACTCGTTCTTCAGCCCTTCCAGCAGCGGCATCGTCGCCACGGCGCGCGCGGCCATGACGGTCGACAGCATGCCGGCCGCGAAGACGGCCACGAGCAGCGCGAGCGTGGGCAGCACGGGAAACGGCTGCGCGCGCTGGGCATAGGCCGGCCCGATCGCCACGGCCGCGCACAGGACGCCGAGCACGAGGCCACAGGCCAGCAGGAACACGCTCTCGGCCATGACCATCTGCACCAGGTGCGCGCGACGATAGCCGGTTGCCCGCAGGACCGCCAGCTCCCGCCGGCGTTCGAGCACGTTTCGGAGCAGCACGGTGCCGAGGCCCAGCGTGCCGAGGACGAGCCCGAGCGCGCCGAGCGCCTGGAACGTGGTCAGGAACGTATTCTCGACGCGATGGTAGGACGCGAGCCGTTCGGCCGTGGACTGCACGTCCATCCCGAAGTCCTGCAACTGCTCCTCGAGCGCGGCCGCGACGGCAGGCACGCGCGCGGCCTCGCCGCCGACCAGGAACACGCGGAAACCCTCGTTGCGCGGAAAGAGGCGCGTGAAGTGCGCGTCTCCCATGACGAGCTCCGACTGCAGCACCGAATCACGCAGCGCGCCGACGATGCGCAGCGTGAGCGGCCCGCCGTCGGGACCCTGCATGACGTAATCGTCGCCGACGGCCAGGTGGAACACGTAGGCGAGCGACGTGGCGTCGCCGACAACCGGCACCGCGCCGTCCTCGAACCGCCGATTGAGCAGGAGCCACGGATTCGCCGCTTCCTCGGGCGTGTCGGCCATCGAGTGCGCGAAGCTGAATCGATTGGCTCGCACGAATGCGCGGGTCGCGCCAAGCAGTCGCGGGCTCTGCGGCCGATAGAGGTTCAGGCAGCTTGCATCGTCTCCCGGCCGCAACCGAAAGCGCGCCACCTCGATGCCATCGAGCTCCGGGCCGAGCGCGAGCGCTTCCCGGCCACCGGGCGTCGACGGGTCGTGCATCAGCGGGGCGATGGTCTCGCCAATGAGCGCGTAGCCTCCGGAGGCCGACGTCGGGTCGTGCAGGTCTTCGGCGCCGCGCCGGAAGGCACCGACAGAGACAATCAGGAACGTCGCAGACGCGATGAGCGCCGCCGACAGCACGCTGCGCGACGGGCGGTACCGGGCGTTGCGCAGCCCAAGCCGTGCGATTGGCCAGGCGCTTTCGGTGAAGGTGCGACGCGAGGTCCCGCGCAACCATGCGGCCAGGCCGCCGAGGCCGGCAGCGAGGAGGAGCGTGCCGGAACCGAAAAACGCTCCGGCCTGCGGCAGCCATCCCATGAAACCGGCGACGACCAGCGCCAGTGCCAGCGCCGCTCCCGATGCGGCCAACGCACGAGCATCACGAAACACACGAAGTCCAGGGGCTGTCGCCCGGGTCGTGCCTGTCGCGGGCATCTCGATCGCGTCGGCGTCGACCCAGGCGCCGGACATCAGGCCTCGCGCGGATGCACGGCGCAGCACGCGCAGGCTCCACGCGATGAACAGCAGCCCGGCCACGACCCCGATGACGGCGCCCGTGGCGAGCGGCGCGGGCGAGACGTGAAGGGCGAGGTCCGTGGTGCCGACTGCGTCGACCCACCACGTGCGGAGTGCGTACATGACCAGCCACGAGTAGGCGAGAGCGCCCGCAATCCCGATCGCGGCTCCGACGATCGCGACAACCGCCCCTTCGGCGAGCAGGCCCGACCGGATGGCGTTCGGCGTATAGCCCATCGCCGCGAGCAGCCCCACTTCGCGCGCGCGCGACTCGACGCCCAGGCGGAAGAACAGCAACGTGAGCAGCAGGCTCGACGCCACCAGGAAGAAGCTGAAGTACGTGAAGTACTCGCCGAAGTCCGTCGTGCCCGCGGCGGCGGCCAGTGCGTTGTCGCGCACGGGGATCGCGCGAAAGCCGGCGGAGCGAGTGGAGAGATGTTTCGCCAGCGCCTTCCGATAGGCGGCGTGCAGGTCAGCCATCGAACGCCCGCGGGCGGGAATACGCAATGACGAGACGCTGCCGTAGCGCGAGCGCCAGAGCGTCTGCCCGTCCTCGAGCCGCACGAATGCCTTTGGCGCCGTGTGATAACGGTCCCAGTACTCCTCGTCCTTCGGCCGGATGCGTTTCAGGTCTACGGGGAACGGCGGATCCCAGTCGCTGATGTCCGGGCTGGTCGACATGCCGGGATATTCGGGCGTGAGGTCGGCGTCGACGGCGAGTCGCTCCATCGGCAGCACGCCGGCCAGCGTGAACTCCCACCCTCCCGTCGTCAGCCCCGCGTCGTCCGACCAGAGGTAGTACTCGATGGTGACCGCGTCGCCGACCTTCGCGGCGAGATCGTTGGCCGCCCACCGGGTGAGCCACACAGGCTGCAGAGTTGGGGTTTGGGAGTTGGGAGTTGAGGTTTGGAGTTTGGGAGTTGGGAGTTGGGCGTTGATGACGTGCTCGGGGAGCGCAGTGACGAGTGAGTATGGAATCTCCCGATCGTTCGCCCTGATTGCCGTGGCGAGGTAGGTGAGCACCGGAACCGGCTCGACTCCAATCGCCCGTGACGCGTCGGTTCCTGCCCGCGCGATGGCGTCGGTGAGGAGCCCCGCGTCGCTCTCGAGCGCGAGCGCCTGGTCTTCGAGCGGACGCGTGCGCACGCCGAGGTCCGCGAGGTCGGCGCTTTGCTCGACAAGGCTTTCAAGACTCCCGACCGCGGTGTCGCCTCGCTGTGCCGCGAGCAGCATGTTCACGCGATGCGGCGACTCGAGGTCGCGCTGCAGACGATCGAGCGGCACGAAGATCGTGCGCGTGGCGCCCTGCTGGGGCCTCGGCGAGAAGTCACCGAGACGCGATCTGTCGAGGACCTGCGCCGTGGACAGACGAATGGCCCGGCCGGGCTCGTTCCGGCGGCCTTGAATCAGGCCGGCAGGAACAGCCGATGGCTTCTGCACGCGCAGCAGCAACGCGTCGCCCGCCGAGGCGCCGAGCTCTGCCGCGAGCGCGGGGCTCAGGAACGCATCGCGTCCCGCCGGCCCGGTGACGCCGTCAATCGCGTTGAAGGTCCAGAAGCGATCGTCGACGCCGTACACCTGCACCGCGCCGGCGCGGCTGCCGCTGCGCTCGTGCGTCACCACGCCCTCGAGCGCCAGCACCGGCACGATGCCCTCCCGGCCCGCGCCAAACGCGGGCGCCGACGAGAGCCGCTCCGCCAGTTGCGCGGTGAACAGATTCGCGGCCGTGACGACGTGATGCGCGCGTCCGAGGCGCGCGAGCGCGAGCTCGCGCAGGCTGGCGCGGACAGACTCGCCGACGACGAACGCCCCTCCGAGCGCCGATACGGCAATGCCGACGCCGAGCGCCACGGCCAGGTGCACGCGCCAGTAGTGGCGGAGGCTGCGGCGGACGAGATCCCCTCGCGTCACGTCAGCGTCGAGACGGACCGTCCGGGACCGTCTCCCTCGAGGGCGCCCGAGGCGGCCGGGGCCAGGTGTCCGTCCACCAGCATGAAGCGCGTGTCGAACCGGCGCGCCAGGTCTCGGCTGTGCGTGACGACGACGAGGATGGTGCGCTGCTCCCGGTGGAGCGCGAGCAGCAGGTCGGCCACCGCCTCACTGTTGCGATGATCGAGATTCCCCGTCGGCTCGTCGCAGAGGACGAGCGTCGGCGCGTGCACGAGCGCCCGGGCGATGGCCACGCGCTGCTTTTCGCCACCGGACAGCTCGGCCGGGCGGTGGCTCGTCCGGTGCCCGAGGCCGACGGATTCGAGGAGCGCCCTCGCGCGATCCGCGTACTCGCGCGCGGGCCGGTCCTTCGCCACGAGCGTCGGCGCGAGCACGTTCTCGAGCACCGAGCACTGCGGCAGGAGGGCGTGGTCCTGGAAGACGAAGCCGACGTGACGGTTCCGAAACGCCGCCAGCTTCGCTTCGCCGAGCACATACGGGTTCTCGCCGTTCAGGGTGATGGTGCCCGCCGACGGCGCCTCGAGCGCGCCGAGGATGTAGAGGAGCGTGCTCTTGCCGCTGCCCGACGGTCCCATGATCGCCGCGGCCCGCCCGCGATCCAGCGTGAACGTGACGCCGTGCAGGATCGGCAGCGGCCCCTGCGGCGTGTCGTAGATCTTGGTGATGTTCGAAACGGCCAGCATCTCTCTGGAACGCGGCATCCGGATCGGCGACGGCTGAAGCGGTTGCGCCCACCCGTGCGTCACGGCCGCACGCGGTGACGGCCGTGGCCGCTACGAGCCGCGCGGCAGGGCGACGGCCCTGGCCGTCGCCGCATGGCTCACCTCGGAATAGATGTCGAGCACGCGGTCGGCCATCCTCGCGACGCTGTAGTGCCGCCGCACGCCCGCGGCGCCGTTCCGGCCCATCTCGCGCGCCTGCCCCGGGCGGCGGCGGATCGCCGCCAGGCCCTCGGCGAAGCTGTCGGGATCGCCCGAGCGCACCAGCAGGCCGCCCGACGTTCTGGCGAGCATCTCGGGAAATGCGCCGTGGTTCGGGGCCACCACCGGGACGGAGCACGCCATCGCCTCGAGCAGGTACAGGCCCTTCGGCTCGCGGTAGGTGCTCGGCACCGAGAGCACGTCGATCGAATGGAAGAAGGCGACCTTTCGCGCGCGATCGAGCGCGCCGTGGTAACGGAACTCGCCGCCGAGCCCCCAGGCCTGCATCTGCGCCTCGATCGTCGCCAGGTACCTCCGGTGCTCCGGCGCGAGATAGCCGGCCGCCTCGAGGCGGGCGTTGTCCACGCCGCGCTCCCGCCGCAGGATGCGGTACGCCTCCGCCAGCACATGCAGGCTCTTCTCCGGAGCGATACGCGCGAAGTACCCGACGACGAACGGGTCGTCCGGCGCGCGCGTTCTCGTCGTCGGCTCGAGGTCGTCGAGCGTGACGCCGAGCGGCGCGACGCGCAGCTTCTCTCTCGGGATGCCGAAGCGCTGCGCCGAGTAGTCGGCGTAGTACTCGCTGACCGGGAGGAACAGGTCCACCTGCCGCACCTGCTCGCGAATCAACGCGACGGCCCGGTCGCGATCCGCGGCGGGCAGGCCGTCGATGAACAGATCCTCGCCCTGCAGCGTCACCAGCACGGGTCGTCCCGTCGCCCGCCTGATCGGCTCGGCGAGCGAGATGAGGAGCGCCGTCGGCAGGTTGATGACGTCGTACCGGGGCTCCTCGCGCAGCCAGGAGACGAGCTTCTCGACCTCCTTGCGCTGGAAGCCGCGCTCCCCCTCGAGCGTGGAGATGGTGAGCGCGCCCAGGGCGCTCGGGTCGACCGGGATCGATCGCTTCGAGAGGAGCGTCAGGAATGCCTTCGAGTCCCACAGCCTGTCGACCAGCCACGGCGTGCGGCGGAAGAGGCCCACGTGCTGCTGCAGGTACACGCTCACGCCGCCGAAGAGCACCCGGTCGCTGCTGACGTTCTCTTCGTCGGTGACCGTCGGCGTGTAGACCGGCTGCAGCGTCACGTCGTGCCCCCGCGCCAGCAGCTCGCGCGCCAGCGCGTTGTCGCGAAGGCAACTCCCGCAGTACATGTTCGCGGCGCCGGCGGTGATGGAGAGAATCCTCATAGAGCGGCGCTTTGAAACGCGCGCGCGCGGAACAGGAAGTCCACGATGTTGCCTTCGTGCGGCTGGAGCCAGTTGAGCTGAATAGTCGGCACGGGTCCGAGATTGAGGCGGTCGATGTGCGTGGCGTCGAGGAGGCGCCGCCGGAGATCGTGCCTGCAGGTGATGGCCGTGCACACCAGTGTCGGACCGATCGCCTCCAGCATCCGGTCCTCGGGGCACTCCACGACCGTGACGAAGGGAAACATGTACTCCTTCGTTGCGATCGCGGCCTCCGGCGAGGCGCAGAGCACGACGGTCGGCAGCAGGTAGTCGGCGCGGCCGCTCTTCACGAGGCGCGGCCCCTGCCGGTACGTCGCCGTCACGTCCGTCACGCCGGGCTGCCGGAGGTCGGCGTCGATGCCGGCCGTGATGGCGTCGGCCACGCCGGGGACGGTGAACGCGGCAAGGCTTGCCTCGGGATGCCCGGGCGGCAGCGCCTGCACGCCGGCGAGGCGGCGCGCGATGGCGTCGGCGATCGCGTGCGTATGGC
>JBOGIW010000139.1:0-7920 GCA_050748045.1 Vicinamibacterales bacterium | reverse complement strand
CCGTCGTCTCCGGCCGCTTCCGGATGGTCGTCGCCGGCCATCTCGCCATGCTCGGCCCGGGCGACTGGATCGAAGTCGCGCGGGGCGTGCGACACTCGGCGACCGTGATCGGCGACGAGCCGGTCGTCTCGCTCGACGCGATCCGCCCAGCGCCCGGTTAGCGATCCACGCGCATGCGCAGGAGGCGCGCGACGCGCGCGAGCGCACGAACGCCGATGCGCGCGGCCGGGCCGGCGAGCACCTGGTCGTCGCGGTGCGTATCGAGGAGGAGCGACCCATAGAGGGCCGACGTGAGATTGCGCCGGCCGCGGATGCGATTCATCGCGCTCAGCCAGTACAGCCGCTCCAGGTAGCGCTCGAATCCCTGGGCCGGGGCGTGCACGATGCGGAACGTGACGTTCTGTCCCGATCGGTTCCTGAAGGTGTGGACCGTGCCCGGAGGGACCGCCAGAGACTCGCTGGCGGAGAGCGATCGCCACTCATGGCCGAGCAGCACCTCGAGCGTGCCGTCACGCACCGTGTAGGTCTCTTGCTGCTGCGGATGGATGTGCGGCGGCGGCGTCACCGGTGACGGGGGGAGGGTAACGTCAACCTCTGACCGGACACCGCCCGTGGTGGCGGCCGGAACGACGAGCTCGTACAAGGAGCCGTCGGGAAATTCGAATCGTCGCCCGCTCACGCATCAAAAGACGGTTGCGGGCCGCCGGCGGTTGCTCAAAACCACTGGGAAAACGCACGAACGCGCGCCTTCGACACAAGCCGGCGTGCACCTTCGCACGGTTTTGGGGGTCGGCTCTCGCCGGCATGCGGGCGATCCCGGGGCCGTCGCCGGCCCTAAAGATCGTCACAACTCCTGCCGAATAAGTCATTTAGCAGGCGTGCGGGGTCTGGATCGCCCCGCTGGTGTCTCGCTTGCACAGCCTTGCTGATTACATCCCGATCACCCGCTTCCCCGCACACGCCCGTCACACGTTCGGGGGCGAGTGCCCAAGGATCTATGCAGACACAGCACCCCCGGCTCATTGTCGTTGACGACGACCGCGCCATTCTGACGCTCATCGGAACGATTGCGCTTGCGGAGGGGTTCGACGTCGCCACCACGGTCAGCGGTGAAGAGGCGTTGAAGCAGTTGCGTGAACAGCCCAGCGACCTCGTGCTCGTCGACCTCCGGATGCCAGGCGTCACCGGGCTCGACGTGCTCCGCGCGATCCGGGAGGCCAACCCGCGCGTGAAAGTCGTCCTGATGACGGGATTCGGCACCATCGACACGGCCGTCGAGGCGGTGAAGCTCGGGGCGATGGACTTCCTGACCAAGCCGTTCGACCTGGCCCGGCTGCGGCAGCTCCTGGCCACCGTGCGCGAGGAGGCCGAGCAGCGCCGCGAAGTGCTGGCGATGGAGGGCAAGCTCGCGCAGCGGCTGGAGTTCTGCGGCATGGTGGGCCGCGGGCCGGCCATCCAGGAGATGTTCGGCTTGATCCGGCGGCTGGCGCCGCACGTCCGCACGGCGCTCGTCACCGGCGAGACGGGAACGGGCAAAGAGCTCGTGGCGCGCGCCCTGCACAAACTCGGGCCACGGAGCGCGAAACGCTTCATCACCGTGAACTGCTCGGCCGTCGTGGAGACGCTCTTCGAAAGCGAGCTCTTCGGCCATGTGCGCGGGGCGTTCACGGGCGCGACGGATCACAAGGCGGGTCTCTTCGAGGTGGCCGACGGCGGCACGCTGTTCCTCGACGAGGTCGGCGAGCTGCCGCCGGCGGTCCAGGCGAAGCTGCTGCGCGTGCTCGAGGAAGGTGAAGTGCAACGCGTCGGCTCGCTCGAGCCGCGCAAGGTGGACGTGCGGCTGATCGCGGCGACCAATCGCGACCTCCGTGTCGAAGTCGCGGCCGGGCGATTCCGCAACGACCTGTACTACCGCCTCAACATCGTCGAGATCAAGCTGCCGCCGCTGCGCGATCGGCGCGAGGACATTCCGTATCTGACGGCCGCGTTCGTGCGCGGCTTCTCGCAGCAGTTCACCAAGCCGCTCGCCGGCCTGACGCCCGGCGCCGAGCGGGTGCTGGCCGAGGCGCGGTGGGACGGCAACGTGCGCCAGCTTCGCAACGTCATCGAGCGCGCGTGCATCCTCGCCGAAAGCGACTTCGTTTGCGAGTCGGATCTCGCCGGGAGCATGCTCGAACAGATGCAGTCGGCGACGCCGGCGGCCGAGCGGTCCGAGGCGGCGTCCGGCGGCCCCATGCCGCCGGGCGGCCCCGCGCCACTCGCCGAGATCCAGCGCGAGCACATCGTTCGGACCCTGGAACAGGTGAAGGGCAACAAGGCCGTCGCGGCGCGCCTGCTCGGCATCAGCCGCCGCGCGTTCTACCGCCAGCTCGAGCGGCACGGCCTGCACCATCCCGTGCAAATGGGCCGCGACGGGACGGAGGACACGTCGGTCGGCGCGGAGTAGACGATGGTCCTGCAGCCTTCGCCGGCGGCGCGCGAGCGAGACACGTGATCCCAGCCTCGCCGGCCGCTCTTCGCGTGCTCGTTGTCGATGGCGATGCCGACTCGGTCTCGGTCGTCCGCGCGCTCCTGCACGGGCGGAACCACGACGCCCCGGTGCTCTCGTGGAGCGCCACCGTTGACGCCGCCCTGCTGGCGATCGAACAGCACGCCCATGACGTGTGCATCATCGATCGCGCGCTCGATGCGCCGAGCGGCGGCGTGGTGATGCGCGCCGCCGTGGCGGCGGGCTATGCGCCCGTCGTGCTCCTGGACGGCCATCGCGAGCCGCACGCGGCGCAGGAGGCGCTCGCCGGCGGCGCGGCCGACGTGGTCTGGAAAAAGGAGCTCTCGGCGCCGCTCGCCGAGAGCGTCGTCCGCCACGCGGTGGCGCTCCGGGACCGCGGGCGTCTCGAGCGCCAGCTCCACCTCGTGCAGCGCATGGAGACGGTGGGGCAGCTCGCCGGCGGCATCGCGCACGAGTTCAACAACATCCTCACGGCGATCGTCGGCTTCGGGACGCTCCTGGCGCAGCGTGTGGCCGGCGACGCGACGGCGGCGGGGCACGTGCGCGAGATCCTCGGCGGCGCCGATCGCGCGACCACGCTCACGCGCGACCTCCTGGCGTTCAGCCGCCGGCAGGTGCTGCGTCCGACGACGGTGGATCTCGGCGAGCTCGTGACGCAGCTCGCCCGCATGCTGCGCGGCGTGCTGGGATCGCACATCGACTTGCAGGTGCGCTCCGCCGAACGTGTCCCGGTCATCCGCGCCGATCGCGCCCACCTCGAGCAGGCCATCACCAACCTGGCCATCAACGCGCGCGACGCGATGCCCGGCGGCGGCCGCCTCGTCATCGAGCTCGACGAGGTGGTGCTCGACCGGGCGTACTGCGAGACGCACGTGTCGGCACGGCCGGGACGGCACGTGCGCCTCTGCCTCAGCGACACCGGCGTCGGCATCGCGCGCGAGCTGCTCCCGCGCGTCTTCGAGCCGTTCTTCACGACACGCGATCCGGCCACGGCCTCGGGTCTCGGGCTGTCCACCGTGTACGGCATCGTGAAGCAGACCGGCGGAAACATCTGGGTGTACAGCGAGCCCAACCTGGGCACGACGTTCAAGCTGTACTTTCCCGTCGAGACGACGGAGCCGATCGAACCGGCGGGTCCCGCGGCGCCGCGGCGGGACGCCATGGGCGGGAGCGAGACCATTCTCCTCGTGGACGACACCGACATCGTCCGCCGGCTCGCGCGCGACGTGCTCACCACCGCGGGCTACCGGGTGCTCGAAGCGGGCGGCGCCGACGAGGCGCTGCAGCTCGCCGGCACCCGGCCGGACGCCATCGATCTGCTCGTGACCGACGTCGTGATGCCGGGACGCAACGGGATCGAGCTCGCCGATCGGCTGCGCACCGCGCGTGGCGACCTGCCGGTCCTCTACATCTCCGGCTACACGGACATGGCGATCGTCCGCGACGGCCTCCTCGCGCAGGACGTCGCCTTCCTGCAGAAGCCCTTCACGCCCGACGATCTGCTGCGAAAGGTGCGGCAGGTGCTGGAAGTCGCGTAGCGGCCTGTGTCGAGCCGGCCGTTTACAAGACCCAACGGCCCGAGGCACAATGCTCACGCCATGCCATACCCGGAGCCGTTCATCGCCCCCATGCGCGCCGAGCTGACGCGACTCGGCGTGCGCGAGCTGCGCACGCCGGACGAGGTAGACGAAGCCGTGCGCACGCCGGGCACGGTGATGATCGTCGTCAATTCCATCTGCGGGTGCGCGGCCGGCAAGGCGCGCCCTGGCGTGGCGCTCGCCCTTCGCCACCAGGCGCGCCCCGATCTCGCCGCCACCGTGTTCGCGGGTGCCGATCTCGACGCCACGGATCGCGCGCGCGCGTACTTCACCCGCTACATGCCCTCGTCGCCCTCGGTGGCGCTGCTGCGCGACGGGAAGCTCGTCTTCATGCTCGAGCGGCGGGACATCGAGAACCGCGACGCGCAGGCCATCGCCGAGCAGTTGACGGCCGCCTTCGACCAGCACTGTACGCCCGTCGCGACGTAAGCCACGGAGGCTGCGGCGCGGCGGCTGGTTCCGGGTTCCAGGTTCCGGGTTCGGTTTCCGCGTTCCGGGTTCCCGATTCTGGTGAAGTGGCGAGCGGGAGGCGTCGAGCGTGCCTCCCGTCCCAAAGGTAGGTCGTTTGTTGACCACCAGAGCGGCGGTCAAGCGAAGCTACCGTGCGGGGAGCAACCTGGATGCCAACAAGGCCGGCGCCAGCTCGTCTCTATGGCCGGAGTCTGCGCGGCACTCGTGTTCGGGACTAAAAGGACCTTGGTCGGAATAAGGTGGCCACTTTGGCCGCCGATGCATCCCGCCGGGCTGCGTTGCTCGTCGCTTACATACTCCCGGTATGCTCGCTCCTCGCGCCTTGCCGGGCGGGCGCCTCGACGCCCAAGCTGACCACCTCATTCCGATCAGGGTCCTAGCCTCCACGGGTGTGCATTTCGAGGTGAGGATCGCGCCTGAGCGTATCGAGCGGGATGAGCGGCGCGCGGTCGCGCGCCGCCAGGCGATCTTCGGCCCCGCGATCGGCGCGCCGTGTCCACACGGCGTCCAGGAGCGCGCGGAGCTCAGCCGGTGATGCCCCGTTGCGCAGCGGCTTTCGCAGGTCCACGCCCGCGCGCGCGTAGAGGCACAGATACCACAGGCCATCCGCGGTGACGCGGCTTCTGTCACACGCGGCGCAAAAGGGCTGCGTCGTGGACGAGATGATCCCGAAGATCGTGCCGTCGCCGAGACGGTAGCGGTCCGCGGGAGCCGTCGTCTCCTCGAGGATCGGCTCGATGGGCCCGTGATCGCGCGCGAGGGCGGCGAGCATCCCGGCGCGCGAGACGACGCGGTCCATCGACCAGTGCGTGGCGCCACCGACGTCCATGTACTCGATGAAGCGCACCTCGGCGCCTCGCTCGCGTCCAAAAGCCAGCACCGGCCCGAGCTCGTCGTCGTTGACGCCGCGAATGACCACCGTGTCGATCTTGAAGCCGGGGAAGAGCGGCGCGGCCGTGTCGATCCCCCGCAGCACGCGGTCGAGCTCGTCGTAGCGCGTCAGCGCCTTGAAGCGATCGCGGTGGAGCGTGTCGAGGCTCACCGTGAGGCGGTGCAGCCCGGCGTCCTTCAGCGCCGCCGCCTGCTCGACGAGCAGCACCCCGTTGGTCGTCATCGCCAGGTCGCGGACGCGAGGGCGCGACGCCAGACGGCGGGTGAGCGACGGCAGGTCGCGGCGCAGCAGGGGCTCGCCGCCGGTGAGCCGGACCTTGTCCACGCCGAGATCCAGGAAGACGTCCACGAGCCGCTCGATCTCCTCGAAGTGCAGGATGTCCTCGCGCGGCAGCCACACGTACTCCGCCTCGGGCATGCAGTAGCTGCAGCGCAGGTTGCAGCGGTCTGTCACCGACAGCCGCAGGTTTCGCAGGGGCCGCCCGAAGGTATCGGCTGGCACGGGTCTGCCGCGATTATGTCAGAACACCGAGAGGCGCGTGCGATCGCTCGGGAGAAACGGGTGTGCGGTGCGCTGTCCCTCGAAGCCCGCGCTCCAGCGGCCGGGAATCTTCGCCGCGCAGCGCGCGCAGGCGCCGTCGGGTGTGAGGTTGTACCGGCGAATCAGGTAGCCGTAACGGCCGACGAGCACCTCGTGGCACGAGGGGCATCGCGTGTCCTCGAGGTCGCCGACGCGGCCCGGCAGGTTCCCGGCGTAGATGAACCGGAGGCCCGCGTCGCGCCCGATGCGGGCGGCGCGCTGCAGGTCCGCGGCGGTGGTGTTCGCCGGGTCCGTCATCTTGTAGTCCTGGTGAAACGCGGTGACGTGCCACGGGATGTCGGGGGAGACGCTCGCGAGGAACTCGGTGAGGCCGCGCAGCTCCGCCTCGCCGTCGTTGAAGCCCGGGATGAGGAGCGTGACGATCTCGACCCACACGCCGGCCTGGTGCAGCCAGCGGATCGTGTCGAGGATCGGCTGCAGGCGTCCGCCGAGCTCGCGGTAGTGGCGATCGTCGAAGCTCTTGAGATCAACCTTGTACAAATCGAGATGCGGCCGCAGGTATTCGAGCACGCGGGGCGTGCCGTTGCCGTTGGACACGAAGCCGGTGACGAGGCCGCGGGCGCGCGCCTCCTGGAAGATGGCGACCGCCCACTCGGCGGTGATGAGCGGCTCGTTGTACGTCGAGACGACGATCTTCGCGCCTTGCCGGAGCGCGTCGTGAACGAGCGATGCCGGCGTCGTGTCTTGCGGCGGCGCGACCGCGCCCGGGTCGCGGAGCGCCTGCGACGTGACCCAGTTCTGGCAGTAGGAGCAGTGAAGGTCGCAGCCGAGCATGCCGAAGCTGTAGGCGAGCGCGCCGGGATAGGCGTGGAAGAACGGCTTCTTCTCGACCGGGTCGCACTGCACACCGCCGACGTAGCCCCAGGGCACCATGAGGTGGCCGCCCCGGTTGAAGCGCACCTTGCACACGCCCGCCGCGCCGTCAGGGATGGGACACTGATGGCCGCAGCTATAACAGCGAAGGCGGTTCCGGTCGATCGGCTCAACCAGCTCCGGCGCGGCTTCGCGCGTCCGGGCGGTGAGCACTTCCTGGAGTGTAGGCACTGTTACGATCGTACGCTACCCGTCAAGGAGAGCGCGAACCCGCGCGATGACCGTCTCGCGGACGCGCCATGACGCGCTGAATCCGGCGAGCCTGCTGCCGGAGGGTGCGGCGATGGCTCAGCTACAATGGCCGCGCTCGATGCTGAACGTTGTGATCATCGGCGCCGGTGTGTTCGGCGCGTGGACGGCACATCATCTGCTCGCCTCGGGCGCGGGCGTCACCCTCGTGGACGCCTACGGCCCCGCCAACGCCCGGGCCAGCTCAGGCGACGAGTCGCGGATCATCCGGCGCGGCTACGGTCCCGATGAAATCTATTCGCGCTGGGCGCATGCGTCGCTCTCGCAGTGGCGCGGCGTCTTCGATCGCGCGGCGCTCCCGGAGGCGCCGCTCTTCCACCAGTGTGGCGTGCTGTGGCTCGCCGGCGACGATGCCTACACCATGGCCACGCGCGCGACGCTCGCGCGCTGCGGGTATCCGGTGGAGATGCTCACGCGGGCGGACCTCGGCGCGCGCTTTCCGCACCTCGTGACAGACGATCTCTCGGTCGGGCTTTTCGAGCCCGACGGCGGGGTCATCATGGCCAGGCGCGCCGTGCAGGCTCTTGTCGCCGGCGTCGAAGCGGGTGGCGCGCGTCACGTGCGCGGCGAGGTGGCGATGCCGCGCCTCGATTCACGACTCCCAGGCGTTCGCACGACTGGCGGACGCGAGCTGGCGGGAGACGCCTTCGTGTTTGCCTGCGGCCCCTGGCTGCCGAAGGTGTTTCCGCGCCTGCTCGGCGGCCGGATACGGCCGACACGGCAGGTCG
>JBOGIW010000138.1:0-3789 GCA_050748045.1 Vicinamibacterales bacterium | reverse complement strand
GCATTGTCCCGCCCGGCAGCACCACCGTGCCCGGCACGACCGCCGCGCCCGTGCCCCCCGCGGCGCCGGCCGGACGGCCCGATGTCGGCGCGACGCCCACGCCGGCCCCCGCCCAGACGACGCCGCCACCGGGCGCGCAGGTGCCAATCACGAGCACCGCGGCGCAGATCCTGCTGACGCCGCCCGGAACCGAGTTCCGGGTCGGTGGAGGTCCGTACACGATGCCGGTCTCGATCACCAACGCGTCGCGGGTCTCGAGCGTATCGGTCACCATCACGTACAACCCGGCGGTGCTGCGCGTGCGCACGGTGCAGGAAGGCACCTTCATGCGGAGCGGCGGCGCCAACGCGGCGTTCACGCAGCAGGTGGACCCGGCGGCCGGCCGCATCGACATCGCGATCACGCGCACGGGCGACGCCATGGGCGCCTCGGGCTCGGGCCTGGTCGCCGCGGTGCTCTTCGACGCCGTCGCGCCGGGCACTGCCAGCCTGGCCGCGACGGCGACGGCGAGCGATCCGGGCGGTGCGCCCATTGCCGCCGTCGTCTCCCCGGTCACCGTGACGGTGCGGTGACGATGCGCCGTTCCGAGCGGGGCTTCTCGTTCGTCGAGATCATCGTGGTCACGATGATCCTCACGATCATGGCGTCCGCCGCGATGCCACTGGCGCGGGTCACCGTGCAGCGGCAGAAGGAAGCCGAGCTCCGGCGCACGCTGCGCGAGATCCGGACCGCCATCGACAAGTTCAAGGATTCTGTGGATCAGGGGCTCATCGCGACGACCGAGCTCGCGCCGGGGAGCGAGGGCTACCCGCCGGACCTGGAGACGCTCGTGGATGGCGTGCCCGCGGCGAACGACGCGTCCGGACGCCGGCTGAAGTTCCTGCGGCGGGTTCCGATCGACCCGATGACCAGCGAGTCCGAGTGGGGCCTGCGCTCGTACCAGGACAAGCCCGATGCGACGAGCTGGGGCGGGCAGAACGCGTACGACGTCTTCACGACGAGCGGCGGCACGGCGCTCGACGGCTCGAAGTACAGGGACTGGTAACGCATGCGCCGCCGGGACTCCGGGTTCACGCTCATCGAGATCCTGATCGTCATCACGCTCATCTTCATCCTGGCCGGGATGGCGCTGCTGCAGTACCAGCGAAGCGTGACCTACGCCAAGGAAGCCGTCCTCAAGGAGAACCTCTTCCGGCTGCGCGACGCGATCGATCAGTTTTACGCGGACAAGAACAAGTACCCGGCCTCGCTCGACGAGCTCGTCGCGGAGAAGTACATCCGCGCCGTGCCGCCGGACCCGTTCACGCAGTCGGTCGAGACGTGGCAGCCGGTCATGTCGGAGGCCGACCCGCTCAACCCGAGCGTGCAGCCCGGGATCTACGACCTCAAGAGCGGCTCCGAGGCCATGGCCCTCGACGGCACCAGATACGCCGATTGGGATTAGGACCCTTAGTGAGCAGCGCCTGCACCAGCGTTCGCTGGCGTAGGCGCGCGGCTCCCATCAGTTGGGCACGGTGACCGTGGCCGTGGCGCTCGCGATGCGGCCATCCGTCATCGTCACGCGCACGGTGATCGTCTTGGTCCCGCCGCTGCCGTAGGTGAAGATGGCGGTCGGATCCGTCGTGATGACGTTCGGATTGCTTCCCTCGAAGGTCCACTCGAACTGCACGGGCGAGCTCGTGCCGGCGCCACTGATTTGGGCGGTCGCACGCACCGTCCGCGATCCCGGGGGATCCTGCACGGCGGTCACACTCAAGCCGAGCGGTCCACGCACCTGGATGAACTGCGACGCCGAGATCTGCTCGCCGGCGGTGTCGGTGGCGGTGGCTCGCGCGGTAAAGCTTCCAGCGATTCCGTAGGTGTGACCCACGGTCGTCGCGGCGCTGACCGCCCCCAGATTCACGGATTCGCCGTCACCGAACTCGAGGGTCACGTCGCGGATGCGGCTGGTCGTCGCGCCGGGCGTGACCGTGAAGGTGACGCTCTGCCCGACCGTGACGGATGCGCAGCTTTGCGCCGTGCCGGTCGCCAGCGCGCAGGTCAGCGTGATCTCGGGACCGGTGCGCACGGCGACGGTGATCGCTTCGCTCGTCTTCGTGCCCGCCGTGGCGGTGACGGTCGTCTCCCGATCGGTCGTGAGCGTGGTCCGCGCTTCGCCGAGCGCGTTGGTCATGGCGGAGACGGGTGAGACCTGGCCGTTATTGGCGATGAACGACACGGGAATGCCCGGGATGGTGCGCCCGTTGACGCCGGTCACGAGCGCGGTCACCTCGACCGATCCGCCGTTCGGTCCGACCGATCCCGGGTTCGCGCGCACGGTCACGGCTTCAACGGCGGCCGCGCCGATGGTGATCTGCACGACGTTGCCGGCCGTGGTCGTGGTGGTCGTCGTGCCGCCCGTGCCGGTGCCGGTGCTCGTCGTCGTGCCGCCCGTCGCCAGGCCCGAGAGCGCCTGGACTTCGGCAATGCCCGAGGCGTCGCCCGCCAGGAAGGTGGCGGTCGCGGTGCCGTTGGTCGTCTGCGCCTCCACCGGCTCGACACGGCCGAGCGACGCGATGAAGCGCACGGTCGTGCCGTTCGGCACGGGTGAGCCGCTGTTCTCCAGCACCGTTGCGGTCAACGTGGCCGATCCGCCGGTCGGCAGCACGCGGTCCGACACCGTGAGCGTGATGCGCGAGTTGATCGGCCCGAGGAGGGGCGCCGTGTCGCACGCGACGCTGGCCGCGCTCGCGATCAGAACGGCCGCCAGAACGAGACGAGCGTCGACGAGAGAGGCCCGGCCGGAAGCGCGTGATATCATCTGAACGCTAACCATATTAGGGTCATGGGGTTGCACGGTCAAGGACGCATCGTGGCTGGTCAGCGCGGTTACGCCATGGCGGCGCTCCTCGTGGCGCTCAGCGTGATGGCCGTGCTGCTTGCCGTTGCCATGCCGGTATGGAAAACTGCGACGAAGCGTGAAAAAGAGGCCGAGCTCATCTGGCGGGCGAGCCAGTATGCACGCGCGATCGCACTCTTTCAGCGCAAGTACGCGAATGCCTATCCTCCCAACCTCGACATCCTGCTGAACGAGCGGTTTCTCCGCAAGAAATACAAGGACCCGATGACGAAGGATGGCGAGTTCCAGCTTGTCTACGCCAACACCTCTTCAGACGGTTCGCGGCCGGGAGCGGTCGGAGGGGCCCGGCCGCCGTCGGGCGCATCGCAGCCATCGACCGGCCGACCGCAAATGCCGGCCGGGACGTCACAGCCTTCGGCGGGGGCGGCCCCCGGCGGCATCATCGGCGTCGTGAGCAAGAGCACGGAGTCGAGCCTGCGTATCTTCAACGGCCGCAGCAAGTACAACGAGTGGACGTTCACGCCCCAGACCGTTCTCGGCGCGCGCGCACCCGGCGCCGGCAGCGCCACGCCAGGCGGCGTGCCGGGTGCGACACGGCCCGGCGGCATCGGACCCGGGAACGTCGGACCGGGAGGCCGGCCGATCGGACCCGGCGCGCCGCGCGGTCAGATCAACCTCGATCGGTTCGGCCGACCGACGCCGCAGCAACCCGGCCAACCGCAACAGCCGCGTCCGTTTGGCCTGCCTCCGCAGCGGCCGCCGGGCGGGGGATTCTAAGCCACGAAGATCTCGAGAAGATCTCGAGCCACGAAGATCACGAAGTTCTCAGCGCGGCGGAGCCGCAACCAAATCGTAGCCAGGGGACAGCTCCGTGTGAAAGACACAGCCGATGAGTGCTCCACGTGCGGTTGCGGCTCCGTCGCGCGCAATGGCGGGTGACGACGTCGGTC
>JBOGIW010000137.1:0-9542 GCA_050748045.1 Vicinamibacterales bacterium | reverse complement strand
GTATAGCTGCGCCGCCGAGGTTCCGAGCCGGCGAATGATCTCGCGCTTCGACAAGGGGCTCTCCGCGATGCGCTTCTGTGCTTCGAGCGTCAAGCGGTAAAGCAGAAGGTCCCGAGGTAGGTCGGATCCTGCCGCCATCCTTGTCGCGGAGATGCGCCAGGTCGCGGCTGAGCCCGGAGTCACGTGATCGCCGCAGGCATTTCGGCAGGCGCGCCGGGCGCCGGCACGAGCCGCCGCAGGTTCTCCGCCGTCGTCCAGGCGAGCGTGGTGCCGAAGATGCGGTACACCGGGAACCGCTCGTGCAGCTCGTGCAGGTAGTCGGTGATGCCGCGGAACTGCCCCTTGCCGCCGTAGTCGTGCCAGAACACGAGGCCGCGCGGCGCCATCATCACGGCCGCTTTCTCGGTATCGTTCTTCACGTACGCGTACGTGTGCGCGCCGTCGATGAAGGCCAGCTCCACGGTGCCCGCGTGCGGGCGCGGATCGAAGTGTATCGAGTCGGCGAGCACCTGACGGCAGCGGTCGTGGACTCCGTACTCGGAGATGAACTCGGCCAGGTTGCGGCGTCGAACCAGCTCGGCGTCGGAGCCGATGTAGCCGGCGCCCGCGGTGCCGCCGGGCGGCAGGTCGAGCGTGACGATCTCGGCCTCGGGGGCATTCAGCGCGAAGACCGTGGTCGTCCGCCCCTTGAACGTGCCGATCTCGAAGATCTTCCGCGGCTGCAGCACACGCGTCGCCGCCGCGAGGTACACCAGTTCCTCGAGGCGTGTGCCGCCGCCGTCGTGGAGGTGCGCCGGCAGCACGCAGGTAGCGCCTTCCCCCCTGCCCGCGGCGGCGCCTCCGTCCGTTCGCAGAAACGCGACGGGATCCCGAGCCGGCAGCCCTCGCTTGAGCAACGCATCACACTGCTGCACGCAGCTCGAGACGTAGGGCCGCGCCTGGTCGCGCCGCCTCAGCGCCAGCTCAACGGCGGCGATGTTGACACCGCGCAGTCCATCGACGAGAGCGGACAACCTCATGCCGAATCTCCTCGCGGAGGTCTCCGATGGCAACCTCATGCTTCTCCTGAACGGGCCGCTCCGCCTCCAAGAGTTGTGCCCTCCTCTGGCCCCGCTCAGGCTTGGACGGCGCTCGATCGGCGCCGAAGCCGCTCGGCCCGGCGCCGCCGAGCCTCCTCGCAGCGGCGGCGGTCGTCGTCGGTCTCGACCAGGAGCGGCGTCACGGGCCGCTTGCGACCCTCGCGGTCGATCGCCACGAACGTCAGATACGCCCGGCTGGTCATCTGCCGGTTTCCGGTAATCGTTTCCTCAGAGAACACTTCGACTTCGACCTCGAGCGACGTGGTGAACGTGCACGTGACGCGCGACCGCAGAATGATGAGGTCGCCCACCTTGATGGGGTGGAGGAACTCGAGGCCGTCCACGGCCGCCGTGACCAGCAGGCTCCGAGTGTGCCGGTGGCAGGCGATGGCCCCGGCGATGTCGATGAGGTGCATGACGGTCCCGCCCAGGATGAACCCGAGCGGGTTCGCGTCGTTGGGGAGCACGACCTGCACCATCTCAGTGGCGGACTCGTCGGCGCGCTTCGGCGTGAGATCCATGCGTCGAGTATAGGTCCGCCGATTCCAGGCTCCGACTCCGAGTCCCGACTCCTGGTCCCTGACTCCGATGCGCGGCGCCGATCCGAAAACTGTAAGTGCAGCGGCGAATTCCTGGCGTCTTTCGGCGGGTTTACAGAGCTCAGCCGTATTTCGCCATCCAATCTTTCCTGAATGATTTTGCCTGTCTCAGGAGCTAGCTCTTCCGGCACCAGCATTGCCTAGCTCTACCATGGCTGCGGGCGCAACGCTTCACCTCACGCCCCGCTTCTTCCACGACGACTGAACGCGAAAGGACCTGCACGGCATGAGGATGCGGAGCTCTGCGTATACGTGTGCGCGCGTGGCGATAGCGATGACGCTCCTCGTGCCGGCCATCGCCGGCGCGGCGAACATTGTCGTCCCCGCCGGGGGGAACCTCCAGGCGGCGCTGAACGCAGCCCAGCCGGGCGATACGATCCTGCTCGAGCCCGGCGCGACTTACGTGGGCAACTTCGTGCTGCCGGTGCACGGCGGCTCCACTTACGTGACGCTCCGAACACGCGGCAACGACGCGCCCCTGCCCGGTCCTGGCACGCGCATCTCGCCGGCTCACGCGCCCTACCTCGCCAAGCTCCGATCGCCCAACAGCGTGGCGGCCCTCCGCTCGGCGGCGAGCGCCGCCTACTGGCGCGTCATGCTCCTGGAGTTTTTCGCGAACCAGAACGGCCGGGGAGACATCATCGCGCTCGGCAGCGGATCGACGGCGCAGAGCTCGCTCGACCTGGTCCCGCGGCACCTGATCGTCGACCGCGTCTACGTCCACGGCGATCCGCTCGTTGGGCAGAAGCGCGGCATCCTCATCAACAGCGGCGACACGACGATCGTCAATTCGCACGTCGACGAGATCAAGGCCATCGGCCAGGACACGCAAGCCATCGCCGGCGCCAACGGCCCGGGGCCGTTTCACATCGAGAACAATCACCTCGAGGCGGCCGGCGAGGTGTTCATCGTCGGCGGCGACGATCCGAAGATCCCGGGCCTCGTACCGGCCGACCTGCTGTTCCGCGGCAACACCTTGACGCGGCCGGTGCGCTGGCGCGACCCGATCGTGCCGGCGCCGACGGGCGTGTCGGCGGGTGCGGGCGGGAGTGGCACGCTGGCGGCGGGCACCTACGCGTACCGGGTCGTTGCGCGCCGCCCGGCCGGCACGACGACGGCGACCTCGCCGCGCTCGGTCGAAGTCGCGGCGACGGTGGGCGCCGGTGGCAGCGTCACGATCCGCTGGGATGCGGTTCCGCATGCGACGGAGTACCGGGTGTACGGCCGGGTGCCGGGCGGTCAGACCGCGTACTGGAGGGTGACCACCACCTCGTTCACCGACATCGGCGCAGCCGGCACCGCCGGCACGCCGCCGGCCAACGGCACCCGGTGGCAGGTGAAGAACCTGTTCGAGCTGAAGAACCTGCGGCGCGCGCAGATCGACTACAACCTGATGGAAAACAACTGGCTTCAGGCGCAGTCCGGGATCGCCGTGCTCCTGTCGGTGCGCAACCAGTACGGCGGCTGCCCCCAATGCATCGTCGAGGACGTGACGTTCGAGTACAACGTCGTGCGCAACATCGGCGGCGGTTTCAGCATCCTCGGAGAGGACTACACCCATCCGAGCCAGCAGACCAACAACATCCGCATCCGTCACAACGAGTTCTCGGGCCTGGACCGCCTCGTCTGGGGCGGCAATGGCTACTTCGTGAACATCAGCGAAGGCCCACGCGACATCACGGTGGATCACAACACGATCATCTCGCCGAACGGGCGGGGCGTCGTGTCGGTGACCGGTCCGCCGGTCGAGGGGTTCGTCTTCACGAACAACGTCGCCCGCCACAACTCGTACGGCATCTTCGGCGCCAGCATGAGTTACGGCAACAGGGCGATCAACTACTACTTCCCGAATGCCGTCATTCGCCGCAACGTGCTTGCCGGGGGACGCGCGTCGCTGTATCCAGCCGACAATGTGTTCCCGACCACGGCGGACTTCGAGGCGCACTTCGTGGACTACGCCGGAGGCGACTACGCGCTCAGGCCGGGCACCGACTGGGCGGGCGCCGGCACCGATGCGCAGGATCTCGGCGCGGACATGGCGCGCATCAGGACAGCGCGCCCGGGCTCCGACGCAGAGCCGCCGCAGGTGACGACGCTGTCGCTGCCGGTTGCGACGGAGCTGGAGCCGTACGGCGCCGTGCTCGCGTCCGGTGGTCTGACGCCGTACCGGTGGAGCATTCTCGACGGGACCCTTCCGGCGGGCATCTCGCTGGATCCGCTCACCGGGGCGCTCTCTGGGGCCGCGTCGATGGCCGGGGACTTCGTCTTCACGGTGCTTGCCACCGACAGCCGCGATGCGACGGCCGCTCAGCGGCTGATGCTGCGCGTCGAGCGCGCGATTCCGCCCGTTGCGATCCTGACGACCGCCGTCGCCGGCGCGGTGGCGACGTTCCCCTACACGCAGCCGCTCGAGGCGACCGGCGGGCTGGGCACCTACGTCTGGAGCCTCACCGGAGGCCAGCTTCCCTCGGGCATCCTGCTGTCGGCGGCCGGCGTCCTGTCGGGCACGCCCGCCACGGCGGGGACGTGGAGCTTCACGGTGACGGCACAGGACGCCCTGGATCCGGGGCGTTGGGCGGACCGCACGTTCACGCTCGCGGTCGCTTCTTCGCCGAACCGGGCACCGGCCGTGAGCGTGCGCGTCAGCGCCACGAGCGTCGTTCCCGTGGGAGCGTCCGTCACGGTAACCGCCGACGCGTCCGACGTGGACGGCGTCGTCCGCAGCGTGACCTTCTTCGTGAATGGCCAGGCCGCGGGCTCCGATACGTCGGCTCCGTTCGCGCTCACATGGATGGCGCAGAACGGCGGGCCGCACACCGTGACGGCCATGGCGATCGACGATGACGACGCGAAGGTGACGAGCGCGCCCGTGACGTTCGAGACGACCCCGGAGGTCGTCCTCTACGCCTCCGACGTGCAGAGGATGGTTGGGGACTTTCAACTGGTGGACGATCCGAGCGCGGCTGACGGACGTCGCCTGTGGAATCCGAACCGCAACGTCACGCGCCTGACGATGGCGTCGGCGGCGCCGGTGAGCTACGCGGAGCTCACGTTTTACGCCGAGGCCGGCCGGGCGTACCACATCTGGATGCGCGGGCTGGCGCAGGGCAACAAGTACACCAACGATTCGTTCTACGCGCAGTTCTCGGGCACGGTGGACGCGGGTGGCGCAGCCGTGCACCGGATCGGAACCACGAGCGCGATGAGCCTGATCCTCGAAGACGGGGGAGGCGCGCACGTCGCGGGGTGGGGCTGGCAGGACAACAAATACGGCGCGTTCGGTGCGCCGCTGTACTTCCGGACGACCGGGCTGCAGACGATCCGCCTCCAGCAGCGTGAGGACGGCCTGTCGATCGATCAGCTCGTCATCTCGCCGGTGCGCTACCTGACCACGAGCCCCGGGCTGCTGAAGCACGACACGACGATCGTGGCGAAACCGTGAATCCGCGAGCCGCACTCCGCAATCCGCTCTCCGCGGTCCGCCATCCGCGGCTCCGAGCTCGTGGCCGAAGAGCCACGAGCTGCGGAGAGCGGATCGCGGACCGCGGATCGCGGATCAGAAGTCGTAGCCGATCCAGACCGCGAACTTCGCCTTGCGGAAACTGGAGCTGCCGCCGCAGTTCCGCTGGCCCTCGAAGCGGCAGGTGGCGGCGAAGAGTGCATCCTCCCAGTCCTTGTTGAAGAGCGTCTTCCACGACCAGTCGAAGTGGATGGGGAAGCCGAGGGCGAAGGTCTCGAGGCCGACGCCGTAGGAGGCGCGCCCGTCGACCAGCCTGAACCCGTCGATCACGCGTTCGGGGCCGAAGATCGGCTGGCCGGTGAACTGGTTGTAATCCACGATGGGCGTGAACCGCTGGGGGTCGCGCGAGTAGAGCTTGAACGCCTGCGTGTCCCAGTTGGCGCCGCCCAGGTTGGCAAAGAACACCCCCCGCACGCCGCCGAGGATGCCAATCGGCGTCAGCATCGCTTCGATGAACGGAAACCGGAGCTCGGCGTTCAGGAAGAACGCGTTCTGCCCGATGAACTCCAGGTAATCGTAGCCCCGCATCTCGGAGTTGCCGCCGAAGTACAGGAAGTCGGGATAGTCGCCCCAGCTCTTGAAGCCGCGCGCGCGCAGCGCGAGGAGCCCGGATCCGCCCAGTCGCAGGTAATACCGCGCGTCGATGTCCGCGGTCTGCCGCGACAGCGTGTTGCCGATCTTCGGCGCCACCTCGTAGGACAGGCGCATCGTGTTGCCGGCGAGCGGTCCGAACTCGCGGAAGACGGTCGTTTCCTGGACGAAGGCCGCGCCGAAGGGGACGAACGTGCCGCTGCGGAACAGCTGCCGGCCGAAGTTCTGCTGCTGGTAGAACTCCGACTCCTGCTGGATCAGCGGATCCTGGAACTCCTCCCGGTAGTTCATCAGCCCGCCCGAGAGCTCGAAGCGCCGGTAGCGATCGAGCGGCCAGATCCCGAAGGCGGTGCCGCCGCGCACGGTGCGCGTTGCCACGGCGAGGTCGCGGTCGATGAAGCCGCTGAACGCCGGGTCGTAGAAGATGCCCTCGAGCTGGCCGTAGAAGAACTGCGTCTGCGAGAAGCCCTGCACCGCATACTGGAACCGCTTCGCGAGGTTCAGGTACGAGAACGAGAGCGTCCGGTACTGCGACACCGACGCCGCGAACAGGCTGAACTGCTGATCGCCGAGCACGTCGCTGAAGGTCACCATGGAGCCGCCGAACACGTCGCCGCCGCTCGTGACGCCGACGTTCACCGGAGGCCGCCCGTCGAGGAACAGCTTCTCGAACGTCCCCTTCCTCCGCTTGTTCTCCGCGACGAGGGTGTGCGTGAGCGGCGCCTGGAAGTCGATCACCGGGCCGGCCGATCCGAAATCGGACGACGCCGCCGTGACGATCGGGTCCTTGCGCTCGAGCGTGTGCAGCGCGTACTCGTTCTTGTAGTAGCTGACAAACGCGACCCGGGTGGCGTTCCCCTCGTTCAGCACGACCGGCGAGAGGTTGCCGCCGAGCGCATCGGTGTACTGCTTCAACTCCCCGGTCTTCAGGCCGAGCGTCCAGATGTTGTAGATGTTGCCGTTGCGCGCCACGTCGGGCTCGATCGGCTGCCCGGGGTCGGTCGCCGTGGAGGAGAACACGAGCGTGTCGGCGTCGAGGAACTGCGCCGCGCTGTCGTCGTGCGTGCCGAAGGTGAGCTGGGTCTTCGTGCCGCTCGCGAGATCGATCCGGAACAGCTTCTCGTTGCCGCTCACGCGCGCCACATACACGATGTACTTGCCGTCCGGCGAGTAGGTCGGCCCGTAGTCGGCGAACGCGTCGTCGGTCAGGTTGTCGATCGTGCCCGAGTCGATGTCCACGAGGAAGATGTCGCCGATGCCGTTGCGGAGCGCCGAGAAGACGACCTTCGTCCCGTCGGGCGAGAAGTCCGGCGACTCGGGATCGTCCACCGTGTCCATGTCGAGCCGCTTCTCGATGTCGCGGCTGATGATGTTCTGCAGGAAGAGCGGCTTGCTCTTCTCACGCCGCGCGAAGTAGGCGATCCGATCGCCGGCCGGCGCCCAGGACATCCAGGGCACCGTGTTCCAGCGCCCGCCCGGCACCGAGATGTACTCGTAGCCCTTGTCCTGGTCGAAGCCGCGCGTCAGGTTGCGGACAACCGATCCGTCCTTCGCGGAGACGAGCACGATGTCGTACTCGCGGTCCCTGCGATTCGGCGTGACGACCGCGAGGAGGTCGCCCGAGGGCGACGGCTCGACGGTGAGCGCCTGGTTGAAGCTCGATTTCTCCGGGTCCGGCGCCAGGTTCTTGCCGTAGTCGGCGGGCCGCTCCTTGTCCCGGAACGGCTTGAACCGGTCCTTCAGATAGCGCTCGAACTGCTGGTCGAACTCCTCGGGTGTCAGGCGGAACGCCTCCTGGTAGGCGTCCTCGCCGCCGCCGATCACCGCCTTGCGCAGCGAGAAGAGATACTGCCGGAGGCCCTCCTTGCCCCACCGCGACTCGATGAACTCGAACACCGCGTGTCCGAGATTGTAGATGAGGCGCGGGTTCGAGAACTGCCCGTAGCCTTCGAGCTTGCTCATCTTCGGGACGATGTCGGCGACGGCCGCGTCGCGCACCGTCATCAGGTCGTTCGGCCGCCACAGGCCCGTCATGTAGTCCGACAGCCCCTCGTTGACCCACAAGGGCACGCTGCGGCGAATGAGCGAGGTCGGGATGATGTCGAACTCGAAGATGTGCGTGAGCTCGTGGACGACCAGCCGGTACAGCAGGTCGGAGGGCTCGTCGAGCGGCATGACGATCCGCTGGCGCGACGGCTCCGCGAAGGCGCCCACCCCTTCCTGCGCCGCCCCGGGAATGACGTTCTGCTGCTGGAACTCGCTGCTCGTCTTGAACAGGATGAGCGGCACCTTGAAGGCGAGGTCGTGTTTGAGCTCCGAGCTCACGTGCTGGTAGGCGCTCTCGGCGTAGCCCGCGGCCCGCTCGAGGTGCTGCTCGATGGCCGGGTAGTAGTAAATCTCGAAGTGGTCAGTGGTGTAGATGTGCCACTGGAAGTTGTCGTAGCGGATCTGGTTCTTCCCGAAATAGGGAATGTACTGCGTCTGCGCGGCCAGGTCGGGGGGCGCGACAGCGAAAACGGCCGCCACGAGGGCCGCGGGCCGCAGCAGGGCCCCGCACCGTGTGCGGATGCTCATACGACTTCTCCTCGCAGGACTGCCGGGCCCTGCCATTGGGATGCGCGCGATCTTACTGCGATGGTTGGACGCCCGCAATGTGTGGACGGCCGCGGCCGCAGCAAGAGGTATACCGATGAGAACGACGCGATTGGCGGCCTGATCCCCAGCAGACCGCGGTCACGCTGTCCCCGGCACCGGTCGAGCCTGTCTCCCTTTATACTGGCCACGTAACCCTCCCGGAATACGGCACCGCCTCCGCGGTGTTTAGTGATCTGGGCCCACGGTATCGATGCTGCGCCGCGTGCGATCCACCGCCGCCCGCGCGGACGCCGATGCGTTCGCGGCCGGGGCCCTGGAGTATCTGGAGCCCCTCTACGCCACCGCGCTGCGCCTGACGCGCAACCGGCCGGACGCCGAGGATCTCGTGCAGGACACGTTCGTGAAGGCGCTCCGCTTTGCCGATCGCTTCACGCGCGGGACCAACCTGAAGGCCTGGCTCTACACGATCCTCCACAATACCTGGCGGAATCGGCGCCGCGACGCGTCCCGGGATACCGTCGAGATCGACTCCGCGCGCGTGGAAGAGGCGGCCACGCGCCCGGACGGCCCCGCGGCGTTCGATACGCCCGAGCGCATCCTGCTGCGGGCCACGCTCGACGCGGACCTCCAGGCGGCGCTCGACGCGCTGCCGGAGGCCTTCCGCGAGGCGGTGTGGCTGCGGGACGTGGAGGAGTTCTCGTACGCGGAGATCGCCGAGATGCTGGGCATTCCCATGGGCACCGTGATGTCCCGGATCTCGCGCGGCCGGCGGCTGCTCTTCGAGCGGTTGTCCACGACGGGCCCCGCGCGTGTGGAGCTGGCCGGACAGCGCTAGGTGAACCCCGGCGTGACCGGCACTGGTCCAACGAGGAGAGGCTGGACGAGGAGCGATGGGAGACTGTCGACGGATTGAAGACCGGTTGACTCCGTACGTGGACGAGGCGCTGCCGCCCGACGAGCGGAGCGAGGTGGAGCGCCACCTCAACGACTGCCCTCCCTGCCACCAGTCGGCGGCCCATGAGCGCGGCGGCCGAGCGCTCGTGCGCGAACGGGCGGACACGCTGCGCCAGGCGTCGCTGCCGCCCGGCCTCCGATCCCGGTGCGAGGCGCTCGCCCGCGGCCATGCCCGCGTCCACGCCGTCGCCGCCTGGCGGGCGC
>JBOGIW010000136.1:0-5831 GCA_050748045.1 Vicinamibacterales bacterium | reverse complement strand
TCCCAGATGCGCGCCAGGGCGGGCAGGGGACGCGGCGCGCTCGCCGCGCCCGACGACATCGCGAGGGCCAGGCTCGCCGCCGGGTGCCGCGCCAGCAGCCGCACGAGCTCCTGCCCGGCATAGCCGGTGGCGCCTGCGATGGCGACGGACGTGGCGGACGGGCTGGCGACGGTCATGGATCCGAGTCTCGCGGAAGAATATTTATACAAACCATTGCATAACCATGTCAAGCGCGGTGTATAGTGGAACGTCTCGCGTGCATACTTATGAAGTCGCGTAGGCAGGCCGTCATCCGGGCGATCGTCCAGCGGGAGGCCATTCGGAGCCAGGAGCAGTTGCGGCGGCGCATGAAGTCCGAGGGGTTCGACGTGACCCAGGCGACCCTGTCGCGCGACATCCGGGAGATTGGCCTGGTGAAGGGCGGCAGGGACGGCGCCTATCAGCCCCCCGCGCCCGCCTCCAACCCGCTCACCGCCACGTCGCTCCTGCAGCGGGCGCTCGGCGAGTACTTGACGCGCGTGGATCGCGTGCAGCAGCTCGTCCTCCTGCGGACGGGGCCGGGACAGGCGCCGCTCCTCGGCGTGGCCCTCGACGGCGCCCGCCTCCCGGAGGTCGTCGGGACCGTGGCCGGCGACGACACGATTCTCGTGATCGCCCCCGATGCGCGGCGCGCCCGGGTGCTCGTGAAGCGGCTGGAGGCCTTCGCGGGCGAATGACGGCGAAGGAACGGATCGTCCTCGCGTACTCGGGCGGGCTGGACACGTCGGTGGCCGTCCCCTGGCTCGCCGAGCGATACCGCGCCGAGGTGGTGACGGTCACGCTGGACGTGGGGCAGGGACGGGACCTCGAGAAGATCCGCGAGCGGGCGCTCGCCATCGGCGCGGTCCGCGCGCACGTCCTCGACGTGCGGGAGGAGCTCGCGTGCCGGTACATCCTGCCCGCCTTGCAGGCGGGCGCCCTCTATGCGGGCCGCTATCCGATGACGACGTCGCTGGCGCGCCCGCTCATTGCGAGCAAGCTCGTCGAGATCGCGCGTCTCGAGCGCGCCACGGCGGTGGCGCACGGCGCCAGGGGGCGAGGCCGCGATCGGCTCCCGCTCGATCGCTCGTTGCGCGCGCTCGACGCCGCCCTCGCCATCCGCGCGCCGGCGCGCGCCTCGGGCATGACCCCGGCCGAGGAGCAGCAGTACGCGCGCGCGCGCGGCATCCCCGTCCCCTCCGGGGCCGGTCCCTACAGCTTCGACGCCAATCTCTGGGGCCGCTCCGTCGAGTACGGCGCTCTCGAGGATCCGTGGCGGGAGCCGCCTCCCGACGTCTACGCGCTCACGAAGGCCGCCGCCGCCGCGCCCGACGCGGCGGCGTACGTCGAGATCTCGTTCGACCAGGGCGTCCCACGCGCGGTGAATGGCGTCCCGATGTCCCTCACCGAGCTCATCGAGAGCCTCACGACGATCGCCGGCGTGCACGGCGTCGGGCGCATCGACACGATCGAGAAGCGGCAGGACGGGGTCACCTCGCGCGAAATCACGGAAGCGCCCGCCGCGGTGGTGCTCCACGCGGCGCACCGGGAGCTCGAGACGCTGGTCCTCGCGCACGACCTCGAGCGCCTGAAGCGCGAGCTCTCGATCACGTACGCCGATCTGGTGTACAACGGCCTCTGGTTCACGCCGATGCGCGAAGCGCTCGACGCGTTCACCCGCACGGTGCAGCCACAGGTGACCGGCACGATTCGCGTGAAGTTGTTCAAGGGGAGCGGCGAGGTGGTGGGTCGCACCACCACGCTCCCACCGTCATGACGCTCTGGTCCGGACGATTCGATCAGGCGCCGGATCCCGCCGCCTTCGCCTTCGGGATTTCCTTCGGCGTCGACCGCGCGCTCTTCGAAGACGACGTGACGGGGAGCCTCGCGTGGGCCGGGGCCCTCGCCGCCGCCGGCGTGCTCTCGTCCGACGACGCCGCGGCGATCCGGCGCGGCCTTCAGGACATCCTCGACGAAGGCCGGCGCAATCCCGCGTTCGTCAGCGGTCCCGACGAGGACGTCCACAGCTTCGTCGAGCGCCAGCTCGTCGAGCGGATCGGCGACGCCGGCCGCCGCCTGCACACGGGGCGCTCGCGCAACGAGCAGGTCTCGCTCGATCTGCGCCTGTACCTGCGCCGCCGAATCCCGATCCTGCAGGGATCGATGGCCGCCCTCGTGCGAACGTGCGTCGATCAGGCGGCGGCCGCCGGCGGCGTGTTGATGCCGTCCTACACCCACCTGCGGCGCGCGCAGCCGGTGCTCGTCGCGCACTTCTTCCTCTCGCACGCCGCGGCGTTCCGACGCGATCACGCGCGTCTCGGCGCGGCCGCCGGCGATGCCGACGCCTTGCCGCTCGGGTCGGGCGCCATTGCCGGGACGAGCTACCCGGTCGACACCGCGGCGCTGGCGCGCGCGCTCGGCTTCGCCCGCGTCGTCGGCAACAGCATCGACGCGTCGAGCGAGCGGGACTTCGTCGCCTCCTTCCTGTTCGCGGTCTCGCTCGCGATGGTGCACCTGAGCCGCCTGGCCGAGGACTTCATCGTCTTCACCGGTGAAGAGCACGGCTTCTTCGAGCTGTCGGACGCGTCGGCCACCGGCAGCAGCATGATGCCGCAGAAGAAGAACCCCGATCCGCTCGAGCTCGTGCGGGGCAAGGCCGGCCGCGCCATCGGCCGTCTCACCGGCTGGCTCGCCACCATGAAGGGCCTGCCGAGCGGATACAACAAGGACCTCCAGGAGGACAAGGACGCGGTGTTCGACGCGGAGGCGACGCTTGCGGCCTCGGCGGCGGCGACCGCCGCCGTGATCGCCCGTCTGTCGCTCAACGCGGCGAAATCCGAGCGCGCGGCGTCGGGGCTCCTCCTGGCGACGGATGTGGCCGACTACCTCGTGTCGCGCGGCATGCCGTTCCGGCGCGCGCACGAGGTCGTCGGTGCCATGGTGCGCCGCCTCCTGAGCGAAGGGCGGGATTTCAGCGACCTCACGCTTGCGGAATGGCGCGACGCCAGCGCCATGTTCGGCGACGATGCCCCGCAGGCGGCCACGGCCCTGGCGTCGGTGCGGGCCCGCCGGACCCCGCAGTCCACCCACCCCGACGCCGTGCAGGCCGCGCTGGCCGAGTCGAGGGCCTGGCTGGCGAACCTGCCGGGATCCTGAGGGTGTGCTACACTCTCTGGACCTGCACACGTCGAGTCCGACGTCCCACCTCTGACAGGCTGAAAGGACACACATCCGGGGGAGTTCATGCAGCAACGCCGGCTTCGGCTCGGTGACATCCTTGACGATTACTGCCCACGCGAGCGCCGAATCACGAACCATGCAATCGTGGCGATGATCGAGGACCAGGTGAAGCAGACCCGCTGCACGACGTGCGACGCGGACCACGAATACAAGCAGGCGAAGGTTCCTGCGCAGCGGCGGAAAAAGGAGGCGCCTTCCGGACTTCCTGCCGAGGCGCTCGGCGTCGCGGCGCGCAAGCGCCCCACCGTCGAAACGGCCGACCTCATCGACCCCGCCGACGCCATCCACCTGCCCGACAGCGCGACGTCAGAGAGCCCTGCATCAGCACCCGCGCCCGCGAACCCCGACGAGGTCCCCCTGGTCGCGGCGGAAGCTCCGGGCGCCGGCGAAGCCGGGATCGGCGATGCCGCTGCCGCGGAAGCGCCCCCCGAGGAGGACGACGAGGGCCCCGTCCACCGGCGTCTGATCCGAGCGACGCTGCCGCGGCCCGAAGGACAGCCGCCCGAGCGCAAGCTGCCGGAGTTCACCATGCACCAGCGGGAAGTGAACGGCAATCGCGCCGGCCGCGCACACCGGCGCGGACCGCGTCACGGGCAGATGCGGGGCCCGCAGGGCAGCGGTCAGCCGGCGCGGTTCGGCGGACCGCGTCACGGGCCCGGGCATGTCCCGAGACATGGCTCAGGCGAGGGCGGCGGCCAGGGCCCGCACGGCCATGGCAACCGTCCAGGTCCGGGGCAGCCAGGGTCGCGCCACAACCGCCACGGCCGCAAGCGCGGACGGTAGGCGCGCGCGGGCACGGTCACGGGTCAACAGTCAAGGTACACTTCGCGTTCACATTCGATGATCGAGGGGTGAGCTGTGCGACGAGGAACACTCATTCTGCTCGTGCTGGGCATCCCATGCCCCGCGCCTGCCGACACCATCACGTTCGTCCCGAAGGCCGGCGTGCAGACGTTCGCCGTCCGCGAGCCCGTGCTTCGCATCAAGCCCGGCGACACCGTCGAGTCGTCGACGTTCTCTCGGCCGGGTGACTACTACGAGAGAGCCGGTGGGCCGTGGCCCGGCGAAGTGGGACCGTTCCTCATCGAAGGTGCGACGCCCAACGACACGCTCGTCGTGAAGATCCTGAAAGTACGGCCGAACCGCGACACGGCCGTCTCGGCGGTGAACCCGAGCGGCATCAGCGGCGTCGCGGCCGACAGCCGTACGCGCATGCTGAACCCGCCGCTCCCTGCGAAGCGCTACGTGTGGAGGCTCGATCGGCAGCGCCAGGTCGGCATCCTCGACATCCCGGATTCGGCGTCGAAGCGAATCGAGGTGCCGCTCAAGCCGATGCTCGGCCGCCTTGCCGTGGCGCCGCGCGGGCAGGAAGCCTTCGGGGGACTCTGGCCCGGCGATTTCGGCGGGAACATGGATTCATCCGACGCGGTCGAGGGCACGACGGTGTACCTGCCGATCTTCCACGAGGGGGCGTATTTCTATTTCGGCGACGGCCATGCGCTGCAGGGAGACGGCGAGATCGTCGGCAGCGGGCTCGAGACGACGATGGACGTCACGCTGCAGTTCGATCTCATCAAGGGACAGCGGATCGCCTGGCCCCGCTTCGAGGACGCCGAGCACATCATGGTGGCGGGCAGCGCCAGACCGCTCATCGACGCGTTCCGCATCGCGCAGGTCGAGCTGATCGACTGGCTCGTGGCTGACTACGGCTTCGACCGCATGGATGCCTACCAGGTGGTGTCGCAGGCGGGCGTGGCGCGCGTGGCCAACGTGGTCGATCCCAACTACACGGTGATGGCGAAATTTCCGAAGAAAGCTCTGCCGGCCAGGATCGCGCGATGACGGGCTTCGCGGACAAGCACGGGCTCGTCGTCGGCGTGGCGAACAAGCGCTCGATTGCGTGGGCGATCGCCAGGGCGACGGCGTCGCGCGGGGCGCGGCTCGCGTTGACCTACCAGGGCCGGTTCGAGGAGCACGTCAGCGAGCTGTCGCACGGCCTCTTGCCGTCACCTCTCGTCCTCCCCTGCGATGTCGCCGTCGACACCGATATCGATGCCGTCTTTGAGCGGATCGACCAGGAGTTCGGCGGGCTCGACTTCCTCGTGCACGGCGCCGCGTTCGCGATGCGTGAAGAGCTCAGCGCGCCGTTTCACCAGACCTCGCGCGAGGGGTTCCGCCTGGCATTGGACATCTCGGTGTACTCGCTCATCGCGCTGGCGCGGCGCGCCGCCCCGCTGATGGAGAAGCGCGGCGGCGGCAGCGTCCTGACACTGACCTACCTGGGCAGCGAGCGGGTCTTTCCGAACTACAACGTGATGGGCGTCGCCAAGGCGGCGCTCGAGGCCAGCGTCAGATATCTCGCCGCCGATCTGGGACCTCGAGGGGTACGCGTGAACGCGATCTCCGCGGGCCCGATCAAAACGCTCGCGGCGTCGGGGATTGGTGGCTTCTCCGGAATCCTGCAGGTGTACCGCGAGCGGGCGCCGCTCAAGCGGAACGTGGAAACGAGCGAGGTCGCGGATGCGGCGATGTTCCTGCTGGGACCGGCAGGGCGTGGCGTCACGGGCGACGTC
>JBOGIW010000135.1:0-4156 GCA_050748045.1 Vicinamibacterales bacterium | reverse complement strand
GCATACGTGTCGTAGGTCCCCGCCTTCGTCGAGCTCATACGGTCTCTGTCATTCTGTCGGCAACCACGGCGGCCAGCGCAAGGGCGTCGCGCCCCTCGCGCCCGGTGACGCCCGGGCTGCGCCCCGTGCGCGCCGCGTCCACGAAGTCGGCCAGTTCCCGCCGCAGCGGCTCGTCGTCGGCCACCGGGAGCTTCCCGCCCTGGATCGCCGGACGGCTCTCCGGGCCGCCGGCGGTGCCGAGGCCCCCGCGATCCGGCGACGAGGGCGGCGGCACGAGTGTGTAGACCTCGACCTCGCGCGCGGCGTAGTCGATCGACACGTACGTGCGGTGCTGAAAGAAGCGGATCTTCCGCACGCGGTCGCGGCTGATGCGGCTCGCCGTCAGGTTCGCGATGCAGCCCGAGGCAAAGCGGATGCGCGCATTCGCGATGTCGGTCCGGGACGTGAGCACGTTCACCCCGACCGCCTCCACCGACACCACTTCCGATCGCACCAGCGCGAGGAGCAGATCGAGGTCATGGATCATCAGGTCGAAGATCACGTCGATGTCCAGGCTGCGCTCCCGGAAGGTGCCGAGCCGATGGACCTCGATGAACCGCGGGTTGTCGATGAGCGGGCGCGCCGCCTCGACCGCCGGGTTGAACCGCTCGGTGTGACCGACGGCGAGGATGGCACCGCGCTGCTCGGCCGCGGCAATCAGACGATCCGCCTCCCCCACCGACGCCGCCAGCGGCTTCTCGACGAGCACCGCCTTTCGCCGCTCGAGGAACGGCAGCGCCGCCTCCAGATGCGTCACGGTCGGCACGGCGATGGTGACGGCATCGACCTCGTCCATGAGCGCGAGCAGGCCGGTGAAGGCTCGCGTGCCGTGCTTCGCGGCGATCTCCTCGGCGCGCTGCGGGTTCGTATCGGCCACTCCGACCAGCTCGACGCCGTCCATCGCGGCGAAGATCCGCGCGTGATGCTGCCCGAGGTGCCCCACGCCCACGACCCCGACCCGCATTACGCCGGCCCAGGCCCGGACGATGGCGAGGGCCGTCCCACGATGACGATGTTCGCCTCGTTGGCGGAGGCGAACACGGCGTCGCCGTCGAGAATCAGCGTCCGGCCGGCGTCGATCGACAGCGCCGCGGCTCCCGCGATGCGCATCGCCTGGATCGTGGCCAGGCCGATCACGGGCACATCGAAGCGCATGTCCTGGTCCGGCTTCGCGACCTTGACCACGCGCACACCCGGGCCCGCGAGGTGGCCGGCGCGCGCGATGACTTCGTCGGTGCCTTCCATCGCCTCCACCGCCACCACCGCCTGGTGCTTCACGGCAATCGTCTGCCCGATGTCGAGCCCGGCGATCGCGTCGGCCATCCGGTAGCCGAACTCGAAGTCCTTGCGCTCCTCGTCGGTGGGCGCACGCCGCGTGAGCACGCCCGGCCGGGCCAGCAGCGGCTGCAGCAGCGCCGTCGAGTCCATCAGCTCGATGCCCTGGTCGCGCAGGACGCCGGCCACGGCGCCGATGAGACCGTCCGTGTTCTTCGCGCGCAGCGTCGTCAGGGCCGAGAGGAACGTCAGGTCCGGCCGGATGCCGCCGGCGAAGATCTTCGTGTGCTTCACCTGGCCGGCCATGACGGCGTGGGTGGCGCCGGCCGCTTTCAGCAGGCTGATGCACGTCCCGAGCTGGCCGAGCGAGATCCAGTGGATCGCCGCCCGATGCCGTGCGGCCGCATCGTCCAGCTCCTGGAACGCCTCCTCCTTCGTCGCGATGATCGTCACCTCGTGGCCCTGGGCGCGCGCCGCGTCGAGCACGAGAAACGGGAAGCGGCCGTTGCCGGCAATCAGGCCGAGCTTCATGGGCGACAACTGGACGTTCCGGGTTCCGGGTTCCAGGTTCCGGGTTCGTGTTCTCGGTTCTGTTCGGGGTTCGGGGTTCTCTGTTCGGGGTCCTCAGTTCTCTGTTCTGGGTTCTCTGTTCGGCATTCGGGCTCTATTCGGCGTTCGACGTTCGTGGTTCGTCGTTCGTGACTGCGGTACGTCCCCAACCGAGAACGCCGAACCCCGAATCGAGAACCTCGAACAGAACCGAGAACACGAACCCGGAACCTGGAACCCGGAACCCGGAACCACAAGGATTCATTCATCGGCGACGAACTCCTCCGTGCGTCGCGTGGGCCGGCGAATGATCACGCCGCGCGGGGCGGTTCGGATGAAGTCCACGAGGTACCGGACCTCCGGCGCCGTGAGGGTCGGGTCCTGCTCGATCTGCGCCAGCGCGCGGGTGGTGTTCAGCTTCGACTGCAGGAGGTACCGGTACGCGCGCTTGAGCTGGCCGATCGTGTCCTGCGTGCAGCCCCGGCGGGCCAGGCCGATCGTGTTCGGGCCGAAGACGCGCGCCGGGCGGCTGCCGATCGTCTTGCCGAACGGCAGGGCGTCCTTGGTGACGACCGAGTAGCCGCCGATGAAGGCGTGCCGGCCGACGCGGCAGAACTGGTGCACCGCCGATCCCGCGCTGATGTTCGCGTAGTCCTGGACATCGACGTGCCCGCCGAGCGTGGCGTGGGGTCCGAAGATCGTGTGGCTGCCGATCCGGCAGTCGTGGGCCACGTGCACGTAGGCCATGAACAGGTTGTGGTCGCCGATCACCGTGCAGCCGCCCCCGCCCTCGGTGCCGCGGTTGATCGTCGCAAACTCCCGGACCGTGTTGCCACGCCCGATGGTGAGGCGCGTCGGCTCCCCCTTGTACTTCAGGTCCTGCGGCGCCAGGCCGATCGACGCCATCGCGTAGATGTGCGAGTCGTCGCCGATCGTCGTGCGGCCTTCGATGACGACGGACGATCCGATGCGGCAGCGACGCCCGACCACGACCTCGGGCCCGACGACCGCGCCCGGTCCGACGGTCGTCCCCTCGCCGAGGCGGGCCGCGGGGTGCACGTGCGCGGCCGGATCGATCCAGGCCGCGCCCGCCTCGATGCCGAGCAGCAGCACCATCTCCGCGACGAGCTGGTCGTCGACGTACGCGGTCGCCTGGGCCTTCGCGAGACGCGACCGGACGGGCCCCAGCGTCACCTCGAGGCGAAGGCGATCGCCGGGCACCACCTGCCGGCGGAACTTCGCCTCGTCCACGCCGCGCAGGGCGCAGCGGGCGGCAGGGGGCGACCCCGGCCGCTCGAGGAGCAGCACGCCTGCCGCCTGCGTCAGCGCCTCCACCATCAGCACGCCCGGCATCACGGGGAAGCCAGGGAAATGGCCCGCGAAGACCTCCTCGTTGACCGTGACGTTCTTGAAGGCGACGAGGCGGACGCCCGGTTCGTGCTCGGTGATGGCGTCAACCAGGAACGAGGGATAGCGGTAGTAGACGCGGTCTAGGACACGTGGAAGGTCGATCGACACTGAGTGTTCCAGGTTCCAGGTTCCCGGTTCCCGGTTCGTGTTCGGGGTTCGGTTCTCGGTTCTCGGTTCTTGGTTCTTGGTTCCCGGTTGCCGTTCTTGTTCCCTGTTCGTCGTCCGTATGTTCCCCCGAATAGCCGATCAAGAACAAGAACCTGGTACCCAGAACCGGGTACTCAGAACCGCGTACCAAGAACCGGGAACTCAGAACCGAGAACTCAGAACCGAGAACTGAACCCCGAACACGAACCGGGAACCCGGAACCTGGAACCTGGAACCGGCGCCTCGGTCACCGCTGCGGCGGTTTCGGTGCGGCGGTGGTGGCCGTGCCGGCGTCGAATCGCTTGATCACGTCGGCGGTGATGTCGAGCCCGGGGTCGGCCCAGACGATCCCGCTGTCGGCGGCGCTGAAGAGGAGGTGCAGGCCCTTTTCCTGCGCGACCTGCTGGACGATCGGCATCAGCTTCCGCTGGAACTCGCTCTGCAGGTCCTGCTGCAGCTCCTGCACTTCCTGCTGTGCGTCCTGCGTGGCGCGCTGGATGTCGACGTTCTGCCGCTCGATCTTCTTCTCGAGCTCCGCACGCGCCGTGTCACTCATGATCGTGAGGCTGGACTGGAGCTTCTGCTGGTCGGCCTGGAGCGCCTTGTTCTTCTCGTTCAGCTCCTGGACCTTCTTCTGATTCAGCGCCTGCACCTTCGCCGTCGCCGCCTTCCCCTCGCCCGACTCGTTCGCGATGCGCTGGATGTTGATGTAGGCGATCTTCGCGCCCTCCGGGAA
>JBOGIW010000134.1:0-6314 GCA_050748045.1 Vicinamibacterales bacterium | reverse complement strand
GACCCCGGTCTGACCCCAGACGGGGGACGCAGGGCTTGCGAGCAGGAGCACGAGCGGCGGCACCAGGGCCAGGCGGGAGGGCAACCGCCGCTATTTAACACCCTACCTCGACCTCGTCAAGCGCGCTCGTCCCAGCGTTCGTCACTACCCGATTGTCCGGCAGACATCAGAAAATACGATTGCATAGACACCATATGTCTGAATAAAATTCTGATATTGTGTCCATCAATCGAACTATTGACGACTTGGACCGCCGGATCCTGGCGCTACTCCAGGACAACGGCCGGATAACCCAGACCGAGGTGGCGAAGGTGGTGGGTCTGGCACCGTCGGCGGTGCTGGAGCGCATGCGGAAGCTCGAGGCCCGGGGCATCATCACCGGCTACGCCGCGCTCGTGGATCCGCACGTCGTCGATCAGCGGATGCTGGCGTTTGTTGCCGTGCAGACGAGCGTCGTCGGCGAGCTCGAGCGCGAGGTCGCCCTCCGCCTGGCCGCGATCCCGGAAGTCCTCGAAGTGCACTATGTGGCTGGAGACGACTGCCTGTTGCTGAAGATGCGTGCCCGGGACGCGGAGCACGTCGGCCAGCTCTTGCGGAACGAGGTGGCCGCCGTGCCCGGCGTGAGCTCGACGCGCACGACGATCGTGCTCGGCAGCATCAAGGAATCGCCCCGCCTGCCGATCGCCGTGGAAGAGGTTCACCACGAACCGACGACCGTTGCGGGGCGTGCCTCGTGATCTTCCGGCAGAGCGCCGCGCAGGCCCTCGGCCACGAACATCCTCGCAGCGCCTACCTGGCATGGGTCGCAGTGTGCTTGACCTGGGGAACGACGTATCTCGCCATCCGGGTGGCGCTCGAGACGATTCCGCCGGGCATCGTTGGCGCGCTTCGATATCTCGCCGCAGGCGCGGTGCTGGCACTTGTTCTCCGCGCCCGCGGTGTGCCCCTTCCCGGGCCGTCGCACTGGAAGGGGCTCGCTCTCCTGGGCTTCCTCATGATCGCCGTCGGCAACGGCGGCGTGATATGGGCGGAGCAGTGGGTGCCGAGCGGGATAGCGGCCGTCGTCGTGGCGGCGTCGCCCTTCTGGATGACCGGCCTCGAAGCGGCATTGCCGGGCGGTGAGCGGCTGACGGCGCGTGGAATGGCCGGCCTGGTGATCGGTTTCATGGGGATCCTGATGCTCGTGTGGCCCGATTTGACGGCAGGAGGCGAGCTGGGACGTCAGTTCACCGTTGGTGTGATTGCGCTGCAGGTGGCGTGCATGGGCTGGGCGCTCGGCTCGTCGTATTCACGGCGACACGCGCGCGAGGAGAACGCATTCGGGGCGGCCGCGGTGCAGATGATCTTCGGCGGCCTCTTCATGGGGATGGCCGCGACGATCCGTGGCGAGTGGGCGCAGCTCACGTTCACGTGGCGCTCGGCCGCCGCTGAAATGTACCTGATTGCGTTCGGGTCGCTTGTCGGGTATTCGGCCTATGTATACGCGCTCAAGCACCTGCCCGTGTCGACGGTTTCGCTGTACGCGTACATCAACCCGGTGATCGCCGTGTCGCTCGGCACGCTGGTACTGGGCGAGCCGTTCGGCTGGCGCGTCGTGGTTGCCGCCGCCGTCGTCTTCACGGGCGTAGCGGTCGTGCGATTCACCCGGAGCGCAACGGCGGCGCCGGACGCGAAGACCCGGGCTGCAGCTTGAATTCCGGGTTCCGAGTTCCCGGCTCCGGGTTCGGGTTCCAGGTTCCAAGTTCCGGGTTCCAGGTTCCCGGTTCCAGGTTCTCGGTTCCGAGCGGTCGGCGTCAGACGACCCTGCGTCCGCTGACGAGCCGGACGAGGAACAGCACCACGGCGACGACCAGCAGGACCCAGATGAAATTGCCCATCGTGTAGCCGCTGACCATCCCGAGCAGCCACAGGATGATGAGGATTATCGCAATAGTCTCGAGCACGTTCTCAGCCCTCCCCTCTTCGTCGGGCCCGACTGCAACGTTAGTGCCCGAGCTGAAGCCCTGCCGTGTCTACGATTCAGAGGAAACGGCTGAGCGCTCGGAAGCGCGGCCGGGTGCCGGCCCGAGCGCGAAGGTCATGCGACCTTCCACGACGACACGCCCGTTGACGCGCGCGAACCCCTCGAACTGGCCCATCTTGCTGCGGAGCCGCCTGACGCGCGCTTCAATCTCGACCACGTCACCCGGGTAGACGGGAAGGCGGTACCGCACGCGCTCGATGCCCATGAAGAAGATCAGCTTCTCGCGGTTCGCCGGCTTGGACAGAATCAGGATCGCGCCGACCTGGGCCACGGCCTCGGTCAGAATCGTCGGCGGCAGCGCCGGCGGGTAGCCCGGCTGGCGGGACAGGTACCGCTCGTTGAACGACACGTTCTTGATGCCGACAATCCGCTTGTCGGGTTCGAGCTCGGTGATGCGGTCCACGAGCAGGAACGGATAGCGGTGCGGCAGGATCCGCTCGATGGCGCTGTAGTCGAGCGGCAGGTGGATCTCACTCATACACTCGGATCGAGGGTCACACGAAGGTCAAAAGTATAATCCGGGGTCACAAGGAGACAGGCATGCCGAACCGTGTCCCCAGGCGGGCTGCGTCCCGCGCATTTCCCGCCGTGTGGGCCATCGTGCTCGCGGCGGCGTCGGCCGAGGCCGGGCGGCCGGTGGCCTTCGAGGACCTCCTGCACATGCGCCGTGTCGCTGATGCCGCGATCTCGCCCGATGGCCGCGCCGTCCTCTACACCGTGCGCCAGTGGGAAACCGGCTCGCGCGATCCACAGAAGAAGGAGCAGCGGTCGCAGGTCTGGCGCGTATCGTCTGCGGGGGGCGAGTCCACGCCGCTGACCTTCGATGAGGCGGGCGCGAACGCGCCGGCGTGGTCGCCGGACGGGCGCTTCATCTCTTTTCTCTCGAGACGTGGAAGCGGCGAGGCACGCAGGCCGCAAATCTGGATCCTGCGCACGGACGGCGGCGACGCCGTCAGGCTGACCGACGTCACGGACAGGGACGGCGTGTCGTCGTACGCGTGGTCGCCCGACGGCACGCGCATCGCCTACGTGACCCGCGATCCCGAGCCGTCCGATGTCGAGACGCGGACCAAGCGCGGCGACGATCGCCGCGTGTACGAGGACGAGTTCCGCATGTCGCACCTCTGGGTTGTCGGCATCGCGTCGCAGACGGCGACGCGAATCACGGAGGGACGCGCGCGGACGATTCGAGGCGACGTGTCGTGGTCGCCCGACGGCAGGCGCATCGCCTTTGCCGCGGCGCCGACGCCGATGCTGCGCGACGGTCGCCTCGACGTGTACGTCGTCAGCCTCGCGGACAAGCAGGTGGAGAAGATTACGGCAAACCCCGGCGCCGACAGCTCGCCGCGATGGTCGCCCGACGGCGGCACGATCGCGTTCGTCACCGAGTCGAGCACGGTCACGCCAGGGCCGGACGGGCTCGGCACCGCCGATCCGCGACAAGGACGACTCGCCCTCTACGACCTCCGCACACGCGCCCTCGCCGATGCCTTCGACCCGCAGTTCGACGTCGAGCCACGCGCGATCGCATGGACGCCGGACGGCCGGCGGCTGATCTTCGCGGCGGGCAGAGGCGCCTACACCGAGGCCTATTCGTACGAGCCCGCGGCACAGCGGTACGTGCGGCTCACGACGGGACGGGTGATCGCGCTCGGGACGCTCTCGAAGGACGGCTCGACGACGGCGTTCGTGATGGAGTCGTCCACACAGCCGCCCGACGTGTACGTGTCGGACCTCTCGTTTGCGGCTCCGCGCCGCCTGACCACCGCCAACCCGCAGGCGGCCGGCTTCTCGCTCGGCGAATCGGAAGTCATCACCTGGAAGAACGAGGGCCTCGACGTCGAGGGCGTGCTGCTGAAGCCGGTCGGCTTCAAGGCCGGGACACGCGTCCCGCTGCTCGTCGTGGTGCACGGCGGTCCCGCGGGCGTGCATCTCGACAACTTCCGCGTGGCGTACGGCGACGGCGGCCAGCACTGGGCGGGCCAGGGCTGGGCGGTGCTCTACCCGAACCCGCGGGGCAGCACGAACTACGGCGAGCGGTTCATGCGCGCGAACATTCCCGACTGGGGCGGCGGTGACTTCCACGACATCATGGCCGGCGTCGATGCCCTCGTCGCCAAGGGGATCGCCGACCCCGATCGCCTCGCGATCCAGGGCTGGAGCTACGGCGGCTACATGACGGCGTGGGCGATCACGCAGACCACGCGCTTCAAGGCCGCGATGGTCGGCGCGGGCATCACGAACCTCTGGAGCATGTACGGCACGAACGATCTGCCGAACTATCTCGCCGCGTTCTTCGGCGGCATCCCCTCGAAGGAGACGCTGCCGCTCTACATGGAGCGGTCGGCCGTGACCCACGCGCACACGGCCACCACGCCGACGCTGATTCTTCACGGTGGCAACGACGAACGCGTGCCGATCGGCCAGCCGATGGAGCTCTACCGGGCGCTCAAGGAGCGCGGCACGCCCGTGGAGCTCGTGTTCTATCCCCGCCAGGGCCACGGGCTGCAGGAGTACGAGCATCAGCGCGATCGGCTGCGGCGGCAGTTCGACTGGATCACGAAGCACACGCTCGAAGCCGGCCGAAAGACGACCACTCAATGAGCGATTCGACCCGCGGGCCCGAAGACCTGCGGATGCATGACACGGGGCGGTTCCGGATTCCCATCACCGGATCCGCCGCCGATGCCGAGGTCCTGGCGACGCTCTTCGAGCTCGGACGTGAGGTCACGTCCGTGCTCGACCTCGATGAGCTCCTCGCGAAGATTCCGCAGCTCATCGCGCGGCTCACGGCCTTCAACGCGTTTTCGGTCTACCTGCTGGACGAGCGCCGGCAGGAGCTGCGGGTCGCCTACGCCGTGGGGTACCCCGAAGAGACGGCACGGACCCTGCGGCTCCGGGTTGGGCAGGGCGTCGTCGGCGCGGCGGTCGAACAGGGCCGTCCGATGCTCGTGGACGACGTGCGCGAGGATCCGAGACGGGTGGGCAGCGTCCCGACGGCCGTGTCGCAGCTCGCGGTGCCGCTGCGCCGCAAAGGCCGCGTCATCGGGGCGCTGAATCTCTTGAGCGAGCAGCGCGGCGCGTTCACGGCGCGCGACGAAGCGCTGCTCCGCCAGTTCGGCGCTCACGTCGCCGTGGCCATCGAGAACGCGCGGCTCTTCGAGTCGGAGCGGCAGTACGTGGCGATGATGGAGACGCTCGCCGAGATCGGCCGCGAGATGGCGTCCATCCTGGACCTCGACGCGCTGCTGACGCGCATCGCGAGCCTGACCAAGCGCATCATCGACTACCGCACGTTCGGGATCCTGCTGCTCAACGCCGACACCCAGGAGCTCGAGATGAAGCTCGCGGTCCGCTACGGCGACGAAGCGGCGGTGGCCTCGGTGAAGCTGGGCGTGGGGCTGATCGGCTGGGCCGCGGAGCACAAGGAGCCGGTCCTCGTGTCGGATGTCTCGAAGGACCCCCGCTATATCCACGCGGTCAAGGACGTGCGATCCGAGCTCGTCATCCCGCTGCTCGTGAAGGACCGCGTGATCGGCGTCTTCGATCTCGAGAGCCCCGAGCTCGACGCCTTCACCAAGGAGCACGCCGAGCTCCTGACGCTGCTGGCGAGCCAGGCGGCCGTCGCCATCGAGAACGCGCGCCTGTACGACGAGATCCGGCGCAACGAGGTGCGCATCGAGAAGGAGCTGCGGTTCGCGCAGCGCGTGCAGCAGGCGCTGCTGCCCACCGAGATCCCGGCGCGACTCCGCGGCGCCGACGCCGCGGCGCGGTTCTCGTCGGCGCGCGAGCTCGGGGGCGACCTCTACGACTTCCTGATGCCGGAACCGAACACGCTCGTGGTGGCCGTCGGCGACGTCTCGGGCAAGGGCGTGCCGGCCGCCCTCTACAGCGCGTTTGCCGGCGAGCTGGTCCGATCGCGCACGTTCCGCCGCCGGTACGCGCCGGAGCGCTTCAGCGTGGCCGGCGTCCTCCAGGCGATGAACACAATCCTCCACGAGCGGCAGCTCGAGGAGTACTACTGCACGCTCTGCTATGCCTTCTTCGACTTCAAGCGCCGTACGCTGACGATGTCGAATTCGGGGCTGCCGTACCCGATCCGGTGCTCGACCGAAGGGTGCTCGCAGATCGAGCTGCCCGGCGTGCCTCTGGGCTCGTTCAACGGATCGACCTACGACGAAGTGTCGTACGCGCTCCACGCGGGAGACGTCTTCGTCTTCTGCACCGACGGCGTGTTCGAGGCGATGAATGCGGACGGCGGGGAGTTCACGGGCGAGCGGCTGATCGACGT
>JBOGIW010000133.1:0-6192 GCA_050748045.1 Vicinamibacterales bacterium | reverse complement strand
GACCCCGGTTGGGAGAAGCTTGCCAGGGGAACGAATCGTGCTATTGCGACGGCGACCGGAAGAGCAGCCGGTTCGCCGTCCCCGACGGGATCCCGCTCAGACGACCCAGGGTCGCGTCGTTGACGATCGCGTTCCGCACCGTCGCCGGAGAGGCCGACGGGTTGCCCTGCAGGTACCGCGCCGCGACCCCCGCGACATGGGGCGACGCCATCGACGTCCCGCTGATCGTCCGCGTCGCCGTGTCGCTCGTGGACCACGCGGAGGTGATGCTCGAACCCGGCGCGAAGATATCGACCACGCTGCCGAAATTCGAGAACGACGAGCGCGCATCGGTCGACGTCGACGATCCCACCGTGATCGCCTCGCCCACGCGTGCCGGGGAGAAATTCCCGGCGTTCGCATTCGAGTTCCCGGCGGCAACGGCATACGTGACGCCCGCCGAAATCGAGTTTCGGACGGCCGTGTCGAGCGACGAAGAGGCGCCCCCGCCGAGGCTCATGTTGGCCACGGCCGGCTTGATGTGGTTCACGCGCACCCAGTCCACGCCCGCGATGACGCCGGAGGTTGTGCCCGATCCGCTGCAGTTCAGGACCCGCACCGCGAAGAGACGCGTCGCCTTCGCCACGCCGTACGTCGTGCCGCCCACCGTGCCCGCGACGTGCGTGCCGTGACCGTTGCAGTCCGTCGAGCCCCGCCCGTCGTTGATCGCCGTGAACCCATGGAACGCACGGCTGCCGAACTGCGTGTGCGTGCGGCGGATGCCCGTGTCGACCACGTAGACGTTCACGCCCGACCCGGTGCTCGTGTACGAGTACGTCCCGCTCAGCGGGCGATCGCGCTGATCGATCCGGTCCAGACCCCACGTAGCATTCGTCTGTGTGACAAAGGCCTCCATGACCGCGTCCTCCTCGACGTACGCCACGAGCGGGTGGCTGCTGATGGCCACCGCGTCCTCTTCCGACATGAACGCGGAGAACCCGCGCAGCGCGAACGCGTAGACGTGATCCGGAACGGCCGCCCGGCCGCGCGTCACCTGCTGCACGCGTCCGAGGACCGCCGCGTAATCGCCCTGAGCGATCACGGCGTCATCCACGAGCACGACGATGTACCGGTTCGGGATTGCCCGCGAACCCTGGCGAACCAGCCGGGATCTGTCCTGGCCGCGGTCGGCGTTCGGCGACTGCGCGCCGATGGGGCCGAGGGCCAGCGGCCCCAGGACCAGCGCCAGGAGTGTCAGCACTGCCAGCTTTCTTCTCATCGTCCCTCCCTGAAGGCTACCGGTGGCGCGCCGATGGGGATTCATCACCGGCCACCGGGCGCCCGCAGCGTAGGGACTGTGTCAGCTCATGTAAAGGACACGAGCGCCGCCGGACTCAGAATGTGTGAAAGGCTGTCGAGTCAATGACTTGAATGTGTGCAAGATTAGCCAGGCCATGACGTACGTCCGGCCCCCACCCGCGCGAGATACCAATTGTGCGAACGCCTGACCAAGGTCTACAATCCGGAGCACGAGGGGAGTCCGACATGTCACAGACACTCGTCCGGAGTGCCCTGGGCGCCATTTTTATGTCCCTGCCGCTCGCGAACGTGTTCGCGCAGCCCGCCCCCACCCCAACGTTCACGAAAGATATCGCACCGATTTTCCAGGCGAAGTGCGAATCGTGCCATCGGCCGAGCTCGATTGCGCCGATGTCGCTCGTGACGTGGGAGGACGCGAGGCCCTGGGCGCGGTCGATCCGCACGCGGGTGGCGGCACGACAGATGCCGCCCTGGCACATCGACCGGAGTGTCGGGATCCAGCACTTCCAGAACGATCGGTCGCTCAGCGACCAGGACCTCGACACCATCGTGCGCTGGGCGGCCGCGGGCGCCCCGAAGGGCAACCCGAAGGACATGCCGCCGCCCGTGCAGTGGCCGAACGAGGAGCTGTGGAACTTCCGGAGCGCGTACGGCGAGCCCGACCTGATTCTCCGATCGCCGAAGTACACCGTGCCGGCGCAGGCACAGGACGCCTGGTACAAGCCTGTCACGCCGATCGGCCTCACCGAACCGCGATGGGTCCGCGCCATCGAGATGCGGCCGTCCACGGTCAATGGCCGCCGCGTGACGCATCACGCGCTCGCCCGCCTGCAACAGGATGAGGGGTCGGACGAGCCGAGAACCGAGCCGAGAAACGAAGACGAGGTCGGCCCGGGCCTCTTCATGGAGTGGGCCGTCGGCAAGCAGGGCGAAGTGATGCGCCCGAACTCCGGCAAACTGATGCTCCCGGGATCGCGGATCGTGTGGGACATCCACTACCATGCGGTCGGCGAGGCGATCACCGACAACGTGGAGATGGCCATCTACTTCTACCCGAAGGGACAGGAGCCGAAGTACCGCCAGGTCCTCGGGCTGTTCCACGCGATCCAGGGCGGGTCGCGCGGTCTCGACATCCCGCCGAACACGCTCAGCGTGCACCAGGGCGTGCACGTGATGAGGAAGGCCGGGCGAATCGAGAACTTCCAGCCGCACATGCACCTCCGCGGCAAGGGCATGTCGATGGAGGCGGTGACACCCGACGGCAAGACGCAGGTGCTCAGCCTGGTCAGCAACTATCAGTTCAACTGGCACAACAACTACGTGTACACCGACGAGGCCGCGCCGATTCTGCCGAAGGGCACCGTGCTCCGCTTCACGTCGTGGCACGACAACACGAAGAACAACAAGGACAACCCCGATCCCGATCAGTGGGTCGGCTGGGGCGATCGCACCGTTGACGAGATGGCGCACGCCTGGGTGAACATCACCTACCTGAGCGACGAGGACTACCAGGCGGAGATCGAGAAGCGAAAGGCGACTGTTTCGACGACAGCCCCACTGCAGCAGCGATGACGCCCCGGGTTGCACTTGCCCTCGCGGGCGCCGCGATCGTCGTCGCGGCGCCCTCGGCGCTCACGTCCCGAACGCAGTTGCCCCTCGAGCCGATGAAAGACGCCGGGCTCGGCGTCACCGCCGCGTACGAAGGCTGGTTCAGGCACGCGGACGGCAGCGTCAGCCTGCTCATCGGCTACTTCAATCGCAACCTCAAGCAGCTGCTCGACATCCCGATCGGGCCGGAGAACCGCATCGAGCCGGGCGGGCCGGATCAGGGACAGCCGACGCACTTCCTGCCCCGCCGGCAGTGGGGCATGTTCACGATCCCTGTGCCAAAGGACTTCGGCGACAGGAAACTGACGTGGACACTCGTGGCCAACGGCCAGACCGCGTCGGTGACGATGGGCCTGAACCCGCTGTACGAGGTGGAGCCCTTCAAGGAAGCCGCACAGGGCAACACCCCGCCGGTGCTGCGCTTCGAGCGGTCAGGTCCTGCGTTTCAGGGTCCTCCACGCGGGATCGCCGCCACGCTCCACGGAGTCGTGGGGCAGCCGGTCGCGCTCGCGCTGTGGGCGACCGACGACGGGATTGTCGATTCCAACCGGAGAGCGCCCGAGTCGCCGGTGACGGTGAAGTGGGCCAGGTACCGGGGGCCCGGCGAGGTCTCGTTCCGCGACGCGGCACCCAAAGTCGACAAGGCCGACGGCAGCGCCACGACGGCGGCGACCTTCAGCGCGCCTGGCGACTACATCCTCCGCGCGCAGGGCAACGACGTCTCGGGCGAGGGCGGCAGCGGCTTCCAGTGCTGCTGGACCAGCACGCACGTGAAGGTCATCGTCAAGCCCGTCACGACCAGTCGGTGACATGAGGAACCGAACGATGACGCGATTCGCCGCCGCGGCGATCCTCGCCGTGTGCGTCCCTCTCGCCGGCGCCGCGCAAACCGCCGACGCCATCTATCACAACGGCCGCGTCGTCACGGTCAACGATCGCTTCGACGTCGTGCAGGCGATTGCGGTGAAGGACGGCCGCATCCAGGCGGTGGGCACGAGTGACGCGGTGCGCGCGCTGGCCGGACCTGACACGCGGATCGTGGATCTCGGCGGCCGGACACTGCTGCCGGGCTTCTCCGACAACCACATTCACCTCGGCGAGGAGCTGCAGCCGTGGAAAGGGGGCATGATTGGCGCCGTGCCCGAGTGGCTGCGCGGCGCCGGCGACGTGGAGGCGCTCGTCGAAGCCCTCAGGCGGCAGGCATCGCGCACGCCGGCGGGCGAGTGGATCCGCGGCGAGATCGCGCGCGAGGACTGGGGCAATCAGCGTGTGCCGACGCGCCGGCACCTCGATCGCGCGGCGCCCGATCATCCCGTCGCCATCGCGCGCGGGCCGCACACGCTCCTGCTCAACTCGGCGGCCCTCGCGAAGGCCGGCATCACGCGCGAGACGCCGAACCCGCCGGGAGGATGGATCTTCCGCGATGACAAGGGCGAGCCGACGGGTCGCGTGCTCGAGGCGGCGCGACGGATGGTCACGCGCGTGATGCCGCCGGAGCCGCGGACGGGCGGCGACGAGGCGCGCCTGGCGCTCTACCGGACACAGCTCGCGCAAATCGCGGCCATGGGCATCACCAGCATCAACGTGGCCAGCGTGCGCCCGGGCGACTTCCGGCTGATCCAGCGGCTCTACGCGCGTTGGGGCGAGGAGCTGCCACGCGCCACGCTCCAGTTACGCCTCAGCCCCGGCCACGACACGTACGACGATCCGGAAGAAGGCGTGCGCGTCTCGATCCACGAGATGGAAGCGCTCGGCGTCCACACCGGCTTCGGCAACGACCGGCTGAAGATCGGCGCCATCAAGATGAGCATCGACGGCGGCCTGAGCGCGCCGGTGTTCTGGTCGCTGAAGCCGTACAAGGGGCGCCCCGGCTTCTTCGGCGCGCAGCGCATCCCGACGGAGGCGTTCTACCGGGTCGCAAAGCGCGCGCACGAGCTTGGATGGCAGACCGGCACCCACGTGATGGGCGACGCCGCCGTCGTCATGGTGGTCGATAAGCTCGAGAAGATCCTGCGCGCGCAGCCTCGCGCCGATCACCGTCACTACCTCCACCACGTCGCGGTGCTGCCGCCCGAGGCGACGCTCGAGAAGATGGCGAGGCTTGGGATCGGCGTCGCCAGCCAGCCTGGCTTCACCGTCGGCCTGGGCGCCTACGCCGAGGAAGCGCTGGATCCCGATCGCGAGGCGACGCAGAATCCGACGAAATCACTGCTCGATCGCGGCATTCGCGTCTCGTACGGATCGGACGGCGGCCCGTACGGTCCGCTCGTGGCGCTGTATGCGGCCGTCACGCGGCGCGGCTGGGACGACAAGGTACGAGGCGCGAGCGAGGCGGTGGACATCCGCACGGCGATTCGCCTGCACACGCTCGAGCCAGCCTACATGACGTTCGACGAGAAGACGCGAGGCAGCGTCGACGTGGGCAAGGCCGCCGACTTCGTCGTCCTTGGCGCGGATATCCTCACGATCGATCCCCTTCGGCTGCGCGAGGTGCCGATCGAACGAACCATCGTCGGGGGGCGGGAGATCCACGCCGCGCCGTCGCCGGCCAGCCAGCCCTAGTCCGGGGGCTTGCGCGTGAAGGGGACGAAGCTGACCGGGATGGTCTTGCGCTGGACGACCCCCGCCGGCGTCTTCTCGACGATCGTCAACCACTGCGTGTCACTCCGCTCCCCGACCGGGATGACCAGGCGCCCACCCGGGGCGAGCTGCTCGATCAGGGGTTGCGGCACCGTCTCGGGGGCCGCGGTCACCATGATGCGATCGAACGGCGCCTCGTCGGGCCAGCCCGCATAGCCGTCCCCGTGCCGGACGTGGATGTTCGTGAACCCGAGCGCCTTCAGCGTGTCCGCCGCCTGGCGCGCCAGCTCGGGCACGATCTCGATGGTGTAGACGACCTTGGCGAGCTTCGCCAGCACCGCGGCCTGGTACCCGGACCCCGTCCCGATCTCGAGCGCGCGATGCTCGGGCGACACGTCCAGGAGCTCGCTCATGTAGGCGACGATATACGGCTGGGAGATCGTCTGGCCATGGCCGATGGGCAGCGGACGGTCCTCGTAGGCCAGCGCCGCCAGATCGACGGGCACGAAGCGGTGGCGCGGCGTGCTGCGCATCGCCTCGAGCACGCGCTCGTCGTCCACGCCCCGCGCGCGGATCTGCCGTTCGACCATCGCCAGGCGAAGATCGCCGAAGTCCTCCTGGGCAGTCGGATCCATCGAGCTCGTGACCATGAGCACCAGCCCCAGCGCCACTGCCGCCGCCACAGCCACCCATACGTGGCGCATC
>JBOGIW010000132.1:0-5251 GCA_050748045.1 Vicinamibacterales bacterium | reverse complement strand
GCCTTCGGCCGCCGCCCGCTGCATGTGCTTGGCGATAACCTCGCGGCGCTGCTTCTGGCGCCGGCGCTCGTCGAGCCATCCCCGGACGAGCCCGATGCCGCGCGCCGAGAGGTCCCGCGAGCCATGCGACATGCCGGCGAACAGCCGGCCGAACGAGAACTGCGTGGAAAGGATGACCGCGAGCGTCATCAGCGTGAGGACGACGATGACCGACCCCGTGCGATTGAGGTACTCGGTGAGCCAGTCGGCGAGCCAGGTGCCGACGGAGCCGCCGGGATGGAACGTCTTGCCGTCCACCTCGGCGCTGCGCAGCACGAGGCTCAGGAACGCGCTGAAGCAGGCGAAGAGCAGCCAGACGCCGACGAGCTTCGTGTACGCGGCGTCGAAGCGCCGGCACCAGAAGTAGTGCCACGCCATGACGCCGATCACGGCGGGCATCAGGTACGACGCGTACCCGAAGATCTGGAAGGAGAGCTCGGCGAGGAACGCGCCGACGCGCCCGACGAAGTTCGCTGGTGGGCGGCTCGCCTCGGTGGTGAAGAACCAGACGGGATCCGTCGGCTCGTACGTGACCAGCGCGATCAGCCAGATGAGCGCGAGCGCGAAGAGCGCCACGCCCAGGAACTCGCTGATGCGGCGGGAGAAGGTCGACTCAGCCACAGTAATCAGATCTCCATCAGGACAGGCAGCACCAGCGGCCGCCGTCCCGTGCGCTTCTTGAAAAACCGCCGCAGATCGACGCGGACCTTCTCGGTCATGAGTCCCTGGTCGGTGCGCTCCTCGACGCTCGCCGCCGCCGCCGTCTCGCGCAGCACCAGCGCCGCCTCGCGGAGCAGGGCCGCCGCCTCGGCCGGGTCCATCACAAAGCCACGCGGGATGACCTCCGGCTCGCCGACGAGCGCTCCGGTCTGCTGATCGATCGCGAGCACCGCCACGAGGATACCTTCGGCGGCGACGTTGCGCCGGTCGCGCAGCACCTCGTCGCCCACCTCGCCGGCGCGCGTCATGTCGATGAGCACCCGACCGGCGGGCGCCTTGCCGTCGACCCGCCCCCCCTCCCGGTCGAAACGGATGAGATCGCCGTCGCCGGCCAGCAGGACCTCGACGCCCCGACCCTGCCCCGACATGACCCGCCGGGCCACGCGCGCGTGCTGCGAGAGCTGCCGGTACTCACCATGTATCGGCACGAAATAGCGGGGACGTACGAGCGACACCACGAGCTTGAGCTCTTCCGCGCTGCCGTGACCCGACACGTGAACGTGCTTCATGCTCTCGGTGATCACCTCGGCGCCTCGCCGCGTGATGTGGTTGATCGTCCGCGCGATGGCCTTTTCGTTCCCCGGGATCGCCCGCGCCGAGAACACGACCACATCGTCCGGTCCAAGCTTCACCGAACGATGATCGTCGATGGCGATGCGCGGCAAGGCCGACTGCGGCTCGCCCTGCGACCCCGTGGTGATGCAGAGGACGTCCTGCGCCGGAAAGCTCTCGACCTCGGTGTCCCTGATCTGCACGCCCGTGGGCACGCGCAGATATCCGAGCCGCTGCGCGATCTCGGCGTTCCGGGCCATGCTCCGGCCGACGAACGCCACCTTGCGGTCGAACTGCGCCGCCAGATCCACCAGCACCTGCATCCGGTAGATGCTCGACGAGAACGCCGCCACCACCAGCTTGCCCCGCGTGCTGGTGAAGATCTCCTCGAACGCCTCGATGACTTCGATCTCCGACCCCGTGAACCCGCGGCGGTCGATGTTCGTGCTGTCGGCGAAGAGGGCCAGCACACCGGCGGCGCCCAGCTCCGCGAAGCGGTGGAGATCGAAGTGCTCGCCGTCGATCGGCGTCTGGTCGATCTTGAAGTCGCCCGTGTGGACGACGGTGCCGACCGGCGTCTGGATCGCCAGCGCCACGCAATCGGGCATGCTGTGCGTGACCCGGATGAACTCGATCGTGAAGGGCCCGACCGTCACCGTCTCGCGCGGCCGCACCGTCGTGAGCCGGCCCGAGGCGTCGACCCCATGCTCGTCGAGCTTCGGTTCGAGCAGCGCCAGCGTGAACGCGGTGCCGTAGACCGGGCCGTCCACGTGCGGCAGCACGTACGGGACGCCGCCGATGTGATCCTCGTGCCCGTGCGTCAACACCAGCGCCTTCACCTGCCCGCGCCGCCGCTCGAGCCACGTCGGGTCCGGGATGATGAGGTCGACGCCGAGCTGGTCGGGATCGGGGAACATGACGCCCGCATCGATGACGATCGTGGTATCGCCCCACGAAAGGGCCATCATGTTCATGCCGAACTCGCCGAGCCCGCCCAGGGGCACGACTTCGAGGGCGCCCGGAGACACGGACAGGGCAGCGGTCTGATGCATTCAAGGCCCAGCAGACGGTTCTCGTCGTCAGCGTCAACCGAAGCGCCACCCGGGCGAGCGCGCGCCGGCGTCCGGCGTCGCCGCCTGGCGCCGCCGGTTTTCTCGTCCGGACGCGCCACTGGCGTCGCCGGACCGTGATCAGACCGCTGGGAAGGTCTGACCCTTCGGCGAGCTCAGGGTCATCCCGAGCCACGTCGAAGGATGAAACTCTGGCAGGATCAACGACTTCGGGCAAAAACTATAGCACAGCTCCCACGAGTCGCGACACTTCCGCGAGCGTCAGCGTCTCGGGGCGCCTGCGGCCGTCAATCCCTGCGTGGGAAAGGACTTGCGGGGCAGAGCGGCCCATGGAATCCGCCACGGGCTTGAGGGCGTTGGCCAGCATCTTCCGTCGCTGGAGAAAGATGCTCCGAACGAGCCGCTCGAAGACCACAGGATCCCCAACGTCGACCGCCGGGGGCCGGAACCTGAGTCTGACGACGGCGGACGTGACCGTGGGAGGAGGCCTGAACGCGCCGGGCGGCAGCGTCAGGACCCGCTCGACGTTGGCGTGCAGCGCCACCTGGATCGTTAGCGCGCCGTACTCGCCCGTCCCCGGCGAGGCCACGAGGCGGTCCGCGACTTCGCGCTGCAGCATCAGCGTCGCGTCGCTCAGCCGGCGTCCGGCGTCGTGCGACCGGAGCAGCTTGAAGAGGATGGGCGAGGCGACGTTGTACGGCAGGTTGCCGACCACACGCACCGGCTGCGTGTCTCCACGCAGGATCTCGTCGAGGCTGAGGTCCAGAACGTCCCCCTGGACGAGGCGCACATTCGGCGGCACCTCCCGCGCCAGCGCGGCCACGAGGTCGCGATCGATCTCGACGGCGACCACGCGGTTGACGCGCCGGGCGAGTGGCAGCGTCAGCGCGCCGCGGCCGGGGCCGATTTCGAGAAAGGTGTCGCCGGGTTGCAGGTCGAGACGGTCGATCAGCTTGTCAACCCACGCAGGCTCGAGGAAGTGCTGGCCGAATCGCCTCCGGGGCCGCCGGAAAGCGGACCGCGGACCGCGGATCTGCCTCGACCGAGGAGACGAGGCCTGCCCCGAGCCACGTCGAGGGGTCATGCCTCGTCCTCGGACTCGTCCAGCCTCTCCCCGCGCCAGTACTTCTCCTCGATCTCCTCGATCTCTTCCTCGCTGAGGCCGAAGTAGTGTCCGACCTCGTGGATGAGCGTCTCGCCGATGACCGCCCGGACCTCGTCCTCGTCCTCCTCCTCGCAGTCTTCCTCGATCGGCCGTTGATAGATCGTGATGCGGTCCGGCAGCTGGTTGCCGAACCCCCACGTCCGCTCGGGGAGCGGCGTCCCCTGGTAAAGACCGTAGAGGGAGTCGGGCGGCTCGATCTCCATGTCGGCGAGCAGGTCCGCGCCCGGCTCGTCTTCGACGACGAGCGAGAGGTTCTTCATCTCGCGACGGAACCGCCTCGGGATGAGAGTGACCGCTTCAGCGACGAGACGTTCGAACTTGCGGCGGGTCATACGTCAGCGATCGGTAGTACTCGCAATCCTTCCGCACCCGGCAGCGATCGCAGAGCGGCGTCGGCTTGCAGACGCGGCGGCCGTGCAGGATCAGGACGTCGGAGGCGAGCGTCCACATCTCGGGCGGCAGCGCCGCCGTCAACTGCGCTTCGACCTTCTCCGGATCGTCGCCGTGCACGAGGCCGATGCGATTCGCGACGCGCAGCACGTGGCGATCGACCGGGAGACCGGGCACGCCGAGCGCATGTCCGAGCACCACGTTCGCCGTCTTGCGGCCGACGCCCGGCAGCGCCGTGAGCGTGGCCATGTCGGCGGGAACCTGGCCGCCGTGCTGCGCGAGGAGCATCTGCGCCATGCCGATGAGCGCCTTCGATTTCTGCCGGAAGAAGCCGGTGGAGAGGATGAGCGCCTCCAGGTCCGCCGCCGCTGCCCTCGCCAGGGTCCGTGCATCGGGATACCGCGTGAAGAGCGCCGGCGTCACCATGTTCACGCGCTCGTCGGTGGACTGTGCGGACAGGATCGTGGCCACCAGCAGCTCGAAGGCGTTCCGGTAGCGCAACTCGGTGTCGGCGTTCGGGTGCTGTGCCGCGAGCGTCCCGATGATCCGGCGGACCGTCTTGCGGGGCTTCAGTGCACGGGTCCTTTCGACCAGCCGACGTTCGAGTACGACTCGGAGAACACGCGCATGTGTTCCTGGAGCGCGGCCACGAGGTTCGGGACGAACTGGACGGGCACGACGACGCGGGCGCGTACGGGGGCGCGGACGACGTGGTCCGTCTCGGCGTCGCGAAGCTCCTTGTCGGAGAGCGGCATCACCTCGCAGAAGGTGAGGGTGAAGTCGAACGGCGTGTGCGCGATCGAACAGAAGTTCGCGTAGGTCCGCGGCTCTCCGGGCTGATCGTCCGGGACGATCGTGAAATTGATTTGCTTGCGCTCAGGCTGCTGCTCAGACATGCCGGCAGCATACTACGCGCTAATACTTCCGCATCACCCCGATGACGACGCCCTGGATCTGGACCTGATCGGGATCCGCCAGGATCGGCTGCATGGCGGGGTTGGCGGGCTGCAGGCGCACGCGGCCGTTCTCGCGGTAGAACTTCTTCAGCGTGACGTCGAGGCCGCCGACGAGCGCAATGACCATCTCTCCGTTGTCGGCGGACTTGCGGTCCTCGACGATGACGAAGTCGCCGTCGCGGATCTGCTCGTCGATCATCGAGTCGCCTTTGACGCGCAGCACGTAGCTGTCGCGCCTGCCCGCCAGGCCTTCGGGCACCGCGATGGTCTCGTTGGTCGCGACCGCTTCGATGGGATGTCCGGCGGCGACGAATCCGAGGAGCGGCAGCTCCACGGCGCGCCCGCCGACGCGCGTTGGC
>JBOGIW010000131.1:0-16167 GCA_050748045.1 Vicinamibacterales bacterium | reverse complement strand
TGTCGACGATGGCCTGGAGGCTCTGGCCGTCGGCGAGGAGTTGCCAGATCTGGGAGCCGACGCCATTGATTGCCCAGACGCGGCCGGCGTCGAGGTGCATGACGACCCGTCCATCGTCGTGCGCGCGTGTGATTCGCGTCCGCGCGTCGACGAGGAAGCGCGTGGCCGGCGTCAGCGTGACGCAGGCCTGGCCGGTGTCATGTGCGATGAGGCGGGCGAGTCGGTGAAACACGGACCGGTCACTCCAGGCTGGTCATTAACAACTTTTGTGCCACGGCTGACGACGACCGGGCACGCTTCTCATTGTGGCGATACGGGCGGGCAACCGGCCAGTTTTCGCAAAAATCAGTGTGCAGGTGTCAGCGGGCAGTCGCGGCCGGGGCGGGCGGAGCGGCGACGCGCCCGGTGCGCGCCCAGTTCGCGCCCAATTGGCGCCCAGCCACCACGGCGAACCGCGCCCTCAGCGTCCGGGGAGCGCCTCGGGTTTGTCGGGGATGCCGTCCCGTTTCACGCGGCGCTTGAGACTGTCTCGCGAGATGCCAAGCGCAGCGGCCGCGCGGGTCTTGTTGTACCGATGGCGCTTCAGCGCCCGGATGATCTCGACGCGGGTCGGTGCCCGCCGAGCCGATGCCACACCCCGGTCCTGCGCGGCGACGCGCGCTGACGCGAAGGGGTTCCATTCGGCGATCTCGCGCGGAACGAGATCCATGGTGATGCGATCCCCCTGTGCTCGCGCGACCATGCGGCCGATCGTCATCTCCAGCTCGCGCAGGTTGCCCGGCCAGGGATACCGCTTGAGCGCGCCGCGGACGGCATGCTCGACGAACGGCAGCGGCTTGTCCTCTTCGATCGTCCACTTCATCACGAATTCATCGATGTAGCGCTCCAGGTCCTCCCGGCGCTCGCGCAGCGATGGCACGAGAATCTGGACGCCATTCAACCGATCGTACAGGTCGGGCCGGAAGCGGCCGTCGGCCATCATCCGGGAAAGATCGCCGTTCGTGGCCGCCATGATGCGGACGTCGATGGGCATCTCCTTGACGCTCCCGACCTGCCGGATCCGGTGCTCCTGGATCGCGATGAGCAGCTTGGGTTGGAGGTCGAGGGGCAACTCCGCGATCTCGTCCAGGAAGAGCGTGCCGCCGTCGGCCTGCTGGAAGAGACCGGGCTTGTCGGCGATGGCGCCCGTAAACGCGCCCTTCCGATGGCCGAACAGCTCCGACTCGAAGAGCGGCGCCGGGATCGCCGTGCAGTCGATCGCCACGAACGGCCCCTCGGCTCGCCGCGACAGATCGTGCACGGCGCGCGCCACGAGAGCCTTGCCGGTGCCGCGTTCGCCCAGGATCAGGACCGGCAGCTTTCGAATGCCGGCCGCCTCGGCGATCCGCTCGCGCAGATTGCGCGTGACGGCTCCCTCACCGGGGAACAGGCCGCCGAGCGGCCCGCCGGCGAGTCGCAGCGTCGCGCGCTGGCGGTCGATCCCGGCCAACCGCTGCATCTGTTCTTCGGCACGCCGCTGCTCGCTGATGTCCGCGAGCATGCACAGCACGCCGAGGACGCCGCCGTCGGCGGCGATCCGAGGAACGGCGTCGATGCGCAGCCAGGCCGGCTGGCCGGCGCGCGTGACACCTATGACGGTGCCCCACACCGGCTTCCCGGTCTGCAGCACGAGACCGGCCGGGTACGCGCCGGCCGGCAACGGCCGACTGAGCGCGTCGACGACGGTGAGGCCGAGATCATCGAACGTCCTGCCAAGAAGCTCTTCGCGTGGGCGCCCCAGAAGCTCGATCGCCGCCGGGTTGCAGCTGATGATCTCCGCCGCGCGGCTGTGATAGAGGATGCCCAGTGGCAGTCGATCGACGAGCCACTGCACCTCGTCCTCGAGCTGATTCATCATGGCCACTCGACGTTCGACTCGTCGCGGTCGCATGATGCGGAATCGAGGGGGCAATCACCACCCGCCCTCACGTGCGATTGCTCAGTGAGTGGCGGCGTCGTGTTTGGGGCACGCCCGCAGGGGTCGGATCGGATTCGGAGCGACCTGATGGGACTCGAACGGAATTGACGGTGCTTTGGAGTCGTCCAGTGACAGGACGTTCGTCCTGTCGGACGACGATCGGACGCGTTGCGGGCAGCGGGCCGACCGGAACCATGGGTTCGGCCCCGACGTTTTCCTGTGAACGGCTTTTCTTCGCGAATTTGCGCCTCTTCGGGGCAAAAGCCACCTATGAGTGCGGATGAGCGGCCTTGTGCGCACCGATACGAGGTTTAACCGCTTCGCGCGTTCGCGCACATTCTTCTGTCGGAGGGAAGCTGCGTGGCGAATGTGCGCGCGCGAGTCGGTGCGCGCCTGCGACAGTTGCGTCTGGAACGACGGCTGACGCAGGAGCAGCTCGCCGAGGCCTCGGATCTCAGCTCCAAGTTCATCGGCGAGGTTGAACGGGGTGTCGGCAACCCGACGCTCACGACGCTCGATGCCGTGACGAGCGCGCTCGGTGTGGATGTGGGCGAGTTGTTCAACACCGAATCGTCCGGCCGGCTCCTCACGGCCCACGAGCTCACGCTCGCCCGTGAGGCGCTTCAGTCGCTCGACGGGTTTGTCCGGCGCGCGACGCCGAGTCCCGACCTCCGATCCAGGGTCCGCCGGCGCACCACTCGCCCGTAGCAGCCCCGCCCACGCCTGACGGCATCCGCGTCATCCCGCCTCGACCGTTCGTTGTTCACCAGCCGAGGTTGGTCAAGGCACCGGCGTTGCTTCATGCACACCTGAGTGGAGGAGCACGTGTCCCGAGCTCAGGAGGAGAGAAGTTCATGTCCATGAAGTTCCACGCAGTGCTGCTGGCGGCCACTCTCATGTCGGTCGCGTGCGGCGCAACCACGAGCGACCCGGGACCGACGACGGCCCCGAGCTCACCGCCGAGCACCTCGGAGGTCAGCACGACGGCGCCCACGCAGCCGACAACCGTCAACAACGACCGTCCGGGCACGATTCCGGCGGGACAGGAGCTCGACGTGCGTCTGCAGAGCTCGCTGAGCTCGGAGACGGCGACCGTCGAGCAGCGCTTCGAAACGACGACGGCCGTCGACCTGATGCAGAACGGCCAGGTGCTCGTGCCCGCCGGCTCCATCGTTCGCGGCGTGGTGAGCGGTGTGGACAAGGCCGGCCGCCTGGATCGCAGCGGCAGCCTGACGCTGTCGTTCGATCAGATGGTCGTCAACGGCCGCGAGGTCCCGGTTCGAGGGACCGCCACGCAGGTCTTCGAAAGCAAGGGCATCCGTGAAGAAGCGGGCACAGCCGGCGTCGGCGCGGGCGTCGGCGGCATCATCGGCGGTGTCCTCGGCGGTGTGAAGGGCGCGATACTCGGCGCCGTCATCGGCGCCGGTGGCGCGATCGCTGCGACCGACGGCAAGGACATCACGCTGCCTGCGGGCGCGATCGTCCGCGTGCGGCTGGATACGCCGGCCCAAGTACGGTAAGCGCGTGCACTCATAGAGCTTCCGCGAGCGTCAGGGCGAATTCGTCGGCGGAATCGCACCACTGGGTCACGACGCGGAAGCCGTTGCGCCGGAGCAGGGTGGCCACCTGCTCCGGCTGGAACTTGTACGAGCTCTCGGTCCAGATCGTCTCGCCGGCGGACATGACGAAATCGAGTCCCGCCCGCCGCACCTCGATGCGCTGCGCCCGCAGGCTGACGAGATGCATCTCGACGCGCGACTCGGCTTCGTTCCAGACAGCCCGGTGGCCGAACGCCGCGAGGTCGAAGGCGCCGTCGAGCTCGCGATTGATGCGCACCAGCAGGTTCCGGTTGAATGCCGCCGTGACGCCGAGCGGATCGTCGTAGGCGAGCAGCAGGTCGCGCTCCGGCTTCACGAGATCGGTGCCGAGGAGGACCGCATCGCGCCGGCGCAGCGCGGCGCGGACCATCTGCACGAACGCCTCGCAGCCCGGCGGGTCGAAATTGCCGATGTTCGAGCCGAGGAACAGCACGAGCGCGCGCCCCGCGGGGTGTGCGCGGCTGAACTCGGCGAGCCCGGACTCGTAGGTTCCCTCGTGCGTGACGACCTGGATGTCGCCGAGCGCGGCGAGCGTGCGGCTGGCCTGGTCGAGCGCGCTCGGGGAGATGTCGACGAGATGGACAGCCGGCACGCGGGCGCTCCAGTCCGCGCCATCGAGGAGCAGGGCGAGCTTGTCACCGCTCCCCGCGCCGAGCTCGAGCACGGTGGAGACCGGGTGTACCGTGTCGAAGATCGCGCGCGCGTGCGCGCGGAGGAGCCGCGCTTCGGCGCGCGTCGGGGAATACCAGGGCAGCCGGCAGATCGCCTCGAAGAGCGCCGAGCCGAGCTCGTCGTACAAGTAGTGCGACGGAAGCTGCCGGGGACTCTGCGACAGGTAGTACTCGACGTCGCTGGCGAACCGATCCTGGAACGCCGGCGCCGGCTCGCCGGCGCGGCTGGCGGGCCGGATGATCACAGGGACCTCACGCAACGGAACGTGGCGTACACGCAGGGATAGCCGGGGCGGAACCAGTTGCGGAGCGTCGGCCGCAGGAGCTCGCGCGCCGTGGCCGGCGACGCCCCCTTCATCACGACGTGCGCGTCGTCGAAGAAGTCCGCGGAGTACTGGGGATAGGACGCCATCGGCCTGAAGCCGGCGAAGGGCGCAAACAGCGTGCTCGTCCACTCCCAGCCGTTGCCCACGAGATCGTCAACGCCCCATGCGCTCTGTCCGGCCGGGTGACTGCCGGCCGGCTCAGGATCCCAGCTCGAGAAGTCGAAGACACCGTGCGCGGCGGCCGCCGGGGCGCCGCCCCACGGATGCTGCCGCTCGCGGCCGTCTGGAGCGCCGTACGCGGCGCGCTGGAACTCCGCTTCGGTCGGCAGCCGCGCGCCGTGCCATCTCGCGTACGCCGACGCCGCCTCCTGGCTCACGTACACGGGCCACGACGCAGGCAGCGGCACCAGGTCGAACATGCCCCGCCAGTACCAGCCGCCGTCGTGCCGTTCCCAGAAGAGCGGCGGCTCTGCTCCCGACGCCTCGACGAACTCGAGATACGCGCCGCTTGTCACGTCGTGCCGCTGGATCGAGAACGCCGCCACCTCGTCGACGTGCGACGGATGCTCGTTGTCCCAGCCGAATGCGAGGCGGTCGCGGTCGACGCCGAGCGTCGCACGTCCCGCGGGCACATCGATCCATTCCTGCGCCGGCGCCGCGCCGGCGGCGCGCGGCTCATACCCGTCCGGGCGCAGCTTCTGCGAGTGGGGCAGGCGATGCCACATGTAGAGCAGCGTCTCCTGGTGCATCGCTTCGTGCTCGAGGATGGTGAACACCGCCTCGCCGCGATCGAGAAGCGGGTGTCCGGGTCTCGCGATCTCCGCGTGGGCGAGCGCGTCGAAGACCGCGCGGTCCGCGGCCGCGGCGAACTCGCGCACGCGCGCGCGGGAGGGCCACAGTTCCCGGTTTCGTGCGGCGTCGGCAGGGCCGCTCGCGACGTCGGGATCGATCCCGCGCGCGAAGAGTGTCTCGAGGCCGGCATCGATGCTGGGCGCGCCGAGCGCCCGTTTCGCCAGCGTGTTGAAGCTGAACGCGGGAAGGTGCCCCTCGTAGAACACGATCGGATGGCGAAGCGCGATCGGCTGCGCGTAGTAGGCATCCTCGCCGACCAGCATGTCGAAGAGGGCTCGCGATCGTTCGCGATTACGACGGTACCACGCGATCAGGACCGAACGGTCGAGTTGGAGCGAGAAATCGAGGGCTGGCTTGGACGGCATCGACCCATTGTGGGCACAAAAGGCGTGCAGGGTCGACTCCGTTTACTCCGGAGGTTACTGCGGAGGTCTCGCAGCCGGTTCGCCGGTCCCCTCCGCTTCCTGGTCGGTTCCGGATTCCTCCGCCTCCTTCGGCTTGCTCGCCGCGGCCGCCTTCTTGACCTGCCGGCTGCGGAAGAGCGTGTCGACGATGCCTGGCGTGCTGGCGCGCGGGTTCCAGCCGAGCCGCAGCACGGTGACCTGCACCTGCTTCCGCCCGAACGCCAGCGCCTCATGGCAGCTCCACATGTACACGTCGAGAATGCGGCCCTGCACGGCGGGTCCGGTGTCCATGATCGTGTAGATGCCGCTGTGCTTCGGGTCGCCGGTGTTGATGCTGACGACGCTGCCGACGGGAAGCAGCGCCGGATCGGCCGCGGCGATGCCCGAGCGCACGTTCACGCCCGAGGCGGTCGTCGTGCCCTTGCAGTAGGCCGTCGCCTGGAACGTCAGCTTCGTGCCGGGCAGCGGCGTGCCGCTCGCCTCGCGCCGCAGGGCCTGGCGCGCCGCGTAGCGCGAGTCGCGGATCGTCGCCTCGTACACGAACACGAATCCCACGCTGACGATGGTCGTCGCGAAGATCTTGCGCCCGGCGGACCGCGAGAGGATCGGCATGGTGGGTGTCTGGTGTCTGGTGTCTGGTCTCTAGTCCCTGGTCTTTCTGAAGATCGACCTATCCGAAGTGCTCGAATCCTTCCGGGACGGCACGTTCACCGTCGCGCGTCCTCAGCACGACTGTCCGCTCCTTTGTGACGACCCCAATCCTGGTGATGGGCAGATCACCGAGGTGCCCCCGCACGGCGCGCAGGCGTCCCCGCCAGGCAGGCCGCGACGTGAAGAGCAATTCATAATCGTCGCCTCCCGCTACAGCCGCGACGGCCGGATCTGCACCGTGCTGCGCGAACCAGCGCATCACGGCACCCTCGATCGGCACGGCCCCGGCTTCTATTGCGATTCCCACGCCAGACGCCTCGGCCACCTGCCGCAGGCCGTCGGCCAGCCCGTCGCTCAGGTCCATGCACGCCGTGGCGGCACGGTTCCGGCCCAGCAGCACGCCGGCTCGGACCCGGGGGTCGGGACGAAGGTAGCGCTCCTGCGCCCCTGGCATCTCGGCCCCTTCGCGGAACGCCTGCAGCCCCGCTGCGCCGCCGCCGAGGGTGCCCGTGACGTACACGTCGTCGCCGGCCCGCGCGCCTGCCCGCATGAGGACGCGGCGGGGCGCGACGGATCCGAGCGCGGTGACGTCGATCACGAGCGGACCCGGAGAGCGGGTGATGTTGCCGCCGATGAGCGCCACCGCCCAGCGATCCGCCAGCGCCAGGAGCCCGTCGAACACCCGGTCAACGTCGGCGACGGGAAACGTGTCCGGCAGCGCCAGCGACAGCAGCGCCGCGCGGGGAGTGGCGCCCATCGCCGCCAGATCGCTCAGGGTAACCGCCAGCGCTTTGTGCCCGAGGGCGTCGGGCGGGCAGAAGCGCCGGTCGAAATGCACGCTTTCCACGAGCGCGTCGGTCGTGAGCACGTCGAGTGTCCGCCGCTCCGGCTCGACGACGGCCGCATCGTCACCGGGCCCGACGACGACCCACGACGGGGAGACGAGACGGGCGCTGATTCTTCGTATGAGCGCCCGCTCGCCGATGTCTGCGACGGTCGGCGCGATCTCACTCACGCTGTCGGGGCGATCGTGCGCACGCAGGCGTCATTTGGCGTACTCGATGGCCCTGGTCTCGCGAATGACCGTGACCTTGATCTGTCCTGGGTACTGCAGCTCGTTCTCGATCCGCCGCGCGATGTCCTTCGAGAGCCAGATCGCTTCCTCGTCGGAGATCTTCTCGCTCTCCACCAGGATGCGGACTTCGCGGCCGGCCTGCAGCGCGAAGGCCTTCGAGACGCCCTTGAAGGAGTCGGCAATCCCTTCGAGCTTCTCGAGCCGCTTCACGTACGACTCGAGGATGTCGCGCCGCGCGCCCGGCCGCGCCGCGGAAATGGCGTCGGCCGCCTGGACGAGCATCGCCTCGAGCGACGGCCAGTCGATGTCCATGTGGTGGGCGGCCATCGCCATCACCACCGCCTCGGTCTCGCCGTGCTTCCGCAGCAGATCGATGCCGAGCTCCAGGTGCGTGCCTTCCATCTCACGATCGATCGCCTTGCCGATGTCGTGGAGGAACGCGGCGCGCGCGGCGACGTGCTGCTCGATGCCGAGCTCGCGTGCCATCAGCCCCGCGAGAAAGGCCACTTCCTTCGAGTGGTTCAGGATGTTCTGCCCATAGCTGGTGCGGAACTTGAGCTTGCCCATCAGCCGCAGGATCTCCGGGTGCAGATCGTGCAGCCCCAGCTCGAAGGCGGCCGCCGCGCCGTCCTTGCGCATCTGGTCTTCCATCTCGGCCTTCACCTTGTCCACCACCTCCTCGATGCGCGCCGGGTGGATGCGGCCGTCGACGATGAGGCGCCCGATCGCCTGGCGGGCCACTTCCCGGCGATACGGGTCGTAGGCCGAGAGGATGATCGCCCCCGGCGTATCGTCGACGATGAGGTCGACGCCGGTGGCGAGCTCGAGCGCGCGGATGTTGCGCCCCTCACGGCCGATGATGCGACCCTTCAGGTCGTCGCTGGGGAGATCCACCACCGACACCGTCGTCTCGATGGCGTGCTCGGCGGCGCTTCGCTGGATGGCGTCGACGATGATCTGCCGTGCCCGATCGGCGGCCACCTCGCGCGCCTCGGTCTCGAGGCGCTTGACCATCTGGGCGGCGTCACGCCGGGCGTCGCCCTCGATCTGCTTGAGGAGCAGCTCCCGCGCCTCGTCGGCCGTCAGACCCGCGACGCGTTCGAGCTCGCGCTGCCGCTCGGCCACCAGCTGGTCGTACCGTGCGGCCGTGGCCTGCGTGGCGCGCTCGCGCTCGACGATCACCTGCTCGCGCGCGCGCAGGGCGCGGAGCTGTTCCTCGACGTGGGCGCGCTCGTCGGCGGTGCTCGCGTCCCGGCGCGCCATCGACTGCTCGAGCGAGGCGAGCTCGTCGCGCCGGTTGCGGATCTGCGTCTCGACCTCGAGCCGCAGGTCGTGCGCGCGTTCCTTGGCCTCGAGGAGCGCTTCCTTCTTGAGGGCCTCGGCGTCACGGCGCGCGTCGCGCGCGATACGCTCGGCCTCGGCGGCGGCACGCTCGATCGTCTCGGCCGCCACGCGGCGCCGCGTCGCGAGGTACCACGCAAACACCCCCCCCGCGATGAGGAGCGTGACGATCGCGTTGATCAGGTAGTCCATGGCTCGAGGCTCAGGGCATCCCAGAACCCACGGCCCGAGGCGCACCGCGCAGGGTGCGCAGCGCCTGGGGCACGGAGGACCCCGGGGCCAGGACGAAAGCCCAGTGCCCCCACGGTGTCGGGCCTTGCGCCTTGGGCCTTCTGGAGAGGAAGGTACCCCGCTTTGCCGTGTGGGGAGGTCGAATGAACCTGCGCAAAGCAGGTGGAACCGCTGTTATCGGCCGCGCTTCAGGCTTCCTCGGAACAGAGGCGTGCACAACACGCGACCTCGCGGCTCGCTTGGATGTAACGTTGGCTCAGACGAGCCTCCGAACCATCACGAGCAAAGCAGGGAACGTGACGAGATCTTAGCCTGCGTCAGGGGGTGGGTCAAGCCTGGAGGCGATGCGCTAAGTCCTACTGGGCGTGTGAAATACGCGAACGGTCAGGCTGCGCCAGCACGGCGTCCAGGAGCTGCTCCAGGCGGAGCGCCCGCTCGTTCAGATCGCCGGAGGCCGACGACTGCCGGTCGCGCGCCCGGAACAGCTCGTCGGCCAGGTTGAGCGCGACGAGAATGGCGAGGCCCAGGCCGTCGGCCGCGGGGGCGGCGTCGCTCGCCGATCGCATCTTGCCGTCGACGTACGCGGCGAGCTCCGCGACGTAGCTCTGCTCGAGGGTGGAGCGGATCGGGTATCGCTGTCCCCCGATCTCGACGGTCACGACTCTCTGCTCCATCAGTCCGCGCGACTCTTCATCATCAGATGGCCAGGCCGTCGAGATGAGCCAGCATCTCGCTGACACGCGTCCGGATCACGTCGCGCTCGTCGCGGAGCGTGGTCAGCTCGGTCGTCGTCGACTCGGCGTCCGCCAGGCGGGCGCGCAAGGTGTCGATCTCTTGGGTGAGCCGCGCGTGCTCGTCTGCGGCGCGCTCCTGTTCGGCTCGCAGCTTCGTCACCATCGCCACGAGCAGCTTGATCTTCTCTTCGAGCCGATCGATCGGCTCGAGATCCGTACGCGCGAGAACCGCTTGCTTTGCCATGCGTTCCGACCTCGTATCCAGAGTGTTGCCGCGCTGCATGGTGCCATGAATGCCTGGTCGAGACAAGGCCGCCTATCGCCGGACATGCCGCTGGACATCCCCGCGCAGTCCGCGCAGATCGATGCCGCGCTCGTTTTCGGGCAGAGAGCCGAAGTACTCGATCCGCGGCCGATCGTCGGTGAGCAGCGGGCTCCCGCCGACAAAGGCCCGGATCTCGTCGGGACCGGCCGTGTAGCTGGCCAGCAGTGCGTCGAACGTCGTCAGGTCCACCTCCGCCAGCGCGGACCGCGTGCCGGCGTCTGCCAGCTTCCGCTCGAACACGTCACGGTCGAGCGTGAGCGGCTCGAGCGATCCGAGGAGCAGCGTGCCGTCGGCCCAGACCGTGGTGCTCGGGAACACGCTCAGGAAGGTCTGCATGATCAGGCGGTACGGCGTCTCGTCGCGATGGCCAATCCACTGGAGCGCGAGGCCCCCATCCGTCAGGGCCTTCCGCACGAGCTCGAAGTACTCGCGCGAGTACAGGTTGCCGGCGCCGGCGTGGATCGGCTGGATGATGTCCGCGGTAATCACGTCGTAGCGCGCCCTGGCCACGAGCAGGTGGTTCCGTGCGTCGTCGATGGCGATCCGGACGTTCGGCGCCTCGACGACGCGGTGGTTGATGTGACCGAACATGCGCGCGGCGCGCACGACCGACGGCGACAGCTCGACGACGGTGACCTGCGTCGTGGCGTAGCGGCTGACCGCGCCGGCCGTGGCGCCGGCGCCCAGGCCGATTACGAGCGCCCGCCGCGGGTTGGGGTGCAGCGCCATCGGGAGGTGGCCGATCTGCCGATGGACCCGCACCATCTCGGACGAGTCGTTCGCCTGGTGCAACCCGTCCAGGTAGAGGATTTGACGGCCGCCTCCCGGCCGCACGTGCACGCTGACGGTGCTCTGCGCGCCTTCCTCGCGCCACCAGATCCGTTCGGCCGCGCCGTACCGGCGCCGGATGAGCGAGGTGACGGGGTCTGGCAGGAGCGCCGCCGTGCCCACGAACGCCCCCACGACGACGGCGGCGACGGCGGCGCGGCGACGACCACGGAGGAGGAGCAGGCCGGCGGCGACATGGAGGGCGGCGATGACGATCAGGCTCCCCGCAATGCCGAGCCCGGGCACGAGCAGGAATCCCGCCGCCGCGGCGCCCGCGATGGCGCCACCCACGTTCACGGCATAGAGCACGGCCACGCGGTTCGTGGCCACCCCCGCCAGCCCGGAGGCCGATCGTGTCATCAGGCTGACCCCGATCGGGAAGGCGAGGCCCATGAGCACGCACGCCGGCGCGATCGTGAGCACGCTGGCCTGGATGGTGCCGCTCGTCCGCCATCCCGCGCGGTACGTCACGACAAGCGCCGCCATCGACAGCATGGCCGCGAAACCGACGGCGACCTCGACGGACGCCAGCGTGCGTCGGGCGTCGCCGAGGCGCCGCAGCAGCGGCGTCGCTGCGGCGCTGCCCGCCGCGATGCCGAAGAGCACCGCCGCGAGCATGGTGGTGAACGCATAGGTAGTGGCCGGCACGAAGAGCACCAGCAGCCGGAACCACACGATCTCGAGCGCGAGCGCGGCGAAACCGGACACGGCGAAGACCGCCAGCACGAGGCGCTCCTCGCCTGAAAGGGGAATGCCGGACGCGCGATCCCGCACGGGATCGCTCCCGCGCGCGCCGGCCCCTCCGAGCAGGCGGTCGAGGGTGAACGCCGCCATCGCGACGAGGATGTTCGCGGCAGCCGCGATGACAAAAGAGGCGGCGATGCCGACGCGCTCGATCAGCACGAAGCCGACGACGAGCGTGCCCACGATGGCCCCTGCGGTGTTCGAGGCGTAGAGCACCGCGAAGCGCGATCCGATGGCCGGGTCGTGCCCAAGCGAGGACTTGAGGACGAGCGGCAACGAGGCGCCCATGAGCGCGGTCGGCACGAGCAGCACGGCCCACGCCGCGAGAAACCGCGCCATCGTCAGCCCGCCCGTCGATCCCGCCAGCCGCGGATGCAGGCCGACGTACAGCTCGGAGACCCCTCCGATGGCCGGTTGCGTGGCGAGCGCCGCGACGGCGATGAGCAGCTCGGCGGCGGCAAACCACAGGAGGGGACGGCGAAGACGGGGCGCGAGACGGCCGGCGACGGCGCTGCCGAGCGCGAGACCGCTCATGAAGCTCGCGAGCACCGTCGTGGCGGCATGGACCGTGACGCCGAACACGAGGCCCAGCAGCCGCAGCCAGAGGACCTGGTACACGAGCGCGGCGGCGCCGGAGAAGAAGAACAGGATGGCCAGCGCCGGCAGCAGGGAGGCCGGCGCGCGGCGAGCCGCGCTAACGCTGGACGGCAGCATGCGTGGTGATCAGCGCGCCGATGATGCCGTCCATCGCGGCCTGGACCTCGGCGTCCGTGAGCGTGCGCTCCGGAGACTGGAACGTGAGGCGCAGCGAGAGGCTGACCTTCCCGTTGGGCACGCCCTGGCCCTGGTACCGGTCGAACTCGCGCACGCGGACGAGTGTCGCGGGCGCGGCGCGGCGAATCGTGTCGCGCAGCGTCTCGGCGGCGAGCGCGTCGTCCACGAGGATCGACACATCGCGCGTCACCGACGGGAAGCGGGGCAGGGGCTCGACGCGCACGTCGACGCGGTTGGCGATCGCTTCGACCGCGTCGAGATCGATCTCCGCCACGTACACAGGGTCGGCGGCCGGCAGGCCATGGGCGTCGGCCACCGCCGGAGCGAGCTGCCCCATGACACCGAGCCGCAGGCCGCCGGACTCCGCCCCGGAGAGGCCGTCAGCCATGATGACCGCGGCGCGGCCGGGCACGAGCCACGACTCGCGATGCGGCGCCGCGCGCGTGGCGTCGATCCGGAGCGCATGGCAGACGCGCTCCGCAATCCCCTTCATGTCGAAGAAATCGACGTCACGCCCGCCGCCGCTCCAGTGATCGCTTGCGGCCGCGCCGGTCCAGGCACACGCGACCACGCGCCCCTCGCCGTTCGACTTTGAGAACCGGCTGCCGACCTCGAACAGCCGCACGTCGCGCTGCTGCCGGTTGCGGTTGCGGGCAAGACCGTCCAGGAGGCCCGGGAGCGCCGACGGCCGCAGGACGCCGAAGCTCTCGCTGAGCGGGTTGGCCACGGCCACGATGTCCTCGCCGGCCGCAAACGGCGCCGCGGCGTGCGCGCTGATGAACCCGAAGGTCACCGCTTCCGAGAAGCCCGCGCCGGTCAGCACGGTTCGCGCCTGCCGCGCGCTCTGGACGCGCGGATCGATGAGAGGAGCCGAAGCCATCAGCGGCGGGAACGTTGTCGGCAGCCGGTCGAAGCCGTAGTGCCGTGCCACTTCCTCGACGAGGTCGACTTCGCGGGCGACGTCGGCGCGGCGGGGTGGCACAGCGACCTCCCAGCCGTCCTGCGTGCCGCGCACCGTGAAGCCGAGCCCCTCGAGGATCCGCTGCACGTCCGCGTCGGGGATCTCCGCGCCGAGGAGGCCCGCGATCTTGTGGCGGCGCAGGCCGAGCGACGAGGGCCCGATGCGCGTCGGGTACCGATCGATCATCGTGCCGCGCGCCCTGCCGGCCCCGGTCAGCTCGATGAGCGCGCAGGCCCGCGCCGTCGCGATGGCGGGCAGGTCGGGATCGGCGCCGCGCTCGAAGCGCGTGCTCGCCTCGGTCTTCAACCCGAGCGTCCGGCTGGTACGGCGCACCGAGCGCGGGTTGAAGTACGCCGCTTCGAGCACGATGGCCGTCGTGGCGGCGGAGACTTCCGACTCCGCGCCGCCCATGACGCCGCCGATGGCGATCGGCCGCGCCGCGTCGGCAATCAGCAGCATATCGGGCGTCAGGTCGCGCACCTGGCCGTCGAGCGTCCTCAGCGTTTCGCCGGCGCGCGCCGTGCGCACCCGGATCTGCCCGCCGCCGATCCTCGCGAGGTCGAAGGCGTGCATCGGCTGGCCGAGCTCCAGCATCACGTAGTTCGTGATGTCGACGATGTTGCTGATCGGCCGGACGCCCGCGGCGTGGAGGCGCGACTGCATCCACGCCGGCGACGGCCCCATCGTGACGTCGGCCACGGCGCCGACGTAGCGCGGGCACAGAGTCGCGCTCTCGATGACCACGTCGATGTCGCTGCGCTCGACCGCCGCCGGCAACGCCCGTGGCGGGTCGCGCGGCGGCGGCAGCCCGTACGCAATGGCGACCTCGCGCGCGATCCCGATCTCCGACAGGCAGTCGGGCCGGTTGGCGGTCACCTCGAAGTCGATGACGGCGTCGCCCGTGCCGCAGGGATCGACGCTCTCGACCGCGAATCCGCGCGTCGACATCGTGCGCGCGATCTCCTCCGCCGTCCCGGGGACGTCGACGAAGTCCCGGAGCCAGGACACGAGGATCTTCATGGGGCCGCAATCCGCGATCCGCGATCCGCGGTCCGTGGTCCGCGATCCGTCCGCGATCCGCAATCCGCGATCCGCGATCCGCGATCCGCGATCCGCGCCCCGCGAGGAAGGACCCGACAGAGGCCGGCTCCCGCCGCGCTCATGCCGGGAACTGCTCGAGGAATCGGAGGTCGTTCTCGTAGAAGAGCCGGATGTCGTCCACGCCGTGCTTGAGCATCGTGATGCGCTCCAGGCCCATGCCGAAGGCGAAGCCCGTCACCTCCTCCGGGTCGTAGCCGACCGCCTCGAAGACGGCGGGGTGCACCATGCCGCTCCCGAGGATCTCGATCCAGCCGGTGTGCTTGCAGGTGGGACAGCCGGACCCGCCGCAGCGGTGGCAACTGATGTCGACTTCCGCGCTCGGCTCCGTGTACGGAAAGAAGCTCGGGCGGAGCCGCACGCGCACGTCGCCGAAGAGCTCGTGCGTCAGCACTTCGAGCGTGCCCTTGAGGTCCGCGAGCGTGATGCCTGCGCCGGCGACGAGTCCCTCGCACTGCTGGAACATCGGCGTGTGACTCAGGTCCAGATCGTCCTTCCGGTACACGCGGCCGGGCACGATGATCCGTACCGGCGGCGGAAAGGTCTTCATGTACCGGATCTGCATCGCCGAGGTGTGCGTGCGGAGGAGCGTTGCGGCCGTCACCTGCACGTCGGGCGTCCGGCCCCGATGGGTGCCCCAGGTGCCGCCGACGATGGGCGCGTCGAGATAGAGCGTGTCCTGCATGTCGCGCGCGGGGTGGTCGGGCGGCATGTTGAGGGCCTCGAAGTTGTAGTAGTCCTCCTCGACTTCGGGGCCCTCGAGGACCTCGTAGCCCATGCGCATGAAGATGTCTTCCACCTGCTGCCGCACGCGCATGAGCGGGTGGACGCGGCCGAGCGGGAGCGCTCGGCCGGGCAGCGTCACGTCCACGGCGCCGGCCGGCGGGCGGGTCGCTGCCATCGCCGACCGCTTCTCGTCGAGCGCGGCCTCGATGTCCCCCTTCAAGGTGTTGACGAGCCGGCCGTACTCGCGCCTGGCCTCGGCGGGAAGCGCGGCGAGCTGCTTCAGGAGCGCCGTGACCGTGCCCGACCGGCGGCTGAGGAATTCGTCGGTGAGCGACTTGAGGTCCCGGTCGCTGGCCGCCTGGGCGAGCTTCGTCCGAAACTGGCGCCGCAGGTCGTCGATGGCGCTACGGTCGATGGTCGATTCAGGCATGGCACCTGGCCCGCGGCTCGCGGCTCGAGCGTCGGGTTGGGCCGATGGGCCTCGATCCTCGAGCGTGAGCCGTGTGCCGTGTCTAGACGGTGGCGTGGAGGGCGTCCCTGGCTCGAGCCGCCACGTTGGCGAACGCCGCCGCCTGCGTGGCCGCCATGTCGGCCAGCATCTTGCGGTCGAGCGCGATCCCCGCGGCCTTCAGCCCGCGCATGAACTGCGCGTAGGTGAGCCCGTGCTCGCGCGCCGCGGCATTGATGCGGACGATCCAGAGCCGGCGGAAGTCGCGCTTCTTGTTCTTGCGCCCGACGTACGCGTACTTCGCCGCCGTATCCACCGACTCCTTGGCCGGGCGATACAGCTTGCTCTTCGTCTGGTAATAGCCCTTCGCACGGGAGAGGAGCTTCTTCCGTTTCGCCCGCCGAACCGTCCCACGCTTCACTC
>JBOGIW010000130.1:0-2983 GCA_050748045.1 Vicinamibacterales bacterium | reverse complement strand
AGCCGTCGGAGCGCGCGTCCCGCACGCACAGGCGGGCGTCGGGGCCATCGCCACGCAGGCGTCGACCAACGTCGCCTACGGCATCGAGGGGCTCGCGCTGCTGGCGACGGGCGTGGCGCCGGCGGAGGTGGTGAAGCGGCTCACCGATGCCGACCCTCGCCGCGACCGGCGCCAGCTCGGGGTGATCGACGCGACGGGACGCGTCAAGGCGTACACGGGCGCGGGTACCAACGCGTGGGCCGGGCACATCGAGGGGGAGCACTACTCGGTGCAGGGCAACATTCTCGCCGGCGAACCCGTGGTCAGGGAAATGGCGCGCGCCTTCGAGGCCACTCGAGGCGAGCTGGCGCTGCGTGTGATGGCGGCTCTCGATGCGGCCCAGGCCGCAGGCGGCGACAAGCGCGGCGTGCAGTCCGCCGCGCTCCTCGTCGTCAAGCCGATCGACAGCCCCGATCGCACGACCGACAAGTGGGTGGACATCCGCGTGGATGACAGCACGAACCCGCTTGCCGAGCTGCGGCGGCTGTTGAACCTCGTCATCGAGAACCGCCGCCGCTGACGGTCGCGGATCGCGGGTCGCGGACGGCGGATCGCCGCTCGCATCAGCGATCGGATCGTTTCAGCATCTCGAACAGCTCCAGCGGCAGGGGGAACACGATCGTCGAGTTGCGCTCGCTGGCGATCTCGTTGAGCGTCTGCAGGTAGCGGAGCGTCATCGCCCCCTGCGCGCTGCTGATGATCGTCGCCGCCTGCGACAGCTTCTCCGACGCAATCAGCTCGCCCTCGGCGTGAATGATCTTCGCCCGCTTCTCGCGCTCGGCCTCGGCCTGGCGCGCCATGGCGCGCTGCATGTTGTCCGGCAGATCCACGTGCTTCACCTCCACGGCCGACACCTTGATGCCCCACGGGTCGGTCTGGCTGTCGAGGATCTGCTGCAGCTCCTGGTTCAGCCGATCGCGCGACGCCAGCAGGTCGTCGAGCTCCGCCTGGCCGAGGACGCTCCGGAGCGTCGTCTGCGCGAGCTGCGACGTGGCGTACATGTAGTTCTCGACCTCCACGATCGCCCGGCGCGGATCGACCACGCGGAAGTAGACGACGGCATTGACCTTCACCGACACGTTGTCGCGCGTGATGATGTCCTGCGGCGGCACGTCGTGCACCACCGTCCGCAGGCTCACCTTCACGATCGTGTCGATCGGACGGAAGACGAAAATGATCCCGGGACCCTTCGGGTGGGGGAGAAGCTTTCCGAGGCGGAAGATCACGCCGCGCTCGTACTCCTTCAGGATGTAGATGGAGCTCACGAGATACACGGCGATGACCAGGGCGACGATGAGCGCGGGCGACAGGTTCATGCGCGTTCTCCTGCGAGGGCCGAGTCGAGAGGCTCCACGTCAAGGGTGAGACCGTTCACGGCCGCGATCCGTACGCGCGCGCCGGCGGGGATGGCCCGGCGGCTGGTGGCGCGCCAGATCTCGCCGTGCACGCGGACCTGCCCGGCGTCGCCCGGCGCAATCGCCGTCAGCGCCCGCCCCTCTTCGCCGACGAGCGCTTCGACGCCCGTGACGGCGGGCGTGCGCTGCGCGGCGAGCGCCATGCGGCCGAGGGCCAGCACGATGGCGGCGAGCGCGAGAACGGCCGGAACGATGATGCCGTAGCCGACGCGGATGCCGGGCACTTCGCGGGTCAGCATCAGCGAGCCGAAGAGGAGGCTCACGATGCCGCCGATGCCCAGCACGCCGAAGCTCGGCACCTTCAGCTCGAGGACGAGCAGCGCGAGGCCGAACACGATGAGCAGCAGCCCGATCGTGTTCACGGGCAGCACCTGGAACGCGAAGAACGCGAGCAGCAGGCAAAGCCCCCCTGCGACGCCGGGGAGGATCGCGCCCGGATTCCACAGCTCCACCGTGAGGCCGAGCATGCCGAGCGTGAGCAGGAGGAACGCGATCTGCGGGTGGGCGATGGCGCTCAGGAACCGCTGCCGCGTGGTCATCTCCATGCGCTCGATCACGATGCCGCTCGTCTCCAGCGTCGCCGCGCGGCCGTCGAAGCGCGTGATCGCGCGTCCATCGAGCCGGTCGAGGAGCTCGTTCACGTCACGCGCGACGAGGTCGATGAGCGGCGGCGACGCCTGCAGCGCTTCGGTGTCGGTGAACGCGCGGCTCTCGGTGACCGCCTCGGCGGCGAGCGTAACGTTCCGCTTGCGCGCCTCGGCGAGGGTGCGCGCGTAGGCCGCGGCGTCTGCCGCGGCCTTCTTCGCCATCGTCTCGTCGGCTTTCGATTCGCCGCCGGCCGACACCGGGTGCGCCGCGCCGATGTGCGTGCCCGGCGCCATGACCGCCACGTCTGCGGCGAGGGCGATGATGAAGCCGGCAGAAGCGGCGCGTGCGCCTGACGGCCCGACGAAAATCACGATGGGAGTGCGCGCGGCGATCATCCGCGACACCATCGTGCGTGTCGAATCGAGAAGGCCGCCGGGCGTGCGCAGGACCAGCACCGTGACGACGGCGCCCGAGGTATCTGCGCGAGCGATGACGTCGTCGAAGAATTCGGCGGCGATCGGGTGGATGATCCCGTCGTACTCAGCGACGATCGCGACCGGTTCCTGCGAGGCGCCTGATGCGGGCTGCGTGTCGCCGATGGCCACGACCAACGAGGCCAGCGCCGCAGAAGCGACAAAGCGTCGCATAGGGCATTCTACTCCCGCGCACGCGGGAGGCGGGTGTGTCAGCCGCTCACCCGGCGCATCTCCGCCAGCATCTGCTGATCGCGCTCGAGCGCGGACTTCAGAAGAGCCGCCAGCTCGTGTTCGAGCTCCACGAATCTCGCGAAGGCGTCGAGTGCGTTCGCGCTGCCGAGCGCCTGAAAATCATGCCGGCCCATCGGCAGGTCGCGGTAGCCAACCATGTGGGCGGCAGTCGTCTGCAGCTGCGCGGCAATGCCGCGGTATGCCTTCGCAAGTCTGAGGTAGGCGTCGTGTTCC
>JBOGIW010000129.1:0-4626 GCA_050748045.1 Vicinamibacterales bacterium | reverse complement strand
GAGCCGCAACCGCACGTGGAGCACTCATCGGCTGTGTCTTTCACACGGAGCTGTCCCCTGGCTACGATTTGGTTGCGGCTCCGCCGCGCTGGGAACTTCGTGTTCTTCGTGGCCACCTCTTCGTGATCATCGTGGCCGCGTCAGCGCGCCCACCGGAAGGCGATGAGCGCCGTCACCTGGCCGGGCGAGAAGTTGTCGTCGCTGAGAACGAGCAGTGTGCTGCTGCCGTCGGGCAGGCGCGGGCCGAAGGTGAGCGCCTCGAAGTTCTCGAGCCCGCGAAGCCGCTCCTGGAGATCCGGTGCCATGGTCGAGAGGTCGAGAACCGGCCGCTTCTCCAGCACCGCTCCTGGAGGATCGCGGGTAAGCGACGCGCGGCCGGTGATTTCGGCGGCGCGATCCAGCCTCACGCGGTAGATGCGAATCGTATTCTCGCGACGCGGTGGCGAGGCGCCGGCCTCGACGACGTAGCCGCGCTCGAGGACGAGCAGGTCGACATTGCTCAACGCCAGCACGTCGACCACGCCTGCGTCGCCGTCGGCGGCGGCCCATGCCGCCGGCCGCGGCATCGGATCCGCCCGGTACGCATACTCGCGAGGAGGTGTCGCGAGGTTCCGCAGATCGTACACGAGGATCCGGACGACGGCGCCGCGCTCGAAGTCGCCGACCGGGCCATCCTGGAGGAGGCTGCTCTCCAGCGCGGCAAAGAGCCGCGTGCGATCGGGCGAGACACTCAGCGTCTCGAGTGCAAGATTGAGACGCATGCCCGCCGAGTCATCACCCACGACGCCGAGGTAGGCGCGCGGAAGCGGGAGCGAGCGCACGAAGCGCCCGTCGCGCGTGTACTCGTGAATGCCGGCAACCGGCTGGGCCAGCGCCGCCGGGTCGCCCTCGGACGACACGAACCAGTTGCCGTTCGGCGCGGGCGCGAGACCCTCGGCGTCGAGCGTGCGGCGTTGGCCCGGCGGCGATTGCAGCACGACGAGCTCACGCAGCACAAGCCTCATCACCGGCGCGACGCTGAGGTCGAAGCCGAGCACACGTGGACGTTCGCGGTCGTCCGCGACCGCGTACAGGCGATTCCGCCCGGCGTCATAGTACGCGCCCGAGAGGCCGCCCACATCGGTGCGCGGCCGGCCAGGCGCGTTCAGCGCAGGCAGCACGACGTCGCCGACGACCACCAACCGCGCGTCGCCGGCCCAGGGCAGCGCGACCGGCCGCACGCCGCATCCGAGCGTCGCGGCGACCGCAATCAGCGCGACGCGCCGGCAATCCATGGCTCGAAACGCCGGCCGTACAAGACCGACAGGCGAAACCGTCTGCCGCGGACGATGGATGCGTGCGCTCGTGGCACGTGCAGGCCGCCTGGCGCGACGGAATCGATGCTGCCGGTCACGTACGGGGGGAGGCCGGACAGCCGCGTCGGCAGCAGCCGCCGGTAATGCCGTGCCGCGTCGTGGTGCGCCGCGATCGCTCGTGCGCGATCGGCCGGCAGCGCCTCGACCCCCTCGTGCGAGAGCGCGGCGAGCTCGGCACGGAAGGCCCGCACCTGGTCGGCCCGGCGCTGGGCCTCGTCTCGTGTCACGCGCGCGCGACGCGACCGTCGGGGACGAGCGGCAGGCGGCGCAGCCGCACGCCCGACGCCGCGAACATCGCATTGCCGATCGCCGGCGCCACGGCGACAATCGGCGTCTCGCCCGCACCGGCCGATGGCAGATCCGTGCGATCCAGGAGCACCAGCTCGATCGGGGGGATGTCGGCGAAGCGCGGCACCCGGTAGTCCTCGAATCGTCCGTTCGTCACGCGGCCGTTCTCGAAGAGGACCTGCTCGAAGAGCGCGCCGCCGATGCCCTGGACGACCGCGCCTTCGACCTGGTTGCGCAGGCCATCCGGGTTGACGATGGCGCCGCACTCGTACGCCACGACCAGGCGCCGGAGCTGCACGACGCCCGACGCGTGTACCGAGACCTCGGCCACGGTGGCGACATAGCTCCCCTTCTCGAACCCGCACGCGATGCCGGCGCCCTGACCGGTGCCGGGCTTGCGCGCCGGCCAGCCGGCGCGCCCGGCGGCGGCCTGGAGCACGGCGCGCTGCCGCGCGTCGGACAGGTTGCGCAGACGCAGCTCCACCGGATCCATGCCGAGCGCCGACGCCACCTCGTCGAGGTGCGTCTCGCGCACGAAGTGGTTGGCGGTCGCGGCAAGGCCTCGGTACGAGCCGACGCGAAGCGGCGACCGCGTCGGGTGCATCTCGATGCGCTGGTTCGCGAACGTATAGATCGGACGGATCGAGGCGGGACCGGCGTTGTAGCTGTCGTACTCCCAGGCCGTGATCACGCCGTCCTGCCGCGCGCCGCTCTTCACGTCGATCACGCCGCCGGGGCGGCAGTAGGCGTGCGCGAACTCCTCCTCGCGCGACCAGACCACCTGCACCGGCCGTCCCGCCGCGCGCGCCAGCCGCGCCGCTTCGACGGCGGCCTCGCCCGTGTGCTTCCCGCCGTACGCGGAGCCGGCGTCGGGCACCATCACACGAACGCGATCCGCAGGCAGGCGGAACGCGGCACACAGCTCGTCGCGGACGCCGAACGGCCGCTGCGTGGCGGTCCACACCGTGAGCTTCCCCGCGTGCCACTCGGCGACGGCCGCCCGCGGCTCCATCGGCGCGTGCGCGATGTAGGCGATCGTGTAGGTGCCGCTCACCACGCGGTCCGCGGCTTTCAGGGCGTCGGCCGTCGAGCCCGCCACGTGCGGCGGCACGAGGGAGCGGCCCGGAGGCTGCGGCTCGCGATGGCGCCTGAAGTACTCGATCACGCTGGCAGACGAGGGCTCCGGCGGCTGCGTCCACGCGACGCGGATGGCCCCGACCGCGCGGGCGGCGGCCCGGCGCGTCGGCGCGACGACGCCGACGAAGTCCGCGTCGCGCACGACCTGGACACCGGCCATCGCCCCCGCCGCGGCCGTGTCCGCGGATGCGAGCACGGCGCTCGGCGCCGGCGGCCGCAGCACGGCCCCGTGCAGCATGCCAGGCCGGGCGAGGTCCGACGTGTACTCATGCCGTCCCGTCACAAAGTCGGCGCCGTTCACCTTCTTCAACGGCGTGCCCTGGATGTCCCATTCGGCTGCGGTCCGGAGCGGGCCGTCCTCCACGAGCTCGGCGAGCTGCGCGCCCTTCACGAGATCGCCGATCCCGATCGTGCGACCGCTCGGCAGGTGACGGATCGAGCCTTCACGCGCCTCGAGCTCCCCCCCGCCGACGCCCATGCGCGAGGCGGCGCGCAGCATCAGCGCGCGCCTCGCAGTCGAGGCCACCCTCCGGAGCCGCAGGTTCATGTCGGGAGTCGTCCGGCTGCCGAAGGTGCCCATGTCGAACGGCACCGTGTCGGTGTCGGCCATCACGAGGTGCACCGAGGTGGCCGGGACGCGCAGCTCCTCGCTCACGGCCTGCGTCAGCGACGTCCGGATGTTCTGGCCCACTTCGGTCTTGCCCGTGTACGCGGTGACGCGGCCGTCTTCGCCGATGTGGAGCCACGCGGCGATGCTCCGGGGCAGCTCCTCGCGCCGGCCGCGGCCCGATTCCTGGCCTGCGGTGAGCGAAGCCGAACCGGCCTCGCTCTCACGAACGGCGCAGGCGACGACGAGGCCCGTGCCGACGATGCGGAAGAAGTCGCGGCGGGCCACGTCGAAGCGATAGCGCGGCGGCGCGACGAGCTCGAGGCGATCGGGCTCGATGGTCGAGGAGATCGGGAAGTCGGGATTCTCGCGTGCCATGTCTCGCATCTCAATCCCGCTGTGCGCTCGAGCTCCGGCTTGCCGCGGCACGTTCGACGGCGGCGACGATGCGTGGGTAGGTGCCGCAGCGGCAGATGTTGCGCTGCATCCCCTTGAGGATCTCCGCTCGCGACGGCACGGGCCGCTCGCCGAGCAAGGCCACGGCGGCCATGATCATGCCCGGCGTGCAGTAGCCGCACTGGAAGGCTTCCTCGTCGAGGAAAGCGCGCTGCACCGGGTGCAGGCGGTCGTCGCGTGAGAGGTCCTCGATGGTCCTGACCCGCGTGCCGGCGACGAGGCTCGCGCGTGTCTGGCAGGACCGGACGGCCATGCCGTCCACGAGGACCGTGCACGCGCCGCAGTGACCCTCGCCGCAGCCGTATTTGGCGCCACGCAGGTCGAGCCAGTCGCGCAGCACGGCGAGCAGCGATGCATCCTCCGGGGCGTCGACGCGCCGCGGGACACCGTTGACCTGAAGCACGATGGCCATGAGCGAAATTGTAAACGGGGTCTGGCCTCTCCGGTGCAGGCCTTTATTGCACCACGGGGGCCAGACCCCAATGGTCCTGCGGCAGCACGTCCTCCGCGACCGCGGCGCGGAGCGCTTCGGTGCGTCCCGCCAGGAGCTCCAGGGCGCGCACGTCCTGCGCCAGCCGCTCGATCACGTGCCCCTGCCGGAACGTCTCGACGCCAACGACCTGCGTGGTCCGCTCGATGGCGCGCTGCGCGGCGCCCGTCGCGGCCAGCTTGGCCATGGACGCGCCGGCGAGCGTCAGCGTCGGCGCCGACGCGGCCTTCCATGTGAGGAGCAGCGCGGCGTCGAGCTCGGTGGCCGCGTCGGCGAGCAGTCCCTGCACGGTC
>JBOGIW010000128.1:0-3353 GCA_050748045.1 Vicinamibacterales bacterium | reverse complement strand
GGTCCGCATCGCCGCCGACTCGCTCGACGCGCTGCAGGTGCACCTGCTGCGGAGCCATGCGGCGGGCGTGGGCGAGCCGCTCCCGATCCCAGCCGTGCGCGCGATGATGGCGCTGCGCGCCAACGTGCTCGCCAAAGGATTCTCCGGGATCCGGCCCGAGACGCTCGAGCGGCTGGTCGAGCTGCTGAATCGCCGCGTGCACCCGGTGGTGCCGGCGCGCGGCTCGGTCGGCGCCAGCGGCGACCTGGCGCCGCTGGCACACCTGGCGCTCGTCCTGATCGGCGAGGGCGAGGTGCTCGAGGACGCCGGGCGCGGCGACGCGCGCGCGCCCGGAGCCCTGGCGCTCCAGCGCGCCGGCCTGGCACCCCTGACGCTGGCGCCGAAGGAAGGGCTGGCGCTCATCAACGGCACACAGGCGTCGACGGCGCTCGTCGGCCTTGCGCTCGCCGCCGCCGGGCGAGTCGCACGGGCCGCGGACATCGTCGCCGCGATGAGCATCGACGGGCTCCAGGGATCGATGAAGCCGTTCGACGCCAGGATTCACGAGGCCCGCGGCTTCGAGGGGCAGTCGGTGTCGGCCGCGAACATCGCGGCGCTGCTGGCGGGGAGCCCGATCAACGCGTCGCACGCCGACTGCGGCCGCGTCCAGGACGCCTACTCCATGCGATGCGCCGCGCAGGTGCACGGCGCCGCGCGCGAGGCGTTCCGGTTCGTCCGCCACGTCTTCGACACCGAGGCGAATGCCGCGACGGACAATCCGATGGTCTTTGCCGGCGACGGGGACATCGTCTCGGGCGGCAACTTTCACGGCGCGCCGGTCGCGATTGCCGCCGATCTGCTCTGCATCGGCGCGGCCCACCTGGCCACGATCAGCGAGCGCCGGTCGGATCGGCTCGTCAACCCGGCGCTCAGCGGGCTCCCGGCGTTCCTCACGCGTCACGGCGGCCTCCAGTCGGGGCTGATGCTGGCCCAGGTCACCGCCGCGGCGCTGACCTCCGAGCTCAAGACGATTGCGCACCCCGCGAGCGTCGACACGATTCCGACCTCGGCGAACAGGGAAGACCACGTCAGCATGAGCATGGGCGCGGCCCTGAAGGCTGTGCGCGCCTCCGCGCTCGCGCAGGAGGTGCTCGCCGTCGAACTGCTGTGCGCCTGCCAGGCCCTCGACCTGCTCGCGCCGCTCACCTCGTCGCCGTCGCTCGCGTGCGTGCATGACTTCGTGCGCTCGCGCGTGCCGGCGCTGGAAAACGATCGTCCGCCCTCGCGCGATCTCGCCGTGATCACCGACCTCATCGCGTCGGGCGATCTCGAACGCGCGTGCCCGACGAAAGTCAACTGAAACTTTTTTCGAATTCATTTGACAAGCTCCCGCGCTGTTTCTAATTTCTAGTCGTCGCTCGACCTCTCGTCCAAGTCGTTCCGTCGAATGAACACGTCCACGCGCCTCGTTCGAGCGCCCCGCGGCGCCGCACTGTCCTGCAAGGGATGGCCGCAGGAGGCCGCGCTCCGCATGCTGATGAACAATCTCGATCCGGACGTGGCGGAGCGCCCCGACGAGTTGATTGTCTACGGCGGATCCGGCAAGGCGGCCAGGAGCTGGGACGCCTTCGACGCGATCGTCGCCGCGCTCCGGCGGCTAGAGCACGACGAGACGCTGCTCGTGCAGTCGGGCAAGCCCGTCGGCGTCTTCCGCACCCATCCCGGCGCCCCGCGCGTGCTCATCTCGAACGCGATGCTCGTGCCCGCCTGGGCGACCTGGGAGACCTTCCGCGAGCTCGAGCACCGGGGCTTGACGATGTACGGCCAGATGACCGCCGGAAGCTGGATCTACATCGGAACGCAGGGGATCCTCCAGGGAACGTATGAGACGTTCGCCGCCGCCGCCCGGCGGCACTTCGGCGGGAGCCTCGCCGGCACGCTCGTCGTGACCGCCGGCCTCGGCGGGATGGGCGGCGCGCAGCCGCTGGCCGCGACGATGAACGGCGCGGCCGCGCTCGTGGTGGAGGTGGATCCGCAACGGATCGAACGGCGTCTCGCAACCCGGTACCTCGATGAGGCCACGACAAGTCTCGATGAGGGGTTGGCACGCGTTGCGCAGTGGACGCGGGCGCGCACGGCGCGATCGATTGCCGTCGAGGGCAACGCCGCCGACGTGCTGCCGGAGCTCGTGCGGCGTGGCGTGACGCCGGGCGTCCTGACGGACCAGACCTCGGCGCACGATGCGCTCAACGGCTACGTGCCGCACGGCATGTCGCTTGCTGAAGCGGCGGTCCTGCGCGCGCGGCAGCCCGACGCGTACATGGCACGCTCGATGGCATCGATGGCTCGCCACGTCGAGGCGATGCTCGCGCTCCAGCGCCGGGGCGCGGTGACCTTCGACTACGGCAACAACCTCCGCGCCCAGGCGCAGAAGGCCGGCGTCGGAAATGCGTTTGACATTCCGGGCTTCGTGCCGGAATATGTGCGGCCACTCTTCTGTGAGGGCAAAGGTCCGTTCCGCTGGGCCGCGCTCTCGGGAGACCCCGATGACATCCGCGCCACCGACGACGCCGCGCTCGAGATGTTCGCAGGGGATGAGGCGCTCTGTCGCTGGATCCGCCTCGCGCGGGAGCGCGTCGCGTTCCAGGGACTGCCCGCGCGCATCTGCTGGCTCGGGTATGGCGACCGCGCGCGGTTCGGGCTGAAGATCAACGAGCTGGTGCGGCGGGGCGCGATCGCGGCGCCGATCGTCATCGGGCGCGATCACCTCGACACCGGGTCCGTGGCGTCGCCGCATCGGGAGACGGAGGCAATGCGCGACGGCAGCGACGCCATCGCGGACTGGCCGATCCTCAACGCGCTGCTGAACGCGTCGGCCGGCGCCACGTGGGTGTCGGTCCACCATGGCGGGGGGGTCGGCATCGGCTACTCGCTGCACGCCGGCATGGTCGTCGTGGCCGACGGCACGCGCGAGGCGGATGACAGGCTCGAGCGCGTCCTCACCTGCGACCCCGGCATCGGCGTCGTCAGGCATGCGGACGCGGGATACCCGGAGGCCATCGCGACCGCCGCGGCGCGTGGCATCCGGATCCCGATGCAGCGGCGGTAGATGGCACAGGCAGGCGGGCTCTTCGGACGGCGTCAGGGCAGGAGACGGACATGACGGGTGCACAGACTGGGTTCGAGCGACGCATTCAGAGCGCTCTGGAGGCGTCTCCTTCACGCATCCCGGTCGTCCTCGGCGGGTGCGGCACCGGCCGCACATACCTGCTGCAGCGGTTGCGCGAGCGCGCCGACCGCGGCGCGGCCCAGTACGTCGACGTCGAGCGCTGCGCCACGACGCCCGAGCGCTTCCTCGACGCGGTCCTATCCTC
>JBOGIW010000127.1:0-9389 GCA_050748045.1 Vicinamibacterales bacterium | reverse complement strand
GTCCGGACCTGACCCCTCACCGGCTCATCCCTCCAGACTGACGTTCGTCCCAGACTTCACGCCTTTTCCACCGCTCGTCACAAATCTCGCCACACCCAGCCAATTTCGGCGTTCCCAAAACACCCGGTCCTCGTCTACACTCTGCAAGGAAATTCCCATGCGCGGGACTGAGTCCCGCATTCGAACAGCCCGACCGGGCTGTGCTCTGGGTTTTGGAAGTCACAGGAGGCTGGTGCAATGAGACGACTGTTCTTGGCGGTCGCTCTGGTGCTGCTGGCAGCATCGGGAGCGTTCGCGCAGCTCTCGACGGGCAATATCACGGGAACCGTCCAGGACGAACAAGGCGGCGTGCTCCCGGGCGTGACGGTCACGCTCCAAGGCACGGATCGCACGTTGTCGGCGGCGACGGATTCTGCCGGCCGCTTCCGGTTCGTGAATCTCCCTCCCGGCCTGTACACGGTCACGACGGCGCTGCAGGGATTCACGACCATCGTTCGTGAAGGCATCGAAGTGCGCGTCGGGTCGAACGTCGACTTGCCGGTCAGCCTTCGGGTGGCCACCGTCGAGGAGACGATCACCGTCACGGGTGAATCGCCCATCGTCGATAACAAGCAGATGGGCACGGCCACGAACTTCACGCAGGCCGAGCTGTCCTCGATTCCGAACTCGCGCGATCCCTGGGCCCTGCTCCGTACCGTGCCCGGCGTCGTCATGGACCGCGTGAACATCGGGGGCAACGAGACCGGCCAGCAATCGGCGTTCGTCGGCAAGGGGGCGCGCACGGCGGACGCCGTGTGGAACCTGGACGGCATCGAGATCACGGACATGGCGGCCGTCGGCGCCTCGCCGACCTACTTCGACTACGACGCCTTCGACGAGATTCAGATCTCCACCGGTGGCAACGACATCAAGCAGCGCACCGGCGGCATCGGCCTCAACTTCGTCGTCAAGCGCGGCACGAACCAGTTCCGCGGCACGGCGAAAGGGTACTTCACGGGTGAGGGTGTCGAGTCCTGCAATGTGTCCGACGAGCTGACGGCTCGCGGCATCGGGTGCGACCAGTCCGATCACAACGATCAGATCTCCGAGATCGGAGCCGATTTCGGCGGGCCGATTGTCAGGGATCGCGCGTGGTTCTGGGCCAGTTACGTGAACCAGGACATCCGTCTGGTTCGCTCGGCGGGTAACCTGATCGACCGCACGGTGCTCAAGACGACCAACGTGAAGGGCAACTGGCAGGCGACGCAGTCGGACATGGTGAGCGTGTATTGGTTCCTCGGCGCGAAGGAGAAGGCCAATCGCGCGACCGGCAACGCGCAGGTGGAGCCCTCGTCGGCGCGCTGGTTCCAGGGGAACGCGTATCCGGAAGGCCGGCCGCGCGGCCTGCTGAAGTTCCAGGACGACCGCGTCATGTCGAGCAACAACTTCCTGAGCGTCAAGTACGCGTATTACGGCACGGGCTTCAGCCTGTCGCCGCAGGGCGGGCTCGACCAGCAGGCGGGCATCAGCGGCCGGCTCGGGCAGACGTTCGGCAGCACGAATGACAACGTGTTCCTCCGGCCGCAGTGGCTCTTCAACGCCGACGGCAACCATTTCGCCAGCATCGGCGGCAGCAGCCACGACTTCAAGTACGGCGTGCACTGGCGCCGCACCCAGGCCTACTCGCAGAATCTCTGGCCCGGCAACATGATCGTCGGCTTCGACAACTCCGACGGGCAGCGCGCCCGCGTTTACCGGGAGGGCGCCGGCACCAACCGCACCGAGGCTTGGAGCATGTACGTGGGCGATACCATGAGCTTCAAGCGGCTCACGATGGATCTCGGGGCCCGCTACGATCGCCAGGCCGGGAAGGCGCTCCCCAGCCAGACGATGAGCAACGCCGCGTTCCCGAACCTGGTGCCGGGCATCAGCTTCGACGGGTACGACACGCCGTTCACGTGGAACAACATCTCGCCGCGCGCGGGGATCACCTACGCGCTCGACGAATCGAACCGGACGATTCTGCGCGCCAGCTTCAGCCGCTTCGCCGGGCAGCTGTCCACCGGCTTCGTGGGCTGGGCCAACCCCACCGGCGCCGCCGGGTACGCCGAGTATGCATGGACCGACCTGAACGGCGATTTCTTCGCGCAGCCGAACGAAGTGAACACCGCCGTCTTCCTGACCCCGGGCGGAGGGTTCAACCCGGATGCGCCGACGGCGGTGACCTCGGCGAATCGCTTCGACCCCGACTTCGAGGCGCCGATCACGACGAACCTCATCGTCGGCATCGATCGGGAGCTCATCCCGAACCTCGCGGTGTCGCTCAACTACACCTTCGGGCAGACGACGAACTGGGATGCCCAGCCCTGGTTCGGGCTGACGTCGGCCGACTACGCGCCCGGCGCGACGCTCACCGGCACGCTGCCCGGCGGCGCCAGCTACAACGTCCCGACGTTCATCCCGAACGCGGCGCTCGTCACCGCGAACGGCAACAGCCGTCTGCAAACCAACTACGACGGGTACAAGACGGTGTTCAACGGGATCGAGGCGCAGGTGACCAAGCGCATGTCGAACCGGTGGATGGCGCGCCTCGGCTTCGCGTACAACGATGCGACGGAACAGTACGACGCCAACCCGCCCGTGAACTTCCAGGGCAACCCGACGCCGCGCGACATCGAGCCGCTCATCGGGGGCGGGCAGTATGCGCCGCGCAGCGCCGGCAGCGGCCAGGGCGACATCTTCGTCAACGCGAAATGGCAGATGAACCTGAACGGCGCATATCAACTGCCGTGGGAATCCGAGATTGCGGCGAACCTGTTCGGACGGCAGGGCAATCCGTTGCCGATCTTCCGCAGCGCGGCGCTCGGACGTGACGGTTCTCAGCGCGTGCTGGTCAGCCCGAGGCTCGACACGTTCCGGTTCGACAACACGTGGAACCTGGATCTGCGATGGGCCAAGCGGATCACGACCGCGCACGTTGGCGCGCGGTTCGAGTTCGACCTGTTCAACGTGTTCAACAGCAACGTCGAGCTGCAGCGCGAACGGAACGCGGCCTCGCCGAACTTCCAGCGTCTGAACCAGATCCTGAGCCCGCGCATCCTGCGGGTCGGCATGCGCCTGACGTTCAACTAGGCTATCGGTTCGGCCGTCAGCCGTCGTCGAACGGTCAGCATTCGTCAGGCCCGGCGGTTCTCACGAGCCGCCGGGCTCTTCTATTTCAGAGGGCCCTTTCCTTTGCTTGGGGGGCCAACTTTTCGGCCTGCAGCGGGCGTCCTACGGCAGCAGGTATAATCCGGCTGATTTCGAGGAGGCCAATTGACAGTCCGTACGCTCACACTCTGTTCCGCTCTCATTGCCGCACTGGCGGTCCCGTCCTTCGCGCAGACGACGGCGACCCAGGGCCAGCTCCGCACGCCGGACGTGATCTTCGTCCCTACGCCTCAGGAAGTGGTCGACGCGATGCTCGAGGTCGCCAAGGTCACGAAGAACGATGTCGTCTACGACCTCGGGTCCGGCGACGGGCGTATCCCGGTCACCGCCGCCAAGAAATACGGCGCGCGGGCCGTCGGTATCGACATCGATCCGCAGCGCATCAAGGAAGCCAACGCCAACGCCGAGTCTGCGGGCGTGACCGACAAGGTGAAGTTCCTGAACCAGGATCTGTTCACGACCGACATCAGCCAGGCCTCGGTGGTGACGCTCTACCTGCTGCCGTCGCTCAACGTCAAGCTGATGCCGAAGCTGAAGGCGGAGCTGAGGCCAGGCACGCGCATCGTGTCCCACGCCTTCGACATGGGCGACTGGAAGCCGGAGCAGACGCTCAACGTCAACGGCCGCACCGTGTATTACTGGACCATCCCGAAAATGTAGCGTGTTGCGCGGGGCGGGCCTCGACGGCTCGCCACATTCCGCGATCCGTGATCCGGAATCCGTTGTCCGCAGTGTTCGTCATCCCGATGACCACGAGTGGCCGCGTCGATTCCGCGGCGCGCCGTTCGTCTACCTGGTGACCGGCTGGAATAGGCCGCCGGCGTCCAGGAGCTCGACCATGCCCCAGTACATGCTGTTTCTCTACGATTCCGGCGCGATGCCGCCCGACCTCAGCCCCGAGGACATGCAGGGCATCATCCAGCGGTACATCGACTGGCGCACGAAAGCGGCGGCGAACGGCCGGCGCGTCGAAGGGCACAAGCTGCGCGACGGCCAGGGGCGCCTGCTGCGCGGCACGGTCGGCGCCCCGACGATGACCGACGGTCCGTACGCGGAGGCGAAAGAGATCATCGGCGGTCTCTTCCTCATCGACGCGCGCAACTACGACGAAGCCGTGACGCTGGCGTCCGATTGCCCGCACCTCGACTTCGGGACGATCGAGATTCGTGAAGTCGAACCCACCGGCGGCGACTGACGTCGGGTCCCTCGTCGATCACCTGTTCCGGCAGCACGCCGGGCGGATGCTGGCGACGCTCACGCGCCTCGTCGGCGCGCGTCATCTCGCGCTGGCCGAGGAGGTGGTCCAGGACGCGCTCATCACGGCGCTCCAGCAGTGGCCGTTCCAGGGCGTTCCCGCGAACCCCTCGGCGTGGCTCGTCCAGGTGGCGAAGCACCGCGCGCTCGATCGCCTGCGCCGCGACCGATCCTTCGCCGAGAAGGAGCACGACGTGACGGCGGCCTTCGAGTCGCGGGCGTCGGCCTGGCTCAGCCCGGGCGCGGCCGGCGAGAAGCTCCACCGGCCCTTCGACGACGACGAGCTCTGCATGATGTTCATGGCGTGCCATCCCGACATCCCGCGCGAGTCGCGGGTGGCGCTCACGTTGAAGACGGTCGGCGGGTTCAGCGTGCCCGAGATCGCCCAGGCGTTCCTCGCCCGGGAGGCGGCTGTCGCGCAGCGCCTCGTTCGCGTGAAGCGCTTCATCCGCGAGCGGGACATCCCGCTCGACCTGCCGGTCGCCTCCGAGATGTCCGCGCGCCTCGATTCAGTGCTCGAGGTGCTCTACCTGATGTTCAACGAGGGATATGCCGCGCACTCCGGCGAATCGCTCGTCCGCCACGATCTGGTGCACGAGGCGATCAGGCTTGCCCGCATGCTCATGCAGCAGCCGGCGACGGCGCTCCCCCGCACGCACGCGCTCGTCGCGCTGATGCTGCTCCAGGCCGCCCGGATCCCGGCGCGCGCCGACGCCGACGGCGACCTGTTCGTCCTCGAGGACCAGGACCGCGCCGCCTGGGACCGTGCGATGATTGCCGACGGCATGCGCCACCTGGACGCATCGGCGCAGGGCGACGAGGTCAGCGCCTATCACCTGCAGGCCGGCATCGCCGCGGCGCACGCGGCGGCGCCGTCGTACGCGGCGACCGACTGGCGTGAGATCGTGTCGCTGTACGATGCGCTCCTGGAGCTCGAACCCTCTCCGGTCGTGGCGCTCAACCGGGCGATTGCGCTCTCGCGCGTGGACGGACCCGACGCGGGCCTTCGCGCGCTCGACCCGCTGCGGGACGATCCGACGCTGGCGCAGTACGTGCTGTTCCATGCCACGCTCGGCGAGCTGTCGCGGGAGGCGGGCGACGCCGCCGCGGCAGCTCGACACTACGACACGGCCCTGGCCTTGCCGTCGTCGGCGCCAGCCCGGCGCTGTCTCGAGCGGAGGCGGGGAACGATCCGCGCGGCGCGCCCGTAAATCCCGGAGATGACCAGACGCACACGCACGTGGCTTGTCGGCGGCGCTGCGGTCCTCGCCCTGCTCCTCATCCTGTTCCAAGACGAGCTGGGAATCCTTGTCGCGAACCAGCGTCCCGACGACGAGGCCGCACGGCTCGTCGAGGCGCTTGCCGTGGTCAACGGCGATACCGTCGCGGAAATCGGCGCCGGGCGGGGCCGCCTGACCGTCGCGATGGCGACAGCGCTCCCGGCCAGCCGCATCTACTCGACCGAGCTCGATCCTGACCGGCTGGCCGATATACGCAGGGCCGTCGAGCGCGCCTCGCTCGGAAACGTCGACGTGCGCGAAGCAGCGCTCGAGGAGACGAACCTTCCCGACGGGTGCTGCGACGCCATCTTCATGCGCACGGTCTATCACCACTTCACGTCGCCTCCGGCCATGATCGCGGCGCTCCATCGCGGCCTGAAGCCCGGAGGGCGGCTCGCGATCATCGAGTTCGAGCCGCGCGGCATCTGGACCTCGTTGGCTGTGCCGCACGACACGCCGGCGCGCGGGGGACACGGCGTCCCGATCGACATGCTGCGGCGAGAAGTGACGCGCGACGGCCTCTTCCGCCATACGCGCACGGTGGACCGCTGGGCGGGGCGTCTGTACCTGATGATCTTCGACCGGGGTCAGACCGGGGTCAGAGTAGCTACACGACTCGACTCAGCCCCTTGATACGGATCGCATCGCTACTCTGACCCCGATCTGACCCCGGTGTACTTCACTCGGCGCGCAGCGCTTCGACCGGCGCGACGCGGGTGCCCCGGCGGGCCGGGACGTACGTGGCAAGCGTGGCGACGAGGACGAGGAGGACGGCCGTCGTGGCGAACGTCCACGGGTCGAGCGGTTCGGTCTCGTAGAGGAGCGTCTCGAGCAGGCGCGTGAGCCCACCGGCGGCGACGAGACCGATGGCCACGCCGAGCCCGACGAGCCGCAAGGCCTGGGCGAGGACCATCTGGAAGACCGACTGCGGCGTCGCGCCGAGCGCCATCCGGATCCCGATCTCCTGCGTGCGCTGGGCGACGGAGTACGCCATCACGCCGTAGACGCCCACGGCCGCGAGCAGAAGCGCCATCACCGCGAACGCCGCCAGCAGCACGGCGACCGTGCGAGGCCGCGCCAGCGTGCCCGCCACGACGTCGTCCATCGTTCGCACGTCAGCCAGCGGCAGCTCGGGGTCGATCGCCTGAACGGCGTTCCGGACGCTGCTGACGAGCGAGAGCGGCTCCCCTTCCGTGCGAACGACGAATGTCATGAGGCCAATCGCGAGCTGCGTGTGGGGGATGTACACCGCCGGACGGACGTCGCCCTCGAGTGAAGTCATCCTGATGTCCCCGACCACGCCGACGATCTCCCATGGCCCAAGCTCCGGACGCCCGATGTTGACGATGAGGCGCCTGCCAATCGGGTGTTCGCCGCTGAAATGCCGGCGCGCCAGGGTCTCGCTGATGACGGCCACGCGGGGCGAGTCGGTGCGATCGCCGGCCGCGAAGTCTCGCCCGGCCAGGTGGGGGATGCCCATCGTGCGGAAGAATGCGGGCGTAACCGGTCTCACGTCGGTTGACGGCGCCTCGCCTGGCGCCGGCTGGGGCCGATCGGCGCGGTAGAAGCTCGTGCCGATGCCGAGGCCCGCCAGCGGCAGAAAGCTCACGCCCGCCGCGGTCTCAACGCCCGGGGCCGCCGTCATCCGCTCGATCGCGTCCGTGTAGAAGCGCGCCGAACGCTCGTCGTCGGCGTAGCGCGCCCCTGGCAGTTGGACGCGCGCGGTGAGGAGCCCTCCGGCGCGGAATCCCGGGTCGATGCTCTGCAGGCGCATGAAGCTTCGAATCAGGAGGCCCGCGCCGGCTAGCAGGACCAGCGAGAGCGCGACCTCGGCCACGACCAGGGTGCCGAGCACCCGGCGCGACCGGGGCCCGCCGCCATGACGGCCGCCTTCGTGCAGCGCCTCGGTCGTACTTCCCGACGCGATGAAAGCCGGAACGACGCCGAACAGCACGCCCGTGCCGAGCGCCAGGGCCATGGTGAAGGCCAAGACGGGCCCGTCGAGCGCCACCTGCTCGAGCCTGGGCACGGGGATCCGATCGGCGGCGAGCGCGAGGAGTCCGCGATGAAACGCAAACGCGAGCGCCAGGCCGGCGAGGCCGCCGGAGGCGCCGAGCAGCACGCTCTCGGTCAGCAGTTGCCGCACGAGCCTCGATCGCCTCGCGCCGAGGGCCGTGCGGATGCCGAGCTCCCGCCGTCGCACTGTGCTTCGCGCGAGCAGCAGGTTGGCGACGTTCACGCAGGCGATGAGCAGCACGAGCCCGACGGCTGCCGCGAGGACGAGGAGCGCCGGCCGGATCTGGTCCACCATCTGCTCGTGGACCGGCACGAGCGTCACGGACCATCCTGCGTTGCGCTGCGGGACCTCACGCTCGAGCTGGGCGGCGATGGCGCTCATCTCGCCGGCCGCCTGCTCGAACGACACGCCGTCCCGCAGCCGCGCGATCCCGTGCGACGAGCCGCGGCCCGACGCGCTCCGCAGCCGCTCGAGCGTCCATCCGTACGGCACGAAGAAGTCAGCCTTCTGTCCGATCACGGTGAACTCCGGCGGCATCACGCCGACCACGGTTCGAGGCTCGCCGTTCGTCACGAGCTTCAGGCCGACCACGTCGGCGCGTCCGCCGAGCCGCGTGCGCCAGAAACCGTGCCCCAGGAGCATCACCTGGTCGTTGCCGTCCTCGTCTTCGCGCGCGTCGTAGGTCCGGCCCATCGCCGGCGTCACGCCGAGCGCGCGGAAGACGTCGGACGAGGCGACGAGTCCGGCCACTTCCTCGGGCTGGCCGCCGAGCATGACGTTCAGCCGCGCCGGGCCGACCATTCCGAGGTGCTCGAAGGATCGGTTTCGCTCCCGCCATGCCTGGAAGTTCGCCGCCCCGATCACGTTGCGGGGCCGGTTCCGCTTCACGTTGCTCTCCCAGACGACGACGATGCGGTCGGGATCGCGGTAGGGGAGCGGCTTCAGCAGCACGCCGTAGATCACGCTGAAGATGGCGGACGTGGAGCCGATGCCGAGCGCGAGCGCCAGCACCGCGGGAGCGGTGAAACGCGGCGTGCGGACGAATGAGCGAACGGCAATCGTGAGGTCGTTCCACATCGTGAGCTCCCTTCAGCGCGCGAGCGCCGACAGCATGCCCGAGAGCGTTCCCCGCACGGCGTCGCCGATGACATGCGGGTCGACGCGCGACACAGCGCCAACGGCCGGCACAAGCGCAAGTCCTTGAACCGCCTTCTCGCGCACCTGGTCGTCGGGATCCCGCGCCGCGGCGGTAAGCGCCGGAATCGCCCGCGGATCTCCGGAGACGCCGAGCGCGAACACCGCTTTCTCGCGCACCTGCGGGTCGTCGTCCCGCGCCGCCTCGAGGAGCGCCTCGACGACTCCCGCGTGCCTCCGGAATGCGAGACCGAGCGCCGCTTTCTCCCGCACCTGCGGGGACGGATCGTTCAAGGCTCGCAGCAGCGGCGCCACCACGTCGGGTCCCGACCGCAGCGCCAGCACGAGCGCCGCCCGTTCGCGCACGTCGTCGTTCGGGTCGTCCATGGCGCCGGCGAGCGCCTTGCGGACGGCGCGGTCCTGCCTGGCTTCCTGCCGGGCCGCGGCCGCCTCCTCCAAGCGAGCGGGCGACGGTGGTGGCGCCGGCGAGGGTCGCGGATCCGGCGACGCCGGCC
>JBOGIW010000126.1:0-8676 GCA_050748045.1 Vicinamibacterales bacterium | reverse complement strand
TTCACGCCCGGCATGGCCAGCGCCCGGCTCGCGTCGATGCCGCGGACGCGCGCGTGGGGCATCGGGCTGAGAAGCAGCTTGCAGAAGAGCATCCCGTCGGCGCGGAAGTCTTCGGCGTACTTCGCCTTCCCCGTCACCTTCGCAACCAGGTCCGGCGTCGAGTAGTTCTTGCCAATCAATTTGTAGTCAGCCACGTCAGGCCCTCCGCATGTACTCGGCGCCGCGCATCAGGGCCGTGAGGATCTTGTCGTAGTCCTGGCAGCGGCACAGGTTGCCTGAAACGCCGTGGGCGAGCTCGGCTCGCGTCGGATTGGGGTTCGTCTTGAGGAAGCCCACCGCCGCCATCACGAACCCGGGCATGCAGAACGCGCATTGGAATCCCTGCTCGTCCACCACGCCCTGCTGGACCGGATGCAGCGTGCCGTCGGCCGATGCCAGACCCTCGATGGTCTGCACCTTCCGGCCGCGCACCGAGTGGGTCAGAATCGAGCACGAGTAGTGCGGCACATCGTCGATGAGCACGGTGCAGGCGCCGCATTCGGACCGATCGCAGCCAAGCTTGGTGCCGGTCAGCCCCAGCTTGTAGCGCAGCGTCATGGCCAGCGTTTCCTGCTTCATGACGTCGACGCGACGCATCTGCCCGTTGACGTTGAGCGAGATCAGGCGCTCGACGGCGCCGGGCGCCGACGGCTGGCCCTGGATGGACGTCCGAAACAGATAGGCCGTGGTCGACACGGCCGCACCGGCCGCGATCACCCCCTTGATGAAAGCTCGCCGTGAGACGCCAGGGAGGGACCCGGCGGTCTGGCCCGCAGTATCCATGTTCGACATGGGCGCTTACCTCGCTTTCCACGCGGTGGCGGGTATGGATGCGGCGCGAATACTAGCAAGAATTCCGGAATCGCGCGAGAGAGATCGGGATAGCATAGGCCAGAAAAGGAGCCCGGCCCATGCTGACCCGACGCCAATTCCTCCGGACCGGCAGCGCCCTCGGGACCGCCGTTTCGGTTTTTCGCCCCAATGCTCTTGCGCGCGTCAGCGCCGCCTCGGCAGCCGTGGCGGACAGGACGGCCACCGATCTTGCCGCCGACGAGGACTACTGGCGTGAAATCCAGCAGGCTTTCACCCTGGACCGCACCTTCATCAACCTGAACAATGGATACACCTGCCCGAGCCCTCGCAGCGTCCACGACGCGCTGAAGCGCTACCTCGATCTCTCGAACCAGTCGCCCTATACCTACATGTGGCAAACCCTCGAGCCGGGCATCGAAACGGTGCGGCGCAATCTGGCTGCCGAGGCGGGCTGCGACCCGGAAGAGATTGCCATCACGCGCAACGCGAGCGAAGCGCTCCAGATTGCGCAGATGGGCCTCGATCTGACACGGGGCGACGAGGTCGTGACCACCAACCAGGACTACGGCCGCATGCTCACGACGTGGGAGCAGCGGGTCCGCCGGGACGGCATCAAGCTGACGAAGATCTCGTTCCCGGTGCCGCCTCCAGGGGGCCTGAACGAGCTGCTGTCACGAATCGAGCAGGCCATCACGCCCAAGACGCGGATCATCCACGTCTGCCACATCACGAACCTGACAGGCCAGATCTTCCCGGTGCGGGAGATCGCCCGGATGGCCCGCGCCCGGGGCATCAGGACTATCGTCGATGGCGCCCATGCGTTTGCGCATTTCCCGTTCAAGGTCCGCGACCTCGAGTGCGACTACTACGGAGTGAGCCTGCACAAGTGGCTGCTGGCCCCCGTCGGGACAGGGTTCCTCTACGTGCGCCGGGAACACATCAAGTCGACGTGGCCGCTTCAAGCCGCTCCGCAAGCCAAAGACGATGACATCCGGAAGTTCGAGGAGATTGGCACGCACCCGGCGGCCAACCATAACGCCATCGCCGAGGCGCTGCAGTTCCACCAGGCGATCGGCACCGAACGGCGCGCGGCGCGGATGCGCTACCTGCGTGCGCGCTGGCAGACGCGGGTCGAACGTCTCCCGGGCGCGAAGATCCTGACCTCGAACGACCCGGCACAGTCCTGCGGCCTCGTGAACCTCTCGCTGACGGGTCTCGAAGCGCCGAAGGTGGCCGCTTATCTCTGGAGCAAGCACCGCATCGTGGTGCCCGCCATCGTTCACGCGGAGTACCATGGCATCCGGGTCACGCCGAACATCTACACGACTTGCGAGGAGATCGACACGTTCGCAGCGGCGATCGAGGGGCTTCTGCGCGCCGGCCTCCCCAAGGAAACGGCGTAAGCGCTTTCGCGACGCGTAACGGCGTCCGAGCGGGATCGACCGGAAGGTATTGATTCCGCACGCCTCTCCTTTGGTCCGAATCCTGCTCTGCGCCGCGCCCATCCACCCTTGCAAAGGAGACAAGCCCTCATGATACGAAGAGCCCTGCAGCCGTCGGTCCTCACGGTGGGCCTGACGCTGGTGATGGCGATCTCGGCGTCCGCCCAGGTCATCAACTTCGAGGCGACGCTGAACGGCGGCGAGGAGACGCCCGCGCCGGGCCTGAACACGGGCGCGGTCGGCACCGCTGAAGTCGGCGTCGATCTCGCGAGCCGTGAGATCGTCGTGAACCTCCAGTTGTTCAATCTGCCGACGAGCACCACGGCGGGACACATCCACGCGGGCGCGCGCGGCACTCCCGGCCCCGTGATTCTCGACTTCAATTTCCCGGCTGGACGGACCGGGGACGTGCCGATTACGTTCCGCCTCGGCCAGGCGGCCTTCCGCGCCCGTCCCGAGATCGGCATCAACACGCTGGATGACGCGATTCAGACGATCGTCGGCGGCAACAGCTACGTCAATATCCACACCACGCAGTATCCGGCCGGCGAGATCCGCGGCCAGCTCACCCGGAAGGTCACGACCCCGTAAGCGCCGGAACGACGGCTCCCACGAGCAGACCGAGCAGCACGTCGACGAGGTAATGGTAGCGGCCGGCGACGGCCGCTACCGCAATCAGCGCCGCTCCGGCCGGGACGAGGAGCGGCGTTCGCGCTGCCGGCTCCGGATTCCCTTCACGACGGCGCTCACGAATTCGCGGGGGCGTATCGATCACCCAGCACGTCGCCGAGCACGAACGCGCCGCCTTTCCGTTTCGTGATATACGGGCCGGACCATGAGTGCGTACCCGCAGACGCTCGCGGCGCTGGACCGTTGGGTGCTGTTCCGAGGGCGCATTGTTCCCCTCCTGCTGGTCTCCTCGTTCGTCTCGATCCTCTTCTCAGGGTCGCAGACCGTGCTGCACGGCGGGTACCTTGCGGCAATGCTTCGCGACCCGGCGGGTCACCGCGCGGCGGCCATCGCTCTGCTCGCGCACCTGCTCCTGGCTGCGCTCCTGATGCTCGTACACGCGACCTACCTCGTCGTGATGTCGCATCATCTCGTCTATCGAAACCCGGCGACGGACATCAGCAGGGTCGCGCTGCCGGTGTATCCCCTGATTGCGCTCGCGTACGCCACGTACGCGGTGCACAGCTACGTCGAAGCGACCGGCGACTCCGGCAGCGTGTTCTCCCGGCCGGTGCCGACCTACGCCGCGTTCCTGCTCGCCTACGTCGTGCTGGCCGCGCACGGCATCCACCACATGTCCCCGGGCCAGGGCGAACGCACGCGCGCGCACTACCGATCGCTGTGGATGGCCGTCACCGACGTGGTGATGGCGGTGTTCTTCGTCTGTGCCCTCGCGGGGAGCCTGACATCGATGGGCGAATCCGGCCACGGCGCGAGCGAACCGGCGGCGCGTGTCGAATCGGCCGTCGGCGTCATGGCGCCGTTTCAGACGGCGCTGTCCCGCCAAGGTTCGTTGAAGGACGCCTTGATCGGCGTCGCCCTGACGCTCTTCGTCGCGGCCCGGTGGGCTGCCGGGAAGCAGCGCCAGAAGAAGTTCCCCGCTGCAAACATGGACATGCTCGCCGGGCAGCAGGTCGATCTCGGGAGCGTGCAGTGGCAGGACCTGCAGCGCGCCCTGCCCTTGGAAAACGTGTCGTGGCTCGACCTGGGAGCCCGAAGGAACCGAGCCGTGGTCCTGGAACTGCTCGAACAGCTCTTTCCCTCAGGCGGCCTCGTGCGAGTCGTGTGCGCCGAGCCGGACGAGATGGCGCGCACGCGGGCCGAGCAGGCGTTGACCCCGCTCGTGAGCTGGGGGGTCACGGTCGCATGCGTCGTGAGCACCGCGAGAGAATGGGCGGCACTCCAGAAGGCGAAACAATGCAAAGTCGTTTCGCTGTGTCACGTGTGCTACGACACACGAACCGCGCGCGCCGCATTGGAATTTCTCAACCAGTGTGAAGACGGGACACTCCTGCTGGTTCGCTTCACGTCGGACGCGAGCTACTACCGGATATTGAGCACGACGCTGGCCAGCGCGCCGCTCTCGCCCTACGTTACGCATGCCGTTCACCGCTTCCTCCTGAACGAGCTGCGCTCGAGGAACTGGGGCGAACTGTATACGGGCATTCTCCGCCAGACGCACGACATCGCGACCGCGGGGGCGCGGTCGAACCTGGTGAACTGGTTCGACGCCGCCTACGGCGAAGCCGCCGCCAAGGTCATCGGCAGCTACGTGGAGGGCATGCACGCGAGCGGCGTCGATCGGCTCGAGACCTCGGATCGACTGGTGCTCTTAGGGAAGCCCGCGCCGAAGCCTGTCCCGCCCGTGCCTGCGCCAGCCCCTGCCGTCCCGGCGGGAACCTGAAGCGATGCGGGTGTTCATCTCTGGCGTCGACAGCTCGCCCAATCCGGACGCCGGAATCGGGATCGCGCGGTCGATTCGCTCGGCTTTCGATGCGTGCGCGTTGATCGCGGTCGCCGGCGATTCGCGCAGCGGCGGCCTGCACTGGACGGATTTCGATGATTACCTGGTTATCGGCGACGCGAATGCCCTGGCCGCACTGTGCCGGAGCCTCGGGCCGGACGATCTGTTTCTCTCCTCGGTCGACGCAGAAGTCTACGCCTTGGCAGCCGCCTCGGCAGCGTGGCCGCGCGTCCTGCTTCCACCACGCGAATGTGTGGCGCAGACCGTGAAGCCGGCGCGCGCGCTCGCGGCGCAGCTTGGGTTCTCAGTTCCGCCCACGCTCGACACCGCCGACGACGCGAGCGGCGCGGCAGCATTTGCACGAGCGCACGGGCCGTTCGTCTGGCGCAAGGGATACACGAGCGGCGCGATCAGGGTCGCGTCTGAATCGCTCTGGGTCGCGGAGCCCGCCGACGGGAGTCAGACGTCGGAGAGCCCGCTGCTGCAGGCGCACATCGACGGTGCCCTGGAATGCCTCGCCTTCGCGGCCTGGCGTGGAGAGCTGCTGGATGCGGTCTGGATGCGGAAAGAAACGGTCACCGACCTCGGCAAGACGTGGAGCGGAAGCGTGGAGGACTGCCCGCCCGAAGTCCTCGAACGACTGCGCACCACCGTGCGCGGGGTTCGCTGGCACGGCGGCGGCGTGTTCGAGGTGATCCGCGACGCCGCGGAGGTGGCCTGGTTGATCGATGCGAACCCACGATTCCCAGCGTGGGTCCATGGCGCCTCCCTCTGCGGGCACAACCTCGTTGCGCATCTCATTCGGGCGGCAACCGGGCTGTCGCCTGCGAATCACGGAAGGTCGGCGCGAGGGTTCACCAGGGTCGTGCTCGAAATACCGAAAAAGACGAAAAGTTGACGAGCCGGCCGCGTGACGGTTGAGAGCCAGCGCTCGCAATAAAGGCTACGACCCCATAAACCGCGGAACGACGGCTCCCACGAACAGCCCGAGCAGCACGTCGACGAGGTAATGGTAGCGGCCGGCGACGGCCGCTACCGCAATCAGCGCCACCAGCACTCCCAACCCCGCGCCGGCCGCCGGTGACACGCGTGCCGCTCCGAGCGCGGCGGCGGTGGCGACCGCGACGTGACCGCTCGGAAAGGTCACGAACTGGTGGCTGAGGCGTCCGAGCACCTGGACGTTCACCCGCGCGAGCCCCAACCGGGCGGCCTCCTGTCCCGTCATGCGCCACGGCGGACGCGCCGTGGTCCACGGCAGCGTGCCATAGCACATGTACCCGGCAGCCAGCACGCCAAGCCAGAATCGTTCGACGTCACCCTCCGAGCCGTGCACGACGACCACCGCGAACGCGGCGGGCACGAGCGGGTAGCAGAGGAGGTATGACAGCTCCAGCACTTCGCGTCCGGCGTCCGAAAGCCCACACCACCGGGATGTGAGATGCGGGACGCGCGCTCGCACGCGAGCGTCGGCGAGCGCCAGCCAACGCTCGAAGCGAGGCGAAGGGGGCGGCGCGAAGGCGGCCGGAATCCAGTAGCCGAGCAGCAAATAGGCCACCGGCATCCAGGCGCGCGCGCTCCACGGCAGCGTGAACCGCGCGACAATGATGAGGGCGACCGCGCCGCCCGCGTAGAGGAGGGCGCGGCGCGGTGTGGCGGCGCGCCGTGCCGCCGTCGCAATGGCCACGAAGTACGCGACGGCCAGCCATTCGAACGAGGTCATGGGCTATGCACGCTCTCGTGTTCGCGCTCGGGCTGTTGGCGGCCGGGGGCATCATGCTTCCCCTCGATCACCAGGCGATCCAGGACGCGCTGTCCATTGCCAACTCGTCCCTCGAATCGACGCATCGCCGGTTCCACGCCGATTATCGCTTCCCGGTGAACGCGGCGCCGGTGGATTTCGTGAGCCTCGTATCGCCGTTCCGGCGCCTCGTGCTCGCGGCGGAGACCGGGGAGCGGCTCGGCCGGCGCATGTTCGGCCAGCGTGAGGCGCTCGCGGCCCTTCAACCCGACCCCGACCGCTTCGAGGTGTACGCGGAGCTGACTTTCCATCCCCACAACACCTTCGTGCAGGTGCCGGACTACAGCGTGGAGCTGGAGCCCCTCTCGTTTCGCGGTCCGACGATCGAGCCCACGGAGATCGACCGCCTCCCGCGGTTCGGGCCGCGGGTGGACGAAGCCTGGTATCCCTTTCCGTACCCCTATGCGGCGCCGAACGTGCCGCCCGGCAGCCAGCCGCTGGCGGGCGCGACGCTCGTCGCCCGTTTCCCAGGCCATGCGCTCGACCCGAACGCGATCTATACCGTGGTGATCAGCGAGCGCTCGAGGGCCTTGGCGCGAACGCGCGTCGACCTGGCGCGCCTGCGCTAGCCTGCGGCGTCGAGCGTCTCGACCAGCTCGGTCAGCTCGGCGAGCTCGTTCCGAGCCGCATGGAGGATCGCCCGCGTTTCCTGCAGGGAAGGCGTGGTCCAGTCCTCGTTCTCGAACCGCACACGGCCCTGCTCATCGAACTCCACGAGCACGGCGTCCATCGGCTCGACGTAGAGGCGCATCACTCTCAGATTCTGGAGTCTGATTCTGGAGTCCGACTCTGGATTCTTGTTCCGGATTCTGATTCCGGCTTCGCGATCTGTCGCGTCAGCGCGGAATGGGGAGGGAGTGCCGGACGGCTATCAATGCCGCCAGTCCGGCCAGCACCACCGCAGTCCATACGAACTTCTTTCGCACACCCATCGTCGCCTCCAGGCAATCGACCTATCGGACGGGGAGGAGAAGAACTTGAGTGCACGGGCGCACGCTCTGTGCAATAGCGTGCACAGATGTGGGGAGAGGCGGCTCGGAGGTCGGGGAGGAGGACCTCCATCTCCCCGACTCGTGGGCGTGCAGACTACGACAGGACGCGGATGACGACGCGACGGTTCTGGGCGCGACCTTCGCGGGTATTGTTCGGCGCGACCGGCTTCTCCTCGCCGTAGCTGATGACGTTGATCTTGTGCAGCGGCACCTGGTGTGACTCGTAGATGTAGCGCTTCACCGCCTCGGCGCGCTCGAGCCCGATCCGTTCGTTGATCTCCTGCGTGCCGACGTTGTCCGTATGGCCTTCGACCTCGATGAAGACGCCCTTCGGGTCGGCCTTGAGCTGGTTGATGACCTCGTCGAGACGGGCCTTGGCCTCGTCCGGGAGCTCCGTGCGGCCGAACCGGAAGTTGCCCTGGTCCTCGTTGAGCGTCACCTCGTATACGAGCCGGCGGTTGTACTTGTCGACCGCCTCGACGCGGCTGCCCACTTCCTTGGCGCTCGCGGCCGCGGCGTCGGCTGCGGAGCGAGCGTCAGCGGCCGACTTGCCTGCGGCTTCGGCCTTCTGGTCGACGGTGCCGATGCGCTCCTCGTTCTTGCGCGTGCGCTCCTGCGTCTCTTCGAGCGAGCCGCTGAGCGTGTCCACTTTCGTATTGACCTCGCCGACCTGGCCACGGACGAACTTCTTCGTCGCGCACGCCGGGGCCACCGCCACGGAGAGCGCCAGGATCGAGGCCGCCAACAGAGACTTCCGCATGATCAGTGTCCTCCTAAACGAGTGCTAGCTTCCCGTGCGTGGCGAGCCGGCGAGATAGCCACTACGGGCGTGAACAGTCAGGTTCTTCTTCCGGGTCCGAATCTCGAGCGGGTGCCACCCGGGCCTGGTGCCCGGTTCGAACGAAAGCAGGTACTGGTGCCTGAGATTCCCCATCAAATCGCGCAGTGCCCTGACGGTCTCCGCGAGCTCGCTGGCAATCGCCATCTCGCCACCGGTCCAGCGCGCCAGGTCGGCGAGCGTTGCCGTGTTGTCCACCATCTGTCCGGCCGCCGCCAGCACCGCAAGCTTGTGCCCCGGGTTGTCCACCGGGTTCGAAACCACCAGCAGGTACACGGGCA
>JBOGIW010000125.1:0-33454 GCA_050748045.1 Vicinamibacterales bacterium | reverse complement strand
GGCTCGAGCCGCGCCCACGTGCGGCGCTCGTACCAGTCGTCGGGCTCGGGCACTGGCGCCGAGTCGATCGCCGCCATCACGCGCTGCAGTCGTGCGAGGGTCTCGCGGCAGGTGTGGCACTCGCCCAGGTGCGCGCACGCGCGCGCCTCGGCCGCCTCGCTCATCTCGCCGTAGTAATGCAGGACGAGGTCGTCGTCGGTGAGATGCATGGTCACGTCCGCCGCCCTCACACGAAGGGCTCCAGCGCGATCCGCATCTTGCGTACCGCGCGAAAGATGCTGTGCTTCGCCGCGTTCTGCCGGATGTCGAGCGCCCGGCTGATCTCGTCGATCGTGCGCCCCTCGTAATGCCGCATCACGAACGCCGCGCGCTCGAGCGCGGAGAGCCGCCCCATCGCGGCCTTCAGCCGGTCGCTCACCTGCACGCTGGCCATCAGCCGCTCCGGCGAGGGCGACCCGGCGCTCGTGGCGGTCGCCGGCGACGATGATCCCAGGTGCTCCAACGTCTCAGCCTCCTCGGCCTGCTCGCGCTTCGGTCGCGCCCGCAGCAGGTCCACCGACGAGTTCCACGCGATCCGGTGCAGCCAGGTGCCGAAGCTCGCCCGTTCCTCGAAGCGGTCGAGCTGCCGGTACGCCTTCAGGAACGTGTCCTGGACGACGTCTTCGGCGTCCTCGGCGCGGCCGGTGATGCGGAAGGCCACCTTGTAGACACTGCGGCTGTGGCGCTCGACGAGCAGGCGGAACGCCTCGCTGTCGCCGCCGCGGGCCCTGGCCACTGCGGCGGCGTCGTCGATCTCCGGCATCTGGTGAGTTTGACGGGCCGTGGACCTGACGGGTTAGCCTGAGGGCTCCCCGTCCAGGAACGTGCACGTGGATGGACGTGGTTCGATCCCAGGGCGTCGGGCCGTCACGCCAGCCGGCGTGCGTGATCCCGTGCGCCCGGTGTCCCGAACCATGCTAGTATGGCCGCGTTTTCCATCCATGATTCCGTCCGCCGCGCCATCGTTCAGTCTCCGCTGCATTCATTGATCGAGACGGTCCTGGTTCAGGACCGTCTCGCATTCTTTCCGCCGTCGCACATCGACGCCAGGCTTCAAACTCGGGGTTCGGCTTCTCGGTCCGGTTCGCTGAGGGGAGGGCAGCACTCGAAGCCCCACCCTTCGTCACATCGGGGATGGCACTTTTCCGCCGCGGGCAGACATGCTGCTGCGCGGAGCCTGAGGAGGATGTCCCATGCGCCGATCCAGTCTGGTTCTCACCATCGCGATGTGGTGCGTGGCGCTCGCGCCAGCACTGGCCCAGCAGAATTATTCCGAGCTTCGGGGGCGCGTGGTCGACGAGCAGGGCGCCGTCATGCCCGGCGTCACGATCCACGTCCGCAATCAGGATTCAGGACAGTTTCGCGAGGTCGTCAGCAACACGGACGGCTCCTACTTCCTGACGGCGATGCCGCCCGGCACGTACGAAATCACTGCCGAGCTGCAGGGATTCAAGCGGTTCACCCGCTCCGATGTCCGGCTCGCGGTCGGACAGGCCACCAGCATCACCATCCGGCTCGAAGTGGGCCGGCTCGAGGAGACCGTCACGGTCACCGGCGAGTCGCCCCTCGTCGACGTGACCTCGAAGGAAATCGGGGGCAACCTGGCGTCCCGCGAGCTGATCGATACGCCAACGGTGAATCGGAACCTGACCGGGTACATGCAGTTGCTGCCCGGAGTCGTGGCGGCCGAGTTGACCTCGTGGGGCGCCGACTCGGTGAGCATCAACGGCCAGCCGTTCGCGAACACCAACTATGCGCTGGACGGCGGCTACAACAACGACATGTGGAACGGGGGCGCGGGCGGCGCGCAGGTGCGGCCGCCGATCGAAACCGTGCAGGAGTTCCAGGTCGTGACCAGCCAGTACGATGCGGAGTTCGGATCGGCGTCCGGCGGGATCCTCAACGCCATTTCCAAGCAGGGGACGAACCAGTTTCGGGGGTCTGCGTTCGGCTTCTTCAAGGATTCCGCCATCACGAAAAAAGAGTTCTTCTCGCGTCAGTTCAATCTCGACAAGCCGGACAACAACGAGCGGCAGTGGGGCGGAACGCTCGGCGGCCCGATCATGCTCAACAAGGCGCATTTCTTCTCCAGCCTCGAGCGGGTGACCCAGGATCGGCCCGTGACGGTCAACATCCCGGCGCGACCGGAGTTCAATCGCAACGTGGTGTGGAAGGATCGGGTCTGGAACGCGCTCCTTCGGTTCGACCATCAGATCAACCCGAACCACACCTGGGCGATCCGCTGGCTGCAGGAATGGTCTCCCCAGTCTGACCAGTTGACGGCGGCAACCAGAACCGAGGCCACCCGTGAAAAGGAGACCGACATCGACTGGACGTATTCGGGTTCCATCAACTCGGTGATCGGAGGCTCGAGGGTGAACACCGTCCGGATTCATGTGACGCAGGAGGATGTGACCTTCGGCAACCCGGCCTTTTTCGAGACCAACAGCCAGGCGGCCTTGCCGCCCACGCTGGACATGCTGACCTTCCTCGACCAGCAAAGCTCGCGGCACAGCCGGCGGAAGGATCGGACCTACGGCTTCGACGAGACGTTCGCCTGGTTCGTGCCGAACAAGGCCGGGGACCACGACACGAAGTTCGGCCTCCAGTACGTGTACGCGCCGCTGCTGTTCCAGTCCGAAGGCAACATGAACGGCACCTTCTTCTTCAACACCGACCAGCCGTTCAATGCCGCGGACCCGAGAACCTACCCGGAGCGGCTGCAGGTCCGCGTGCCGGGCGCGATCGATTACCTCATCAAGGGGCACTTCATCGGCCTCTTCGCACAGGACAAGTGGAAGCTGAACCCGCGAACCACCGTGAGCCTCGGCGTCCGGTACGACCTGGAGAACATCCCGATCCCCCAGCGCGACAACCCGAACTTCGCGGCCGAGAACGATCACCCGGTGGATACGAACAACATCTCGCCACGCGTGGGCGTGAATTACGCGCTCGACGATCTCGGCCGGGCGGTCGTTCGGGGCGGGTTCGGGCTCTTCTACCAGAAGACCGGGTTCGGCCCGCTGGGGAACTTCATCTCCAATGGCGTGTTCGCCGATTCGTTCCAGGTCTTCTTCCCCGCGAACGGCGTCGATCCCGGACCGTCGCGTGGCCAGGGCCCGACCGATCCTTTCCTCGTCAACGGGCCGGTGGTGAACCGCGACCTGCTCGCCCAGCAGTTCCCGCCGGGGACGCTGGACAGAAACGAGGGCGACGTGTTCCTCGACACGCCGGATCGCCGGAACTCGTTCTCACGGCAGTACACGGTTGGGTACCAGCAGCAGCTCTTCGGAAACATGGCGTTGACCGTCGATTACATTCGCGCCGAGAACGGCGACCAGTTGATGCGGAGAAACCTGAATCCGCCGGTGCGGAGGAGCACGTCACGCCTGGCAGGCGTCGTGCGCCCGAATCCCGCGTTCGTGCAGAACGTGTGGGAATCGGTCAACGTCGGCTGGTACAACTATGACGCCCTGCAGTTGATGTTCGACAAGCGTTTCAGCCAGGGGTACAGCTTCCGCCTGTCCTATACGCGCTCGCGCACGCGCGGCACCACGGATGGGGCCCTCAACGGGATTATCGTGACGCAGGTCGGGGACGACTTGCGGCTCGATGAGAACATCGGGCCCTCCGACGACGATCGCCCGCACATCCTGTCGATCAACGGGACGGTGGAGTTCCCGCGCCTTCCGAACCTGACCCTGAGCCCCGTCCTGCGCTACATGAGCGGCACGCCGTTCCCCTTGACCGATTCAACGTTCGATCTGAACCAGAACGGCCGGTTCGACGACGAATTCCTCCCGCCCGGCACGTACAGCGGCGTCGGGGCGAACGCGATCACGGTCGAGAACATGGGCGGGCCGAACGGCGCCCGTGGGCCGGACTTCTTCCAGCTCGATCTGCGGGTGGGCTACTCGGTCAGGATGCCACGATCGCAACGGTTGCAGGTGTTCGGCGAAATCTTCAATCTCACGGACCGCGCGAACTTCGTCAACCCGACGAGTAACAACGTGGCCGATCGGCGCCTGAGCAGCTTCCTCATCTTGAGGACGCTCCGGCGCAGCTCCGCCAGCTCCCGGACGGGGCAGATCGGCATCCGGTTCTCGTTCTGAGACCAGCGCGGACGACGGCGGACCGGCGCTCCGGTCCGCTGTCCCCCGCGACCGCCGTCCCACACAACGCAGGCGGAGGCGTCCGAGGTACTCCCGGCGTTCGTGACGCCGTGCACATGCGCCGCCGGCCAGGCGCTGGCGGCGTTTCGCTGTACGCCTGTCGAAGCGCCGGAGCGCGGCGTGCTCGTGGAGCGCCTGTCTGGGACGAGGCGCGGCTGCCCCTCACCCGCGACGCCACGTCCTTGTCGCCGTGGGCGCGTCGATTCGAGCGGCGGACCCGCCGTGCTATACTCCGACGTCTGTTTCTGCACGGCGCTCACCAGAGTGGCCAGGTAGCTCAGTTGGTAGAGCACGTGACTGAAAATCACGGTGTCGGCAGTTCGATTCTGTCCCTGGCCACCAATCCTCCCACAGCACACCTCAGCGTCGAGTCTCGACCGGATGATCGCCAACGATCCGGATGTAACGTACCGGTCAGGGGACGCGACGGCGTCTCGATCGCGGGCGGCCCCATTCTCCTCGACGGGGATCCATGATCGTTGCGCTGGCGTCGCCGGGTGTCGCGTCGACGCTGGACGAGGGCCTGGACAAGGTTCAGCGGCTGCTCTCGGACGCGTCGGCCCAGGGCGCGGAGATCGTGTGTTTCCCGGAAGCGTATCTCCCGGGTCTGCGTGGACAGGACTTCGACGTACTGCCCTTCGACGAGAGGCAGCAGGACCGTGTGCTTCAGGCCGTGACCGAGTGGGCGCGGACGTACGCGGTGGCCACGATCCTCGGGATGGAACGGCTCTCGGAGGCGGGCCGGCAGATTGCCGCCGTTGTCATCGACGCCACGGGCCAGGTTCAGGGATACCAGACCAAGAACCAGCTGGACCCGAGCGAAGACCGGTTCTATGTGCCCGGACATACGCGGCGACTCTTCGAGATCAACGGGATCAAGTGTGGCGTGGCGATCTGCCATGAGGGCTGGCGCTATCCCGAGACGGTGCGATGGGCGGCGGTGCGGGGCGCCAAGGTCGTCTTTCATCCCCACCACACGGGGAGCGATCGCGAAGGTGTCCGTTTGACGCAGTGGGGCGCCGCCAGCGCGCCGTACTACGAGAAGGCGATGATGCTGCGGAGCATCGAGAACACGGTCTATTTTGCCAGCGTCAACTACGCGTTGCGCTTCCAGGAGTCGGCGACGAGTCTCATCGCCCCGTCGGGGCAGTGCCAGGCGTACCTGCCGTACGGGCAGGAAGGCGTGCTGGTGCAGGCCATCGATGTCGAGGCCGCCACCGGTTTGATTGCAAATCGATACGCACCCGAGCGGTATCGAGACTCGTGACGTGAGTGATTGCCCGACACAACAGCCGGGCCGCTCGGTCTCGTGACGCGGCCACTCGGGCCGAACGCCGGCACACCGGGCACACCGAAGGAGGATTTATCTCGGCTTTGGCCGGTACCGGGCGAGTTTGCACAGTCCGCTCCTGCTCGAAGAGGAACTGCTCGGTCACCCGAAGCTTCGTGTCTACGTCATGCACGCCGGGACGCGGCTTGTAGGACCGATTCGCCAGGGGTTGCACGAGGCAGTTCATGTTCAGTCACCTTGACACGTTTACGTAAACGTGCCAACGTGGCTCGACATGGTGGTCAAGATGGCGAGCACCCACGAGCGTCGGGCCCGGTTGAGCATTGACGTCCCTCGCGAAGCGCGCCGGCGCATTCACATCGCGGCCGCGAAGCGTGATCAGTCGATCCGTGAGTACGTGTGGGAAGCCGTCGAGGCGCGCCTGAAGCGGGACCTGGCCGATGAGCTGTCAGCCGCCAGTCTCGTCGCCCTGAACGAGCGCGCCGATCCGGTCCTGGCCGACCTGTGGAACAACCCACGGGACGCCGGGTATGACAAGCTGTAGCCGCGGCGACATCGTCCTGGTCAAGTTCGTCTTCGCCGACGAGAAGGGCGCTAAACAACGCCCCGGTCTCATCATCAGCAGCGACGGTTATCATCGGGCTCGACGAGAGGCGATCCTTGCGGCCATCACGAGCAACACCAGTCGCCTGCTGCTCGGAGACTACAGGATCAAGGCGTGGCGCCGGTCCGGCCTAATCTATCCCTCGATCGTCACGGGCATCGTCCGAACCATCAAGCAAGACATGATTGCCGTCAAGGTGGGCGAGCTTCCAGTTCCAGAACTGCAGGCGGTCGAGGACAAGCTCCGCGACGTGCTGAGCCTCTGACGCGCCCGCCCAACGCTACGGTGCAGGAGCCGCGGTCGGCGCCGACGCGCCCAGCAGCGCCGCGGCCTTCTTGACGTCTTTCGGCGCGACCCAGAAGATCGCGCCGTACCGTCCGTCGGCGCAGACCGCGTCGATTGCCGTCACGTTGATGTTCGCCGCGCCCAGCCGTTCCAGGAGGTCCGCAACGGCGCCCACGCGGTCGTCGCCCTGCATCAGGAAGCCGCGCTTGGAGCCGACCACCTTCCACTTCGCCCGCTTCGCCGCCTGCTTGAAGGCCGCCGGGTCGGCGGGAATGAAGTCGAGTTGCGCGCGCCGGCCCTCCGGGAAGCCTGAGAAGGCGATCAGGTTGACGCCCGCGTCCCTGAGCGTCGCCAGGGCGCGCGCGCCCTCACCGGCCTTGTTGGGCGTCGTGATGTAGAAGTACTCCACGAGCCGAATCGTGTCCGCCATGACCGACCTCCTGCCCGAGCGGCGTCCGCACGCGCCTCTCGAACCGACAGACTACTCTCGGCTCCAGACAACCGCAACTCCGAAGCGTGGCGTGGCGGTAGGATGGCGATGCACATGCGGCGAGCAACCACCGGCTCGCCGAGCCCGTCACCCGAGCGAGGACCCGGGCATGATACTGAGAGCCAAAGACATCGACATTGAGGTCCGGGCAGGCGCGAGCGCTGATGTGCCGCAGCTCCTGGCGTTCATCCGGTCCATGGCGGCGCTCGAGAAGCTGACGGTCTCCGCAACGGAAGAGTCGCTTCGAGAAGCGCTCTTCGGCGACGCGCCGGCGGGCCACGCGCTCCTTGCCTTCGCCGCCGGCACGCCCGCCGCCTACGCGACGTACTTCTTCACCTTCGAGACGATGGTCGGCAAGCGTGGCCTGTGGCTGGATGATCTTTTCGTGGACGCCGCGTATCGCGGCAAGGGCATCGGCCACGCTCTCATGGCTTGCCTGGCGGACATTGCCATGCGCAACCGGTGTGCGCGCTTCGAGTGGATGGTGCTGGATTGGAACGAGTCGGCCATCCGGTTCTACAGGGGCCTGGGCGCAAGTGTGCTCACCGACTGGCGCGTCTGTCGCCTGGACGACGCGCAGATTGCGCGCCTGGCCGGCCGGTTGACCACGGGCAGCGAGGACGCTTGAACGTTCCGGCCGGTGGACGGCGGGCCGTGGCAGGCGAGCAATGATCAGGCCAGCCCGTGGAAGTTGAGTCGCCCCGCATCGTCACTCTGACCCCGTTCTGACCCCGAAGTGGCGCAGGATCTCGCGGTGGAGGCGCGAGCTGGGCTGCCGCACGGTCTCGAGCACGGACAGGTGCTCGTACGACAGGCACGGCGCAGGCGAGGCCTCGGGATGGACGGCCTTCAGGGTCCAGTTTTCCAGCCTGTTGCGCCGCATCCACGACTCGATCCCCTCGAAGCTCACGACCTCGTCGCGCCGGCTCGCCAGCACGGCGGTCGGGATGCGCCCAACCCGGCGACTGACGATACGCGCGTAGTCCATCAGGTCGAGCATCGCCGCGTACTCGGCAATCGGTGTGGCGTCGCGCGCACGCAAGGATCGAGGCGCCACGCTTGGCAGCGAAAGGCCGAGAGAGCGCAGCGGCCTGAGGCAGCGCACGAGGCCTGCGCGCCGCGTCAACGCAATCGCCGGCGCAAGAAACACCATCCTCTCGAAGCGCGCCGCTCCCTCCAGCTCGAGGAAACGGATCGTCACCAGGGCGCCCAGAGAAAAACTGAGGTTGTACACGGGAAGCTCGGGATACCGCGCCTCGAGCTCACGATAGCCGCCGGCCATCTCCGACAGCCAGCACGAGGGCAGCCCCTCCGGTCTGGATGCGCGGTCGTGGAACGAGACGCGGAGCGCGTGAAAGCCGTGGTGATTCAGACACCCGGCGATCGGATCCATCGCCTCGGGCCTGTTGTTCAGGCCGTGCGCGACGATGACCGCCGCTCTGGCGGGTTCCGATGCGCTGCTGCGAAATCGCCAGTTCCCGGATGCTTCCACGATGGCGCGCTCACGGATGAAGCCAGTATACCGGCCGAGCCGGACGCTCCTCGCGGAGCGTCCGCTCGAAGAGCGCGTACTCCTTGTCGATCGACGCGCCGAGGCTGACGAGGTTCTTCCTGAGCGGCCTGTTACTGTCCAGGATCCAGCTCAACTCGCTGGCAACATAGCCGCGACGCAGCCCCTCCTGAATGGTCGTGAGAATCAGGAGGCTGTCGAGACCTCTGCCCCGATACTCCGGCAGGAGGGCAAGGACGACGACGCGGAACTCGCGGAGCTGTCCCAGCCATCGAGACGCGAGAAGCCTGAGGATCCCGAACGGCCAGACGCGCCCATCCGGCACGTGGCGCAGCAGGAGGTTGACGTCGGGGACGGAGAACGAGAACCCGACGGGCCGATCGTGGTGCTCCAGGAACAGGACGAGATTCGGATCGAGAATCGGCCGCATCGCGCGTGCCATGTGGAGGAACTCACTCTCGCTCAGCGGGACGTGCCCCCACGTCTCCGCGAAGGCCTCGTTGTAGAGGCGGCACATCACTCGCGTTTTCTCGTCGAGCAGTCGCAACTGCGCCTTCCGGACGTGAAAGCCCGGCGCGCGCTGCCGGACGAGCGCTGCGCCGCGTTCGAGCCGTGCGGTATCGAGATCCGCGGCGGCGACCCGATACGCCCACGTTGTCATCGTCCGCTCGAATCCATGGCGGAGCAGGAAGCGTTCGTAATAGGGAGGGTTGTAGGGCATCAGGACGGAAGGCCTGCGGTCGAAGCCCTCCACGAGCAGGCCCGAGCTTTCGTTGAGCGAGGGGTTGACGGGCCCGCGGATGACGGTCAGCGCCCGGCTGCGCAGCCACGCGCCGGCGGCGGCGAAGAGCGCCCCGGCCGCTTCGTAGTCCTCCACGCATTCGAAGAAGCCAAAGAAGCCCGCGCCATCCTGGTGCTTCTCGAGGTGACGGCCGTTGACAATGGCCGCGATGCGTCCGACCACCGACCCCGCCGCATCGACGGCGATGAACGGGGCGATCGCGCCGTGCGCCAGGAACGGATTCCCGTGGTTCAGCGTGCGGGCCATGTCGCGCTGGAGAGGCGCCGTCCAGTGAGAGCAGCCGTGGTAGAGGGCGTACGGAAACGCGATGAAGGCGCGGCGTTCTCTCCGCGAGCGGACCGGATGGACCGTCACGGGCGCCATCACGGGACGCGCAGCCTTCATCTAACCCGGGGCTCCAGCCGCATCAAGGCTTCGCAGATCCTGCTCCACGGAACGCAGGACGTCGGCGGCCAGGCGCCTGAGCGAGGCTTCGGTCGTCGCGGCGGCAGCCGCTCCTTGCGCGCCTGGCTCGTCCCGCTGTCCCGGCCACGAGCCGTTTTCAGCATCGATCGTGCGGTCACAGATGTCCTCGAGAAACCTGCGGTGGTGCTCCTCGAACCGGCCGAAGTCCCGCCCCCACCGGGTGAGGAAATCGGAGGTGACTTCCACGAGCGCGTCCTGCACGCGCGACTTGTCGCGGAGGCGCTGGTGAACGCGGCGATAGAGGTCGGGGAACACGGCTGGGTACGCCTTCCGAAAGCCGTCGGGAACGAAGAACACGGCGCGCTCCCGCTCGGGGCGGGTTTCGCCGGCCGTCAGTTGCCGGATTCGCTCTGCGATGAAGGCCTTCAGCCGCGGCACGCGAAGCGCTTCCTGATACTGGTACGCGGCGGCGCCCATCACGCGCTCCACCATGAAGGGTGCGCGCCAGAGCGTGTGCCAGAGGAGCCGGAGCGTCGCCCGTCGGGCGCCGGCCTGGCCGCCCATCCTGGCGATCATCAGGGCCAGCAACAGCACCTTGCTTCCATCCACACGCCGGCGCACGACGGGACGGCGCCGCACCTGTGACACGAGGCGCCTGACGCGCTCCTCGAAGCGCGCCCAGTCGCGGAGCCGCTCCACGAGGTCGAGATAGCCCGCCAGCAGTTGCGCCAGCGGCATCTGCCGCGGAGTCACATTGGTCAACGGCTCGACGTTCGACGTCTGCCGCAAGGCCTCGTTCTGAAAGACTCGTCCTTCCTTGTGCAGGCGCACCCACAGTCGCGTCCCCGTGGGAGCCTTCAGCAGGTTGACCATCGGAACCGGCACCCCGGTCTCCTGAAGGAATGCGAAATGCTGATCGAAGACGGTGGCATCGTCGTGGTCGAAGCCGACGATCATCCCGCACTGCGTGACGATGCCGTAGGCGTGAACCGTCTTCACGGCTTCCACCATGTCGGTGCTGTAGTTCTGGGGCTTGTTCGTCTCGACGAGGCTGGCGACGTTCGGCGACTCGACGCCGATGAAGAGGCCGCAGAAGCCGGCGTCGGCCATGAGCGCCAGCATCCTCTCGTCATTGGCGATATTGAGCGTCACGTTGGTGAAGAACGCCATGGGCCGGCGGAACGACGCGTTCACCGCTATCAGCGCCTGGAGGAGCTCCTTCGCATACCGGCGATTGCCGATGAAGTTGTCGTCGCAGAAGAGGAGGCGTTCGATCCCCAGCCGCTCGAGGGCGCGCACCTCCTCGAGCACGCGCTCGACAGGCTTGTGGCGCGCCTGCCGGCCGTAGATGTAGATGACGTCGCAGAACTCGCAATCGAACGGACACCCGCGCGTCGTCTGCACGGATCCGAGCAGGTAGGAGCCGGCGGCCACGTGGTCCCAGCGCGGCATCGGTGAATGCGCCATGTCCACCTTGTCGACCTGCCGGTACTCGCGCCGATGCGCCCCGCGCTCGAGATCGGCCAGGAACCTGGGCCACGTGTACTCGGCTTCACCGATGAAGAGCACGTCGAACTGCCCACGGAAGTGCTCGGGCTCCGACGAGACGCCGGGGCCCCCGACCGCCGACATGACGCCCATCCTGCTGAAGAGGCGTCCGAGCTCGTTCACCCGGCCGGCGTGGTTGACGTAGCCCGTCACCCCCGCCAGGTCGTAGGCCTTTCCCGACAGGCGCTCGCCGGAGAGCGGCCCGTCGATGGACTCGTCCCAGATGTCCACCTCGATTGGCGCCGGCGTGAGCGCCGCGATCGTCGCCAGGCCGAGCGGCATGATGCCCATCTGAAACGGAGACCAGCGAGCCGCCGCGGATCGCCGTACCGAGGGCGGAAGGCCGGTGGGATCGTCTTCGAACGCCGGATTGACCAGCAGGATTCGTTTCACGGCGTCATCTCTGGTGCGCGAAGACGCGCCGAGCCGGATACGGATACGCGGGGAAGAGCGCCGGGGCCACGCCGCGCAGAATCGAGTGGCCGAGGGCACGCCGGTAGCGGAGATAGATGAAGCGCGGGTCTTCGCGCGCCCCCATGCGGCTCTTCATGTCGTACGAGGTCTGTCCGAGCTCCAGCCGCCGGGCGCCCGAATCAATGGCGGCCGCCACGACCTCGGCGACGAGGTTCTGATAGACCTGCCACTGCGGCAGCCGATCCTCCGCCAGTCCCGCGAACAGGAAGATCGCCACATCGGAGCCGGCGACCATCACGGCGGCGCCCACCGTGCGGCCGTCGAGCTCGATGACGATCCCCTTGGCCGTTCCGAGCGTGTCGAGCTGTCTGAAGAACTCGCAATTCAGGGTCTCGAGCCGATGCGGCGCGCGACTGACGGTCTGCTGATACAGCGCAAACACGGTGTCGATCCGCGACGAGAAGTGGTCGAGGCGCTCGACGCGCAGCCGCCCGTCGCGGCGCGTGCGCAGGGAGCTCCGGATCTGGCGCCGGTAGCCGGACCTCAGGGAGGCGAGGTATGCGGGAAAGGAGCTCCAGCGCAGTTCGATCGAGCACGACGGGAGGCTGGGCGCCCGGAAGTATCCGTACGACAGGAACACGTCCATCCGGCGAATGGCGTCGCGATCGAATTCCTTCAGGCACAGAAGCGGCGTCGAGGTCGCAGCCGCGACCGACTCCATGGCGGCGGCAACCGCCGCCGACGACTCCTCGACGTCGGCAGCCCTCGGGATCTTGAGGCACGGCCGGCCGCACGACACCGGGAGGCCGCAGAAGAGCACGGGAAGACGCAGGAAGCCGGGCCACCCGGCCTTGAGCGCATCGATCGCTTTCCGCGTGAGCCCTGACGACAGCAGATCGAGGCTCACGGGCATGCGATGTAAGGTCGCCGCGCACACGACGTCCTCCCCTCTCGAGACAAGCAGGTGCCAGAAGTCCGCGTCTTCGATCCGCGCCACCTGGCAGGCGGTCACGAACGCGTGAGACATGAGCACGTCTTCAGGGCCGAGGATCGAGTCCCACTGCCGGGCATCGACGTCGCCGATGTCGCGACAGACCTGCATGCGGAGGCCGTTCCCCAACGCGACTGAGAACGGCGTCCAGCCGAGCCACAGGCCCGGGTCGGTCCACGCGCCGGTGGGAGGGAGCTCGATCGACATCACTCGTGTGTCAGCTCGGGCCCGCGATACTCGGCGCGAGCGAGCTCGCTCGGCGCATGGTGCCAGTGACCGAAGTAGAACTGGCGCGCGATCTTCAGCGCGCCCAGCCACAGCCGCCAGAACTCCCACGAATAGAGCGGCGGAGCGGTGGCGAGGTTGAGCCGCGTGGCGCGACGCGGATTCAGGCACGCGTGCGTGTACACGCCCAGGACCGACCGGTAGTAGCTCTTGAGAGGCATGCGCGTCATGACGACCGTGTGCGCGAGGTCCCACAGGGCGTGCGCGCGGCGGCTGACGATCAAGCGGTCGCGATACTCGTCGTAGATGAGCGTGCCCGGCATCGGCGTCAGCGGCGAGACGTTCAGGAAATACAGCCGGTTGTCGTCGATGAACCGCTTCACGCGGTCCCAGTCCTCCTTGACGTAGTGGGGCTGCGTGATGATCGAGCCGTAGATGTCCACGCCGTGCCGCTGCAGAAGGGCGATCGCCCGGCGATTGTCGTCCACCGTGGCCTGCTTGTTCATCTGCATCAACTCGGCATCCTCGGTCGCTTCCAGCCCGATGAAGACGGCCTCCAGACCCAGTTCCGCCCACTCCGCGATGAGGTCCTCGTGCCCGGCTACGAAATCGGCGCGCGCGTACACGAGGTACTTTTTCCGGATGCCACGCTCGCGCAGCAGTCGCGCCAGCTCGGCCAGCCGCGCCGGCTGGATCAGGAAGATGTCGTCCACGATGTAGATGTGCTCCGACTCGATGCCGGCGAGCTCGTCGGCGATCGACTGGGCGCTGCGCGCGTAGGGCGTGCCGCCGGTGATCCGCCACGTAAAGCAGAAGTTGCACTTGTACCAGCATCCCCACGTCGTCTTGAGGGTCGCGACGGGACGGTTCCACAGGTAGTAGTACCGGCGGCGCAGGTGGGAGACGAGATCCCGCCGGGGGAATGGGAGCGTGTCCGGATCCGGCATATACGGACGGCCCTGCGTTCGCACGAGCCCGGGACCGTCGGGCAGCGCCAGTCCCGGTACACTCTCGAGCGCCACGTCGCCCTCGAAGGCCTTCACCACCTCCGGCATGATGGTCGTTCCATCGCCCATCACCACACAGTCCACGGCCGGGTCGGCGAAGTCCTCCGGCACCTGCGACGCGTGCACGCCGCCGACGACGGTCCGGCAGGAGGGGTTCCAGCGCTTGACCGCCCGGCAGATCTTGAAGACCTCGTTGACGCCGCTGATGTACGAGCTCGTCCCGACGATGTCGGGCCTGAAACGCTTCAATCGGCGCGTGAGGCCGCGCTCCACGATGAGATCGAGAATCTGCACGTCGTGCCCGGCAAGCCCGGCCGCCACGTATTCCAGCTCGAGCGGCTCGCAGACCATGATGTGCTTCAAACCGATGGTGTGCCGGGGCACGGGCGGACGGACCAGAAGGATGCGCATGGTGTCCTCGCGAGCGCTCACACGATGCCGGGAGTGATGCGGCGCTGAATGTGCGCGCGGTAGTGCAGGTTGACGCCGAACACGAAGGCGCTCATGTACGCCTCGAGGCGGGCATGGTTGCGGCCCACCCGGTGCGCGATGGCCTTCCAGGAGTAGAGGCGATCGTACATCTGCCAGAACTTCATCTGGAGCCGGTCCGGATCCATCTTGCGCGGCTTGAAGACGATGCGCCCGCCGCTGTACTGCGTGAAGTCCTCCGACAGGATTCGCCCCTCCGCGCGCACCTGGTCGTAGAACGGCGTGCCGGGAATCGGCGTCAGGATGTGCACGCGCGGCACCGAGATGCGGTTGTCCATGATGAAGGCGTGGGTCCCGTCGAAGGTCGACTCGTCGTCTTCGTCCAGCCCCACCATCATCTCCGTCGAGATGTCGATGCCATGTTCGCGGATGGTGCGAACGGCGGCGGCGTAGCGTTCCGGCCGGTTCCAGGCCTTGTCCACCGCCGCCAGGCTGGCGGCGTTCGTCGTCTCGATGCCGAAGGAGAGCATGCGGCACCCGCTTCGGCGCGCCAGCGCGAGCATGTCCGGACGGTCGGCGATGTGGAGGCTGCACTGGCTCATCCAGATGATCCGCTCGGGGATGAGCGCCTCCCAGAGCTCCCGGCAGTAGTCCCAGTCGACGCCGATGTTGTCGTCGATGAAGGCGACGTACCGCGAGCGGCGGATCCGCTTCGCCGCGCGCACGTCACGCAGCACGGATGCGACGGGACGCTTGCGGTACCCCTGCCGGAAGAAGGCGGTGACCGAGCAGAACGTGCAGGTGAAGGGACAGCCTCGCGTGGCCTGGACCGGCGACCAGCGACCGAAGCCCGGCCCCGTCATCAGGTCGTAGCGCGGATCGGGCAGGTGAGCCACGTCGGGCTGAGACGCCATCCGGTAGATCGGTTGGAGCCTCCCGGCCTGCGCATCGCGGACCACGCGCGGCCAGATCTCTTCGGCCTCGCCGATGACCACCGAGTCGGCATGGGCGAGCGTGAGCGCCGGGGGCGCCAGGCTGGCGGCGATGCCGCCGATCACGACCTTCCTGCCGCGTTTCCGGAACTCCCCGGCGATCTGCCAGGCGCGCACGAGCCCGGAGCCCATGCCCGTCAGGCCGACGAGGTCCCATGGCTCGTCAAAGGGGATCGTGCCGGTGGTCTCGCCGACGAGCGTCAGATCGACGTCGGGCGGCGTGACCGCGGCGAGCATCTGGAGCGTCAGGCCGGGAATGTGGACGCGCCGCTGCTTGATCGGACGGCCGTAGGAGTCGAGCGCGGTGGGGGCGACGAGCAGGACGCGCATGGGAGGGCACCCTTTCAGCGAAAGTCAACGACGCCCGGGCAACACCCGGTGACGCGTCAGGCGGTCAGCAAGCTCGACGTGAGCGACTCGGCCAACGCGAACCCGTGCTTGTCTGCCAGCGCGAGGGCCCACTCCACGCATTCCGGCGTGAGCGGCCCGTACGAGCCATGGCTGGTGATCCCGTCGAGGCCCATGAGCAGTGTTTCCGCCAGACACGCGTAGACGTGCCCGGGCGCCAGCGGCAATCCGGGGATGACAAGATCCGGATCGCAGGGAAGCCGCACGACGCCGCCGTTCAGGACGACGACGTCGCCGCGACCGGCGGTCACCTCCTCCGCCACGTCGGAGGGCAGCGAGACATCGCAGATCACCGTCGGGTGAGGGCCCAGGTGCCGCAGGTAGACGACCGGCTCCGGGGCGTTCGACGCCGACACAATCAGCGGGCACGTGCGAAGCACGTCGAGCGAGTCGGTGACGTGCAGCTCCGTGCACGGCGCCACGTCGCGGAGGCGGGCGGCGAGGGTGCGGCAGCGCCCCGTGCAGCCCGGCCGCGTGACCAGCACGAGACGCCGCACGGCCGGCGCCATCGAGAGCGCATACGCCTGCGCGATGTTGCCGGTGGCGCCCACCACGGCGAGCGCGGCGCTCTCCAGTTCGATGCCGGCGAGCGAGGCCGCGCGCGTGAGGGCGCGGATGCCCATGCCGACCGTCAGCGCGTTCCCCGTTGTCAGGCCGATGCCCGGCGTCTGGAGCCGCTTGCCGTTCGAGGCCACGATCGAGTGAAAGCCGCCAAGCCCGGCCACCGTGCAGCCGCGGTCGCGGGCCAGCGTCAGGGCCTGCTCGATCTGTCCGAGCGCGTGCTCGTGGCGACGGGCGCGATAGGCATCGAAGAGCTGCCAGGAGGTGTAGAAGAGTCCGATCAACGACAGGTGCACTGGTGCTCCTTCCGGAGCGTGCACGTGGAACTCGTTGTAGACCACCGGGCCCAGGAACCCGGCCGCCGCGCGAGTGAGCGTGTCGAGCTCATCCGTGTCGAAGGAGGCGAGCGACGGGTCCCAGGAGCGGAGATCCGCTGGTCCAATGGCGTGAGCAATGAACGCGACGCGGCGGCTCGTTGCGGGAGCCTCGCGGTGAAGGTGCCGGAACTCGGGCCGCGCGGCGCTGGCGGCGCGCGGCCGATCGATGAGGTGTCCGACGAGGTGCGGCACGTCCTGCGCGCGAACGGCGTGACAGAGCATGTCGAGCGCGTCCACGAATCGATCGAGCTCCGACCGCTCCACGTACGCCGACGGCTCCACGCGCAGCGTCGCGGGATGACCGAGGCAGGGCGCCACGCGGATGGCGTGCCGGTTCAGGAGATACGACGAGGCCATCACGCCGATGAGATCGTGCGCGGCAATCGCCCGAAGGACATTCGATCCTGCGCCCCGTGCGTCCCCGAGCTCGATGCCGACAAGCAGCCCCCTGCCGCGAACGTCCGCGATTTCGTCGGGATAGCGGTCCTGGAGACGCCGGAGCCGCCCGAGCAGATAGGCGCCCAGGGCTTCGCAGCGCGCCGGGACCGCATCGCGCTCCAGGATCTCCAGCACGCGGCTGGCGATGCCGCAGCCGATCTCGTCGCCGGCAAAGGTGGACGTGTGCAGCCAGGAAAAGGCCTCGATGAAGCGGTCCTCCCTGACGAGCAGCGCCCCGAGCTTCGCGATGCCGCCGCCCAGGCCTTTGGCCAGGCAGATGTAATCGGGGTCGAGCCCTGTCGCCTCGCACGCCAGGAACGTTCCCGTCCTGCCGAGACCCGTTTGAATCTCGTCCGCGATGAGCGGAATCCCCGACTGCCGGCAGGCCGCGCCGAGCCAGCCCAGGAATTCCGCCGGAAGCGGGATGACGCCGCCCTCTCCGAGGATCGGCTCGACGATTGCCGCCGACACCTGTTCGACCTCGCTCTCGTACTTCGCCCACTGCGAGCGATCCCACGGATCGAGAAACCGGACCCGCGGCCCGAGGCCCTCGAAGGGCTTCCGGTGGGCGTAGGTCAACTGAATGGAGCCCAGCGTCTTGCCATGAAACGATCCGCGAACGCCCCAGAAGACCTGACGCGGCCGCTCCAGGTGGGCATGCTTCAACGCCGCCTCGACGGTCTCGGTACCCGAGTTCGTGAACACCACGCGGTACGCGCCCAGCCTGGCCCGCAGCCGGCGCTCGAGGCTGGCGGCGATCGGACGGGCGGAGAGCTGTGCGGAGAATGGGATCTTCGCGTCGATCAGGCGGCGAAGCTCGGCGAGGACATCGGGGTTGTGATGGCCGACGAGGTTCGTCCCGAAGCCGCCGACGAGGTCGAGGACCCGCAGGGTTTCCAGCCCTCTCCGTTGAACGAGATGATCGCCCTCCGCGCGTTCGTATGCGGCATCCAGGTGGAAGGCGCGCATCGCATCGAGCAGTCGATGCGGCGTCGCTCGGCTGGTGCCGAACGTAGGATCGAACGAGCGAAAGGCGGTCGGACCAGGTCCCACACGCTTCGGTGTGCGCATGGCGGATGTTGACGCAATCACCCGGATTGCGGCTCGGGCCTGCCCGCGATGCGAGCCTTCCGCGCGCAGGGGGTGGAACATAGCACAGAACGGGCGGAGCCTTGCCGAGATCTGAGCAGAGATTGTCCATCCGCCGCCCGACGGTCGAGGTTGGCGGCCGGGTTCGCTCCTTGCATGAACGCCCCGCCGATGAGCGCTGTCAAGGCACCGGTCCTGGTGGAATGGGAACGCGCCGAGGTGGCGAGGAGCCGCGTGCAGGCCTCCCTGAGCCAGGGCGTGCGGCAGACCTCTCCGCGCGTGCTGCACCGGTACGCGAATCCGCCGGCCGACACGCCGTTCCCGCTCGAGTACGCCTATCACCTCGTGGGCGACATCCGCGGCCAGACGGTGCTCGACTACGGCTGCGGCGACGGGGGCGACACGTCGCTCCTCGCGTCGAGAGGTGCGCGCGTCTATGCGCTCGATCTGTCGCCGGACCTGCTGCAGCGCGCGGCGATGCGCACCCTCGCTGACGGCTTCCAGGACTCGGTGCGCGTCCTGTGCGGATCGGCGCACGCGATTCCGCTGGCCGACGAGGCGGTCGATCTGGTCGTCGGCCATGCCGTGCTGCACCATCTCGATCTCGTGCCGGCGTCGCGGGAGGTTCACCGCGTCCTGCGCCCGGGCGGCCGTGCGATCTTCATGGAGCCGATCCGCGAGTCGCGCCTCCTGCGGGCGATCCGGCCGCTCGTCCCGTACCGCCAGCGGGACGTGTCGCCGTTCGAGCGCCCGCTCTTCCGATCGGAAATCTCGTCGTTCAGCCGGCCGTTCGAGGCCGGACGACATCGCGAGTTCATGCTGCCGTTCGTCAGGCTGGCGGCGATCCTCGGCGCGTCGGACTCGTTCCAGGCCCGCACGCGCGCGCTCGACAGCCGTCTGCTCGCTGCGCACCCGTGGCTCCGCACCTACGCCAGCGTCACCGTGTTCGAGCTGCGCAAGCCGGACCGCCCGTGATCGGCGCGCTGCTCGTGCTCTTCGCATGGGGAGACGGCGCCCCGCGCGACGTGGTCCACGTCCCGTGCGTCACGAGCGGCCCGGCGTGCGCGGAGGCGCTCCAGGCGGCCATCGACGCCGTGCCGGCCGGCACCACGCTCACCCTCGATCCCGGCAAGGTCTACGACGGCACGATCGTCGTCAAGCCCAAGCCTGGCGCCGACGCCGAGACGCGCCTCACGATCACCACGCGCGGGTGGAAGGACAAAGGCGACGGCTGGGACGGCCTGGTGACGCCGGACGACAAGCCGCGCATGGCGGTGCTGCGGGGCTCCGCCCGCTCCAATGCAGGCATCGAGATCCAGAATGGCCCCACGGGAGGCCATCTCAACCTCGTGGGCCTCGCCTTCGAGGCGATTCCGCCCGCGGGGCAGGGCGAGCTCATCCGGATTGGGTCGGGCAGCGAGCGTGAGGCTGCCAACATGGCGCGCCACATCACGATCCGGCAGGTGCTCTTGCAGGGCAGCCGCCAGTTCGGCCAGAAGCGCGGGATCTCGGCCAACGGCCGGGACATCGACATCCGGCAGGTGTGGTGCGAGGAGATCTTCGTCGCCGGGCAGGACGCGCAGTGCGTCGGATCGTGGAATGGAGGACAGCGGGTCCGCGTCCGGCATTCCTATCTCGCCGCCGGCGCGGAGAACGTGATCATCGGCGGTGCGCCGATCGCCTCGGCGGAGATGCTGCCGGAGGACTGGCTGATCGAAGACGTCATCCTGCACAAGCCGCTGCGCTGGCAGCAGGACGGCCGCAACCGCCAGGTCAAGAACCTGCTCGAGCTCAAGCACGGACGGAACATCACCGTGCGGCGCGTCCTCGCCGTCAACACCTGGCGCGCCGCCCAGGACGGCACGGGCCTCCTCGTCAACTACACGACGAACGGCCGATGCCCCCAGTGCGGGAACCTCGAGCACGTGCTCATCGAGGACCTCGTCATGCTGAACGTCGCCGCCGGCGTTTCCTTCCAGGGCTACTCGTGGCAGCGCAACAGCCACAACGACGGGAAGCTCCGCGACGTGACGCTCAGGAACGTGTACGTGCAGCTCTCGAGGCCCGGGCGCACGATCGAGATCGCCAACGTGCTGGACCGCCACGACATCCGCATCGAGCGGTCGACGTTCATCAACCGGGGGCCGGCGTGGCTGACCGGCTCCTACGGCCGCGCCTGGCCCACGGGCGAGGCCTCCACGCCTGGCGGGCCGATGGAAGGGGTCTGGCTCGTGGACAACGTCTTCACGAGCAACGGCCGCTACGGGATCACGGCGCCCGACGGCCACCACTACGGCACCGGTCTCGACGCGTTCGTCGCTGCGGATCTGCAGATTGCGGGCAACGTCATCGGCGACGCGCCGCCGGCGCACCTGGCACGCTACAACACGTACAGGAACGGCGGCGATGCGAACGTCAGCGCCTCCCGTGCGGCCATGACCGCCAGGCTGACCGCCGACGCCTGCGCGGAGTGGAGTCCCGGGAAGGGAGCCGACTGCGCGCGCCTCGAGCCGGTCTTCGATCTGCTGAAGCTGCTCCCGGAGCCGTAGGATCCGCGATCCGCGATCCGCAATCCGCGGTCCGGGGTTCGCACTACGCACCTTGCAGTCGCAATCCACGATCCGCCTCTTACGCGTCGATTGTAACGTCGAGGCGGACGGACAGTAAGCAGACCTGCATCGATCTCGCAGTTTGCCGCGGCACTCAAACCGCGCCGGCATGACTCGGGCCGAGCTTCTCGCCGAGCTCGCTCGCCGGCGTGTCGACGTGTTCATCGTCGATGAGCAGGACCTCGCCCGAGAGCTGGGGGATGCCTGACGTCCTCATCGTCAACGCATCTCCACTCATCGGCGGGCATGTGGTTGTCCGACGCGGTCATCGCCCGCGCTTTTGCGCATCGCTGGAATCGAGTCGTAGCCGCGCAACAGCCTGAACTTCGCGAGCCGGGTGTACGGCAAGAAAAAGGGCCTCCCCCCGGGCGCAGGTCTACACCGCATCGCGGACCGCGGATTGCGGATCGCGTGCCGTGTAAGTAAGTTTTTTGGCTCAGTTGTGTTCGTGAACGTCCCCTGCGGGCTCACAGCCCGATCAGGCGTTGTTTTCTGACACGCCTGGCGAACCGGACGTGGCCGGGTACTTGCCTTGAGCCCGGTCGCGGCCGGAACCCATCCATAACCTCAGGAGATCTGATGCGATTCGCGACTCGTCTGTTCGTGTGCGCACTGCTGCTGTCTGGAGGCCTTGCCGAAGGAGCCGATCGCACCGTCTGTTCGAGCGGATGTCAGTACTCGAGCGTGCAGGCAGCCATCGACGCGGCGGCGCCAGGCGACCGGATCCTGCTGCGGGCCGGGCAGACGTTCACCGGCAACTACATCCTGCGGAACAAGAACACCTCGTCAACCCAGTTCATCACGATCAGATCCGATGCGGGCGACTCGAACTTTCCGCCGGCGGGCGTGCGGCTGATTCCCGAGGGGAAGCCGGGCTGGAACACGCGGCGGAGCGCCTTGCCGCGCCTCGTCGGCGTCGGCGGCACCGGCAAGTCGGTGCCAATCTTCAGGACGGCCGCCGGCGCGCACCACTACCGGATCCAGTTCGTCGAGATCGACGGGCTCGCCAACGTCGGCTACGAGACGCTCGTGGCGCTTGGCGCGAGCGTGGGGCAGACGTCGCTCTCGCAGGTGCCGCACTCGATCGCGATCGATCGCGTCTGGCTGCACGGACACCCGGCGAAGGGGATGAAGCGCGGCATCTACCTGAACAGCGCGTCGACCGACATCCTGAACAGCTACTTCGACGACTTCTTCAGCTTCTCCGACTCGCAGGCAATCGGCGGCACCAATGGTCCCGGGCCGTACCGCATCATCAACAACCACCTCGAGGCGGCGGGGGAGAACCTCATGTTCGGCGGCGACGATCCCAAGATCCTGAATCTCGTGCCGAGCGACATCGTGGTTCGCGGCAACTACCTGTCGAAGGACCTGGCGTGGCGCAACCCGATCCTCGCGACGCCGTCGCGGCCGGCGGCGTCCCTGTCGAGCACCACCGGGTCGCTCTCCTCCGGGACGCACTACTTCAAAGTCGCCGCGGTCATTGCGTCAGGCGGCGGGCACGGCTACTCGGCGGGATCGGCCGAAGTGTCGATCGCCGTCACCTCCGGGCGGTCTGTCACGCTGTCGTGGCCGTCCGTCGCGAAGGCGGACAAGTACCGCATCTACCGGGGGACCTCGTCGAACGGCCAGACGAGATACCTCGAGACCACGGGCAGGCAGACGACGTTCACGTATACCGGCGCCAACGAACGCTCGGGGACGCCCCGGACGACCGGCACGAAGTGGACCTCGAAGAATCTGCTTGAGCTGAAGAACGCGCAGCGTGTGACGATCGACGGCAACGTCTTCGAGTACAACTGGGCCGGATTCCAGCAGGGGTTCGCCATCCTCTTCTCGGTGAGGAACCAGTCGGGCACCGCGCCCTGGTCGGTTGTCCGCGACGTGACCTTTTCGAACAACATCGTCCGGAACGTCGCCGCCGGCATCCACATTCTCGGGCGCGACTACACCCACACGAGCCAGCAGGCGCGCAACATCACGATCCGCAACAACGTGTTCGAGAACCTCGACAACGAGTACGGCAACACCGGGCGCTTCCTCTCCATCTCCGAGGCGCCCGCCACCGTCGTCGTCAATCACAACACGATCGAGCACGAGGGGACGGTGGTCGACATCATGGCCGGCGCCGTCACGGGCTTCGTGTTCACCAACAACATGTCCCGGCACAACACGTACGGCATCAAGGGGCAGGCAACGGCGACGGGGAATGCGACGCTGAACACGTTCTTTCCAGGCGCCGTGTTCCGAGGCAACGTGCTCGCGGGCGGGTCGGCGTCGGCGTATCCGTCGGGCAACTACTTTCCACCCGCCGCGGAGTTCCTCACGCACTTTGTGAGCGCCGCGGCCGGCGACTGGCGTCTCACGTCGTCGAGCCGCTACAACAACCGCGCGACCGACGGCCGGGACATCGGCGCCGACATCGGCGAGCTCGAAACCGCGCAGAGCGTGGGCACATCGGACGGTGACACAGGCAGCGGGGGCGGTGACGGCGGAGGCTCCGACGACCCGCCCGCGAACCAGCCTCCCGTCGCGAGGGCAGGTGGGCCTTACACGGCCACCGCGGGTACGGCGCTGACCGTGGACGGCAGCGCGTCGACCGATGCCGAGGCGCCGCTCGTCCGCTACGACTGGCACTTCGGGGACGACATTCTGCTCCGCGCGGCGGACGTGCCCGCGGCGAACTTCCATGGCACGCGGTTTCGGCGCGTGAACGTGAGCGGGGCGGCCGGCGGCGTGGCCATCGAGAACCCCAACGCGGGCGAAGCCAAGCGGGTGACCGCGTATGCCAACCCGACGAGCCACGTGGAGCTGACCTTCGAGGCGGGCGCCGGCGTGCCGTACCGCGTCTGGCTCCGCATGCGGGCGGCGGGCAACGCCTCGGCGAACGATTCGCTGCACGTGCAGTTCAACCGCTCCGTCAACGCGTCGGGCACGGCCATCCACCGCATCGGCACGACCGCCAGCATGCCGGTCGTCCTGGAGAAGTGCGATGGAGCCGGCCGGAACGGCTGGGGCTGGAACGACGGCGGCTGGTGCGAGCCTGGCGCCCCGGTCTACTTCCAGGCCTCCGGGCGCCAGACGATGCGGATCCAGCAGCGCGAGGACGGCGTCATGTTCGATCAAATCGTCATCAGCGCCGACCGCTATTCCGACCGCTCGCCCGGCCTCCTGAAGGTGGACACCACCATCGTGCCGACGACGCTTGGCGCCGACACGGGCATCACCGCGAGGCATACCTATCGCCGTCCGGGCACCTATCCGGTTCGGCTCTGGGTGACCGACTCGGTGGGGCAGGAGGCGACGGCCGCGACAACGGCCTCCGTGGGTGGCTCGAGCGCGACGAACGACGCGCCGGACGATCTCGCCGAGATAGTTCTGCGCGCGGCGGACGTGCCGGCGGCGAACTTCGGGGGAACGCGGTTCCAACGCGTGAGCGTAGCGAGCGCCGCGGGCGGCATCGCCATCGAGAACCCTGATATTGGCGAGGCGAAGCGCATCACGGCGTACGCCAATCCCCGGAGCTACGTCGAGCTCACCTTCGACGCCGCGGCGGGCGTGCCGTACTGGTTCTGGATTCGCATGAGGGCCGCGGGCGACCGCGCGGCGAACGACTCGCTGCACGTGCAGTTCAACCGCTCGGTCAACGCGTCCGGCGCGGCCATCTACCGCATCGGCACGACCAACAGCATGCCGGTCGTGCTCGAACAGTGCGACGGCGCCGGCCGGCGCGGCTGGGGCTGGCACGACGGCGGCTGGTGCGACGTGGGAGCCCCCGTGTACTTCAATACCACCGGGACGCAGCGCCTGCGAGTCCAGCAGCGCGAAGACGGTGTGATGTTCGATCAGGTCGTGCTGAGCTCCGACACCTACGCCGGCACGGCGCCGGGCGACGCGAAGGACGACACGACGATCCTCGACGATGGAGGCATATAGCGGTGGAGGCCTCCAGGCGGTGGAGGCCTCTAACCGGTCAGGCAATGGGCGGCAGGCGGTGCCCGCCGGCCGCCCGGCCTCTTACACGACTGCGGCAATGCCGACGTCGCGCACGAGCCCCAGCTCGCGGCGCACGCGGTCTTCGATGGCCCTGAAGGTGGCGGGGTTGTCCTTCAGAAACTGCTTCACGTTCTCGCGGCCCTGGCCGAGGCGCTCGCCGCCGTAGGCGAACCAGGCGCCGCTCTTCTCGATGATCCGCTTCTCGACGGCGAGGTCGAGCAGGTCCCCTTCGCGCGAGATGCCCTCGCCGTACATCACGTCGAACTCGGCCTCGCGGAACGGCGGTGCCACCTTGTTCTTGACGACCTTGACGCGCGTGCGACCGCCGATCACCTGGTCGCCGTCCTTGATGCTCGCGATGCGCCGGATATCCACGCGCACCGACGCGTAGAACTTCAGCGCGCGGCCGCCGGTGGTCGTTTCCGGGTTGCCGAACATCACGCCAATCTTCTCGCGAAGCTGGTTGATGAAGATGAGCGTCGTCTTCGACTTCGAGACGACGCCGGTGAGCTTGCGGAGAGCCTGCGACATCAGACGCGCCTGCAGACCCATCTGCGGGTCGCCCATCTCGCCTTCGATTTCCATCCTGGGCACGAGCGCGGCCACCGAATCGACCACCACGACGTCGACGCCGTTGGAGCGGATCAGCACTTCGACGATCTCCATGGCCTGCTCGCCGTTGTCCGGCTGTGACACGAGCAGGTTGTCGAGGTCCACGCCGAGCTTCTGCGCGTACTGGGCGTCAAGCGCGTGCTCGGCGTCCACGAACGCCGCCATCCCGCCCGCCTTCTGCGCTTCGGCGATCACCTGCAGGGCGAGCGTGGTCTTGCCGGACGACTCCGGCCCGAAGATCTCGATCACACGCCCGCGAGGCACGCCGCCGACGCCGAGCGCGTAGTCGATGCTGATGGACCCGGTGGAAATCGTGTCGATCGGCGCAATCGCGTTCTTCTGGCCGAGGCGCATGATCGAGCCCTTGCCGAACTGCTTCTCGATTTGTCCGACCGCGAGGTCAATGGCCTTGTTGCGTTCCTTCAGATCGTCGAGCGGCATGCGTTCTCCTCACGTGACCGTCCGTCCTATGCTCGCGGAAGGGCGTGACAGGGGAGGTCACGGCCGGGGTCGATACTAGGGGCGTGCCGCGCGAAAGTCAAGCGAAAATCAGCGCGCTGACACCTCATCGCGCCAATTGAATCAACGACTTACAGTGCCGGCTGACTTTCGCCTCACCTCCTCCGTGGGAGGTTTTCCCGCGCGCGCCGAGCTCGAAGGCGGCCGTTTCGCCCACGCCGGCCCGGACAGCTCAGGCAGAGTCGCGTGTCCCCAGTTGCGCAATGGCGCAATGGCGCAATGGTACGTCAGCGAGCACCGCTGCACAGGCTTTCCGTGAACGGATTGACAAGGGCTGTCTTCACATGAGAATCCCTAATACGCGATCCGGACGTTGACGAGCCAACGGACGCACGGAGAGCGGCGTCGTGCTCGCCGCGAAAGCGGACCGTCTGCTGTCAGGGCAAGGAGAGCGTATGACGGTGACGACCGACACAGAGGTCTTCGAATTCCAGGCGCAAACCCGCGAGCTCCTGGGGCTGGTGATTCACTCGCTCTACACGCAGAAGGAGATTTTTCTGCGGGAGCTGGTGTCGAACGCATCCGATGCGCTCGACCGGCTGCGCTTCGAGGCGATGCTGCACCCCGAGCTGATGGCCGAGGGGTATACGCCCCGTGTCGTGCTGCAGCGGGACACGGCCGAGCGCACGCTCACGATTGCCGACAACGGGATCGGCATGACCCGCAGCGATGTGGTGGCCAACATCGGGACGATCGCCCGCTCAGGGACCAAGGAGCTCCTGGAGCGCATCGCGCGCGGCGACACGCGTGGCGCGCCCGAGCTGATTGGCCGGTTCGGCGTCGGGTTCTATTCGGCGTTCATGGTCGCCGAGGACGTCTCGCTCGTCAGCCGCCATGCGAGCGAACAGCAGGCGACGCGATGGGAGTCGCGCGGCGACGGCGAATACACGATCGGGGCGGCCGAACGCGCCGAACCGGGCACCACGATCACCCTTCGGCTCAAGGCGGTCGACCACGACGCCGGCATCGAGGACTACACCGACCAGTGGGTCCTCTCGCGCATCATCAGACGATACTCGGATTTCGTCGCCTATCCGATCGTGCTGGCCGGTGTTCCGCGCGACGAGCCCATGTTCGCCGGCCCTCCTTCGCCGGACACGAGCACGACGGCCGTGGTGCTCGAGGACCGCGTCCTCAATTCGCAGAAGCCCGTGTGGTCGAAGCCGCCGGCCGAGGTCTCCGACGAGGAGTACAACGCCTGCTATCGACAGCTCACGCACGACTGGAATCCGCCCGTCCTGCGCCTGCTGGCGCGCGCCGAAGGCCGCATCGAATGCCAGGCGCTCGTGTTCGTGCCCGCCGAAGCCGGCCACGACCTCTTCTATCACGCCGTCCCGTACGGCTTGCAGCTGTACGCCAAGCGTGTGCTCGTCGTCGATGAGTGCGCCGACGTGCTTCCGCGGTACCTCCGATTCGTGAGAGGCGTCCTCGACGTGCTCGACCTCCCGTTGCACGTGTCGCGGCAGATGCTGCAGGAGCGCTCGCAGATCGAGCGGATCCAGAAGTGGCTGACACGCAAGGTGCTCGATCGGCTCGACGAAGTCCGGCAGACGGATGCGGAGACCTACCTGAAAATCTGGCGGCAGTTCGGCCGCGTGCTGAAAGAAGGGCTGGGGCCGGACCACGAGAACAAGGATCGGCTGCTGGCGCTCTTCCTGTTCGAGTCGTCGCACCAGGCCACCGAGTTGACGAGCCTGGCGGCGTACGTCGAGCGCATGCCGGCCGACCAGCAGCACATCTATTTCCTCTCGGGAGACTCGCGGGAAGCCATCGAGCACGCGCCGCACCTGGAATCGGCCAGGGCCCGCGGGTTCGAGGTGCTCTACTTGACCGAGCCGGTCGACGATCTGCTGGTGCAGGCGCTCCCCGAATTCGGCGGCAAGCGGCTCAAGTCCCTCGGGCAGGGCGCGCTCGATCTCGGCGCGCCGGCGGATGAAGGGGAGCCGGCTGCCGCGGACGTCTCCGCGCTTGCCGCCCGGCTGCAGGAACTGCTGACGGCACACGTGAAGTCGGTACGCGCCTCGACGCGCTTGACGACGTCGCCGGCCTGCCTGACCGGAGAGGAGTACGAGTACTCGCCTCGGATGGAGCGCCTGCTCCTCAAGGGCAAAGGGGGAGGACCACGGCAGCGCCGCATCCTCGAGCTCAACCCTCGCCATCCCCTGATCCAGCGCTTATGCGAGCGGCTCGCGGCCGAACAGGACCCCGAGGGATTGCCGTGGGACGACTGCGCGCAGTTGCTCCTCGGATACGCGCTCCTGGCCGAGGGGTCGGAGCCGTTCAACGCGGTGCGGTTCGGGCAGGCGCTCTCAGAGCTGATGCGCCGGTCCTTGTAGGCGGGGCGCGGCATACGCGACGAGTAACCGCCGTCGATCGCATTCAGCCGTTCTCCCCCGCGAACGTCCGTCCGATACTCGCGGATGAGCGTGCCAGGAGGCTCACGGCCGGGCTTGTACCTGGGGCGTGCCGCGCAACAGTCATGGGAAGGTCCGTGTCGGCGGAGGTTGTTCCGCGCGCGTCGAGCTCGAAGGGCGCGGTTTCTGCAACGCGGATCATCCATGACCTGGAAACATGAATCGCTGTGGCACGCGACGCATCCGTCCCCTGACCTCGCCCCCCTCACGCGCGACCTCGACGTTGACGTCGCCATCGTCGGCGGTGGCATCACGGGGCTGACCGCGGCCGTCCTGATCAGCCGAGCCGGCCTGCGCGCCGTCGTCCTCGAAAAGGATCACATCGGCAGCGGGGAGACCGGCAACACCACGAGCCACCTGACCGAAGCCGTGGACGCGCGATACCAGACCGTCATCACGCGCTTCGGCCTCGACGCCGCGCGGCTCGTGGCCCGGTCGCAGCGCGACGCGATCGCGCAGCTCGCCGGGCTCGCGGCGTCGGCGCGCGGCGCGGGCTTCGAGCGGACGCCCGGCTATCTCTACACCGAGGAGGCCGCGCACGTGACGTTCCTGGCCGACGAGCTCGACGCGGCACGCCGGGCAGGCTGTCCAGTCACGTGGGTGGACGAGGTGCCGCTGCCGTTTGCGACGAAAGGCGGCGTGCGCTGGGACGATCAGGCGCAGGTGCACGCGACAGCGTACCTGGCCGGCCTGGCGCAGGCGGCCGTCGGCCGCGGCGTCGAGATCTTCGAGCGCACGATGGTGACCGGCGTGCACGAGGGGGAGCCGTGCCGCGTCGAGGCAGCCGGGCATCGCGTGAACGCGCGGCACGTGCTCGTCGCAGCCAACGTGCCGGTGAACAACCGCGTGCTGCTGCAGACCAAGATCGCCGCGTACCGGTCCTACGCCATCGCGCTCGAGGTGGAACCCCGGCCGTTTCGCGGGCTGTTCTGGGACACCGCCGATCCCTATCATTACATCCGCCCGCACGATGTCGACGGCCGCTCGTACGCCATCGTCGGGGGCGAGGACCACAGGACGGGCGAGGAGACGGAGACCGAGCGCCATTTCCAGAGTCTCGTCGCCTACACGCGCGCCCGCCTTCCCAGGGGGCCGGTGAAGTACCGCTGGTCGGGACAGATTATCGAGCCGGTCGACGGCCTGCCGTACATCGGGCCGAACAGCGGCTCGAGCCGCGTGTACGTGGCGACCGGCTACTCGGGCAACGGCATGACCTTCGGCACGCTCGCGGGAATGATGTTCGCCGACTACGTGGGCGGGCGGAAACGCGCGTACGCCGACCTCTACGACGCGACGCGCGTGACGCCGCTGGCGTCGGCGTACGACTACGTCACGGAGAACGTGTCGTTTCCCGTGCACATCGCGAAGGATCGGTTGACGAGCGCCAGCGCCGGCGTGGAGTCGCTCGACGATCTGCGGCCCGGCGACGGCGGCATCTTCGCGGGGGAGGGTGGCAAGATCGCCGTCTCCCGCGACGAGCGCGACGGGCTCCATGCCGTGTCGCCGATCTGCACGCACCTCGGGTGCGACGTGGCGTGGAACCGGGCGGAGCAGTCCTGGGACTGTCCGTGTCACGGGTCGCGCTTCGCGCCGGATGGGACCGTGAAGAACGGGCCGGCCGTGAGCCGTCTCGCGCCGAAGCCGATCGCGGCGCACAAGAGCGGCTGATAGAATCGGCGCCGTGGTGCGCGCATGGGTCGTCGTGGCGCTTGCCCTCGCGCTGTCGGCGCAGGAACGCGTTCGACCGAACGTGCTGCTCGTGACGGTGGATGCCCTCAGGGCCGACCGGGTCACCGACAGGCTCACGCCCGGACTCGTCGCGCTGGCGCGGAGGGGCGCCGCGTTCGCGCGCACGTACGCGCACGCGCCGCTGACACTCCCCTCGCACGCGTCGATCCTCACGGGACTCCTGCCGCCGGCGCATGGCGTTCGCAACAACGGCTTCCGCCTGGACGAGGGCGTCGTCACGCTGGCCGAGGCGTTCGCCGACGCCGGCTACCGGACGGGCGCCTTCGTGGGAGGCTCCGCCCTCGATGCGCGCTTCGGGCTGGCGCAGGGGTTTCACGAGTACGACGATCGGTACGACGTGCTGCAAGGTCCCTCCGTGTCGAGTGCCTTCCGCCAGGGGGCGCGACCGTCGCCGGCTGTGCTCGCCGCGGCGGCGGCGTGGATTGCGACGCAGCCGGCGCCCTGGTTCGCCTGGGCCCACTTGCGCGATCCGCACGCGCCGTACGTGTCGTACGACAGCGCGGTCAGGTCGGCTGACACATCGCTCGGCGCCTTTCTCGCCTCGCTCGGACAGGACACTGTCGATCGCACGCTCGTCATCGTGACGGCGGATCACGGGGAGAGCCTGGGGGAACATGGCGAGCGGACGCACGGCCTCTTCGCCTACGAAGGCGTGATGCGGGTGCCGCTGGTCGTCGCGGGACCCGGTGTGCCATTACGCGTCGTGCGCACGCCGGTGACCTCGCACGCCGACGTGATGCCCACGATCCTGGATCTTGCCGGTGTGATCGGTCCCCGGTCCGACGGCCGGTCGCGCGTGCCCGCGTTGCGGGGCGAGGAGATGCCCGAGCATCCCGTCTATGTCGAGGCGCTCGACGCGGCGCTGATGCGCGGCGGCGCGCCGCTGACGGGCGTCGTCTCCGGCCAGTGGAAGTTCATCGATCTGCCGGTGCCGGAGCTGTACGACGTCGTCTCCGATCCAGGCGAGCAGACCAACCGCGTGGCGGCGGAACCCGGCCTGGCGACGCGGCTGCGTGACCTGACCGTCAGCAGCCGCACGGCCTCTTTCCGGGCGGATGGGGCCGGCTCACTCGCCGAGCCCGAGGCGCGGGCCCGGCTTCGCTCGCTCGGGTACGTCGGCTCCGCGTCGTGGCGTCTCGGCGCGTCGCGCGTCGAGGACGATCCGAAGCGCCTGCTGCCGCTGCACCTGGCGTACGAGGGCGCGCTCGAAACGGCGGGCGGCGATCCCGAGGCCGCGATCCGTCAGCTCCAGCTGATCGTGCAGCAGCGGCCCGACTTTACCGCCGCCATCGATGCCACGGGCGCCTTGCTCATCGCGCGTGGACGGCCGAAGGAGGCCGTGGCGCTCCTCGGCGACGCTCGCGCCGGCGGCCTGCGCCACCGGGTGATCGCCGAGCGGCTCGCGGCGGCGCTGCTGGCGGCGAAGGATCCTCGAGGCGCGGTGGCCGTGCTTCAGCCGGTCGTCAAGGCCGACGAGTGGGCCGCCGACGCCAGGTTCATCCTGGCGCGCGCCCACAGCGCGATCGGCCAGCCGATAGAAGCCGCCGAGCAGCTCAGGGCGGCGCTGCGGATCGATCCGACGTTCGCGGCGGCCTCCGACCTCCTCGCCCGTCTGACACGGCGGTAGATCTCGCGATCCGCGGTCGGCGATCCGCTCTCCGCGATCCGCGATCCGCGATCGGCGGTCCGCACTCCGGTCCCCGACCTTGACTTGACAGGCCCGGCGGCAGCATACCTTGGCGGACCGTGGAGCGCAGACGGGGAGGGTTGGCGTGACCTTCACGGAACGAATCGAGGTGAATCCGCGTGTCATGCTTGGCAAAGCCGTCATTCGCGGCACTCTTGCGATCATGATTTGCGATCACGATCTGAGATCGGGATTGCGTGAGGGCGCTGCGAAGCGAGGCTACTGGGTCACCTCTGGTGAGCAGAAGTGGTCCAGTCTTGGCGAGCGCCGAAGCCTGCGGGCGGATCTGGTCTGGAACAAGCCGAATTGCCAGTCCGAGAGCGTGAAAGACCGGGCCGACGCGCTGCCACGAATACGTGTTCCTGTTCAACAAGAGCGAACGCTACTTCTACGACCACAAGGCAAAGCGCGACCCGAATAACCGGAACCTGCGGACGGTGTGGGACATCAACACGCGGCCGTATCCGGAAGCCCACTTCGCGACGTATCCGCCGGCCTTGGTGGAGCCCTGCATCGCGATGGCCACGCGGCGGGGGGACCTGGTGCTGGATCCGTTCATTGGATCGGGGACGACAGGGCTGGTGGCCGTGTCGATGAAACGGCGATTCATCGGCATCGAGCTCAACCCTCGGTATCTCGAAATCGCCGAACGTCGGTTGAATGGGCTGATCGCGCGTTGGTCAAATCTGAGTAGTCGGCAGGAACCGACCCCCACCCGCTTCAACCGAGACACAGCTGATCTTTCCCAAGCCACTTCTTCAGGGGAATGGGAGGGGTGTATCTAAACGCCCACAGAGCCTTCGGATTCGTCCGGTCTAGGCGTTCCAGTGGTGACATGAACGGCGCCCTCAGCCGGGATGCTGCAAATCCAGCGCTGGCCGTCCAGCAGTTCCACCGAATGCCAAGCAAGCAGGCGCTGAATCCGGGCAACCCATTCATCTACCGAGTAGCCGATATCCGTCGTTGGGTCCTTGCTTGAGAACGGATTCCGCATATGGAGGATTTCGCCGCAGGTGTCGTAGAGCTTCTCGAAGTCCTCTCGCGTCAGAGCGTCCTCGACCTGGCCGGGAAAGTGCCACGAGTTCGGGCCAGTCTTTACGGGCGGCAGAAGCGGAACCGGGTAGAAGTTCGGATTCAGCTTCTCGACCGCCTTGAGCATGTCCTTCGCTTTCCAGTGGAGGTGATAGTTGGCGTAGGCCTGAGAGTACTGGTCGCGGTGAGCGCTAAGGGATGCGAACGCAATCAGCTCGAGAGTCTTGCGAAACTGAACGAACACGCCCTCGGTGATCAGGAAGTGGTCGGCCTGGAAAGCGCGAGCGGTCATCACCAACCAACGCACCGCGTTGATCCGTTGGCGGACCTTGTCCATGCAAGTTGCATAGACCACGTTCTCTGGTTGCTTCGCGGCGAAGCCATTCAAGTCTGAGCCAGGTCAGGCTTCTTGCGCGGCCCGCAGACGATATAGACCAGACCGCGGTAGTAGAGATTCATGACAACGAGGCAGAAGACAGCCTGGACGACCAGTAGAAGTCCGTACTTCTGCGCGTTGCCGATTACTTGCGCACGCAGAGTGTGCTCCCAGCCGACGATTTCTGTCGGAGCTGGCGTGCCGTTGGTGATTTCAAGGCACGTATAGCCGCTGGCAGGAACTCCGCGCTCGACGTTTAGGGTTCGTAGGACGTTCAGCGCATCGTCTTCCGTGGGGCGTCCCGCGCCGGCAGTTGGACGCAGGTACTGAGCTAGAGCGTTCAGGTGGGATGTGTCCCGAATCTTGTGGAAAAAGGAAAATGG
>JBOGIW010000124.1:0-3710 GCA_050748045.1 Vicinamibacterales bacterium | reverse complement strand
TGTTCGGATCGCTCTTCGGCCACAGCGTCACGCAGAACCTGCCGGTGCTCTCCGTGCAGGAGCTGAACCCGCCGCAGAACTTCGAGAGCGTATTCACGCTGGCGCAGGGCGCGCCGCCGCCGGTGTTTCCGGCCGTGCCGCCGAGCGGGCAGTTCCCGCTGCCGGACGGCGTCTTCGCGCGCGCGCTGCCAGGCAAGCAGCGGCCGCCGCGCGTCGACGCGTTCAACGTGACGGTGCAGCATCAGCTCACCGACACCATCGCCGTCGAAGCCGGGTACGTCGGCAACCGGGGCGACAACGTCTTTGCCGGCGACGGCCCGGCGATCAACGTCAACCAGGCGATCCTCACGGGTTTCCCCACGGTGCCGACGAACCTCCGGCGGCCGTTCTTCGCCGGCAACATCCCGAACTCCTCCGGGTTCACCGGCGCCTTCGGCTGGACGCAGGGCATCGACTACTTCTGCAACTGCGCCACGAACGCCTACGACTCGCTGCAAACGAAGCTGACGAAGCGCTTCTCGGATGGGTACTCCGTGCAGGCCAGCTACACGCTCCAGCGTGCCGAGCAGGCCGGGGCCGACTACTTCTTCTTCGACCCGGAGCTCAACCGTGGTCCGGCCGATTGGGACCGCACGCACAACTTCACGCTGTCGCTTGTCGCCGAGCTGCCCTTCGGGCGCGAGCGGCGCTTCGGGTCCGACATCTCGCCGGCGCTCGACGCCGTCATCGGCGGCTGGCAGTTCAACACGAATACGTTCATCTACAGCGGCCTGCCGTTCAACGTCACGTACCGCGACGCCACCGCCGACCGTGACACCGGCGGCAACAACCGGCCGAACCTCGTCGGCGATCCGGAGGGACCGAAGACGCGCGACGAGTGGTTCAACACCACGCCGATCGGCCAGCCGGGCAGCGCCTTCGAGCGTCCGGCGCGCGGCACGTTCGGCAACCTCGAGCGCAACGCCCTCCGCGGTCCCGGCTACTGGCGCGTGGACGCGTCGATATTCAAGCACTTCAGCCTCGGCGGCACGAGGGACCTCGAGGCGCGCATCGAGGCGGTGAACCTGTTCAACCACGTGAACCTCGGCAACCCCGACTCGGAGATCGGCGTGCCCGGCAACCCGAACCCCAACGCGGGCCGCATCAACGGAACCGCCTTCGGCGGGCTGGACCCGATGCGGAACTTCCAGTTTGCGGTCAGGTTCCGATTCTGAGGAGGGCGGCACGCTGCACGCGAACGGATCCGGATCACGCGTATCGGGCCCCAGGCGGGCGATGACGTGGCTTGCGCGCGGCCTCGTCGCCGTGGCCGCCGCCTATCTGGTCCTCGGCGGCGCGGTGGCCTGGGCGATGCTCCAGACGCCCGAACGCTTCGGGCAGATCATGGCGCGTGTGCCCGGCGCGATCGTGTGGGGCGTGCTCCCCGGTCCGCGCATGTGGCTCTGGGCCCGGCAGGGCAGCCTCCAGCCCGGCGACCTCGCGCCCGACTTCACGCTCGCGACGCCCGATGCATCGAGCCGGGTGACGCTCTCGGCACATCGGGGCGACCGTCCGGTCGTCCTGGTGTTCGGCAGCTACACCTGACCCCCCTTCCGCCGGGCGGTGCCCGCGCTCAACAAGCTCTTTCGCGAGTACCGCGATCGCGCCAGCTTCTACGTCGTCTACATCCAGGAAGCGCACCCGATCGACGCCTGGCAGGTCGACGACAACCTCGAGGACGACGTGCTCGTCGCGAGCACGATGACGCTCGACGCGCGCGCCAGCGCGGCGGGGATGTGCGTGCGGAACCTCGGGATCGAGCTACCGGCGCTCGTCGACGGCCCCGACAACCGCGTGGAGCGCGCGTACACCGGCTGGCCCGATCGGCTCTACGTGATCGATCGCGATGGCCGGGTCGCCTTCAAGAGCGCGGCGGGACCCTTCGGGTTCAAGCCGGCGGACGTCGAAGCGACGCTCGCCCGTCTTCTGCCGCAGTCCAGCCAGTAGATCCAGCACCGCGGCGTTCGTCCAGCCGAAGCCGACCTGGTTGGCGCTGTAGCCGAACGTGATGTCGGCGGCGACGTCGGACTCGCGCCGGCGCACGTCGTACTTCTCGACGATGGTGCCGTGCTCGCCGAGCTCCTTCGCGACGAGCGCCACGAACTTCGTGGCCAGGCGGTCGGCGTCCTCATGGAAACCGTAGCGGCGAAGGCCCGCCACGGCGATCATCTGCAGCGGCGCCCAGCCGAAGGGCGCGTCCCATTGGCTGCCCGTTGCCTGCGTGCTCGTCAGGAGCCCGCCCGGCGCTTCGAACCTCGACAGGTTCGCCCGCACGCGGGCCGCCTGCGCCGGCGACGCCATGCCTGCCCAGAGCGGGTAGAACGTCGTGGCGAAGTCGTAGCGGCGCAGCCGCCGCGTCCGGACGTTGTAGTCGTAATACAGCCCGGCCTGTTCGTCCCACAGCAGCCGGTTGACGTGATCGCGACGCGAGGCCGCGCGCTCGCGCCACGCGCCGGCGGCCGCCTCGTCGCCGAGCGCCGCCATGATGCGCGCCGCGTCCTCCTCCATGAGGTAGAGGAGCGTGTTCAGACAGACCGGCGCGTAATGGATGACATCGACGTTCAGCGCGCCGAAGCGGTTCGACGGATCGAAGCCCGACTCCCGCATCGACCGATCGCCCTTGTAGAAGAGATCGGTGAGCCGATCGCGCGCGCTGTCGTAGTACAGGGACTCGTCGTAGTCGGCGACCTCGTGCGTCCGGTAGTACTCGCGCGCCCGGTCATAGTGCGTCCGCCCGGCGTCGTCTCGTTCGTCCGCGACCACCTCCGGCGCGGGGCCCGACCCGAGATCGAAGTAGCGGGAGAGCGGGGCGTCGGCGATCGCATGAGGGCCCGTGGTCCAGTAGCGGTAGTAGCGCTCGATGGCCGGCACCGTGCCGCGCAGCCAGTCGCGATCGCGAGTCCGATCGTAGACGCCGAGGATCATCCGCGTCAGGAACGGCGGCTGCGACCGCGACAGGAAGTAGGTGCGGTTGGCGTTGAGGATCGTCCCGTAGTGCGTGACCTGGTAGAGGAAGTTCTCGACCATGTCGCGAGCGAGCGAGAGCTCGCCGTCGTGCAGGAGGCCCACCTGGATGAAATAGCTGTCCCAGCCGTACATCTCGTTGAAGCGGCCGCCCGGCACGACGTACGGCCGGGGGAGATAGAGCAGGCCATGATCGCGGACCGAGAGGGGATCGGCCGGGAGCGTCCGGATCTCCACGCGACGCATGGCCTCTGCGCCGAGCATGCTCCTGAGCTCGGCGTCCACGCGGTCGCGATCCTCGGTCCGCGCGATGTACAGCAGCCACGGCTCGCCCGGCTTCCGCGGCATCTTCGGATCGGGCAGCGCCCGGAGCAGATCGCTGTTCGAGCGCGCGAGCGTCGTCCAGCTCTTCTTTATGTAGTCGCGGAGGAGCCCGAGCGCCTCGTCGTCGGGAAGCTGCCGGGCGGCAGGCTCGAGGGTGAAGAGCGCGAAGGCCAGCGCAACGGCGAGGCGAACCGGTGAGGGCGTTCTCATGGGTGCGTGGTCGACGTCAGTCGATGATATCCGACCGGCGCGATCGAGCCTGGTGCTGATGCGCGCCCCCACGTACACGCTGAGACGCCGAGACGCGGAGATGATCTGGCCACGAAGGGCACGAAGCGCACGAAGCCGCGTTCGACTGGCCGCCGAAGGCGGCGGCGTGAGGG
>JBOGIW010000123.1:0-4304 GCA_050748045.1 Vicinamibacterales bacterium | reverse complement strand
CGGCGGAAGTGCTCGCGCGGCAGTACGGCATCACGCGCGCGGAGTCCGACGCCTATGCGTGCCAGTCGCAGAATCGTGCGGAGGCGGCCACGCGGGCAGGCCGTTTCACGCGCGAGATCGCGCCGGTCCTCGTCAAGGGGTCCACGGGTACGGCTGTCACGATTGACACCGACGAGCACCCGCGGTTCGGCACCACCGTCGAGGCGTTGGGCAGGCTGCCGCTCGCCTTTCCCTGGGTGGACGGCGGCGAAGGCATCATCACGGCGGGGACCTCGTCCGGCATCACCGACGGCGCCGCCGCCGTGGTGCTCTCGTCGGGCGAGTGGGCCGCTCGCCGGGGCCTCGCGCCCCGCGCCCGCATCCTCGGGTGGGCGAGTGCCGGCGTCGATCCGCGCATCATGGGCATCGGCCCCGTGCCGGCCATCGAGAGACTCCAGAAAAAAACCGGTCTCCGGCTCGAGGACTACGATCTCGTGGAGCTCAACGAGGCGTTTGCCGCTCAGGTGCTGGCCGTCCTGCGCGACGCCCCGATCGCGGCCGGCCGCCTCAACGTGAACGGCGGCGCCATCGCGCTCGGGCATCCCATCGGCGCAACCGGCGCCCGCCTCGTGGTCACGCTGCTGCACGAAATGGAGCGGCGCAACGTGGCGCGCGGGCTGGCCACGCTCTGCGTCAGCGGTGGCATGGGCATGGCGCTCGCCATCGAGCGCCCGTAGATCTCAGAGAACAGAGGAGCGGCGCTGTTTCAGGAAATCAGAATCAGAATCAGAATCAGGGATCAGAATCAGGGATCAGAATCAGGAGTCAGAATCAGGAGTCAGAATCAGGATTCAGAATCAAGAATCACTCAATGCGGATTGCAGTAATTCCCGGCGACGGGATTGGCAAGGACGTCATCGCCGAGGCCGTGAAGGTGCTCGATCTCGTTGGCGGGCTCGATCTGCATCACCTGCCGTGGAGCGCCGACTACTACCTCCAGACCGGCGTGACGATTCCGTCCGACGGCTACGACACGCTGCGGTCGTTCGATGCCATCCTCATCGGGGCGCTGGGCGATCCGCGCGTGCCGGGCAACCGCCACGCGCGCGACATCCTGCTCGGCACGCGGTTCGAGCTCGATCTCTACGTGAACTACCGGCCCGTGCGGCTGCTCGACGATCGTCTCTGCCCGCTCAGGAACCGCACGCGCGCGGACGTGAACTTCGTCGTGTTCCGCGAGAACACCGAAGGGGTGTACGTCGGCGTGGGGGGGCGGTTCAAGGCCGGGACCGACGACGAAATCGCGATTCAGGAAGAGATCAACACGTACAAGGGCGTGCACCGCATCGTCCGCCACGCCTTCGAGCACGCGCGCGCCAGCGGCCTGACGAAGGTGTGCATGGCCGACAAGAGCAACGCCATGAGCGAGGGGCACGCGCTCTGGCAGCGCGTCTTCCGTCAGCTCGAAACGGAGTATCCCGGCATCCAGGCCACGCACATGTACATCGACGCGCTCGCGATGTTCCTGGTGCAGGATCCCGGGCAATTCGAGGTAATCGTCACGAACAATCTCTTCGGCGACATCATCACCGACATCGGCGCGGCGCTCCAGGGCGGGCTCGGCCTGGCGGCCTCGGCCAACCTGCATCCCGGCCGCACGTCCATGTTCGAGCCGGTGCACGGCTCGGCGCCCCCGCTCGCGGGGAAGAACCTCGCCAACCCGATCGGCGCCATCCTCTCGGCGGCGCTGATGCTCGACGCGCTCGGGCGCCGGGACGATGCCGCGCGAATCGAGCGCGCCGTCGAAGACGCCGTGCAGGCGGGCGACGTCACCCGGGACATCGGCGGAACCCTCGGAACCACCCAGGCCGGCGACGCGATTCGCAGAAGGCTCTGAACAACTCTCAACTCTCAACTCTCAACTCTCAACTCTCAACTCCCAACTCTCATCTCCCAACTTTCATCTCAACTCCCAACTCCCAACTCCCAATCTGGCATACTGACAAACTGCTGACTGCCAATGGACCAGAGACGATGACTGACGTGTTCATTCTGGGAGGGGCGCGGACGCCGATGACGGAGTACGCGGGGGCGCTCAAGGACGTGTCGGCGCTCGAGCTCGGCGCGATCGCGTCGCGCGCCGCGTTCGCGAAGACCCGTGTGAAGCCCGAGTGGATCGATCACGCGGTCTTCGGCAATGTGCTGCACACGAGCGCCGATGCCATCTACGGCGCGCGTCACGTGGCGCTCAAAGCGGGCGTCCCGATTGAAGTCCCGGCATTGACGGTCAATCGGCTCTGCGGATCCGGGATCCAGGCGGCGATCACCGGGGCGCAGCACATCCAGCTCGGCGAGGCGGGCATCGTCCTCACCGGCGGGATGGAGAACATGAGCCAGGCGCCGCACGTCATCCGCGGGTTGCGCAGCGGTCTGAAGCTTGGACAGGGCAAGCTCGAGGACTCCCTGTACGAAGCGCTCCTCGATCCGTACTGCGGGCTGTTCATGGCGCAGACGGCCGAACAGTGCGCCGCGAAGTACAGCGTCTCGCGCGAGGAGCAGGATTCGTTTGCGATCCGGAGCCAGCAGCGCGCCAACGACGCATGGAAGGCGGGGCGCTTCGCTGACGAGGTCGTGCCCGTTGAAATCAAGACGCGCAAGGGCACGACCGTCGTCGATCGCGACGATCACATGCGGCCCGACACGACGCTCGACGGGCTCGCGACGCTGCCGGCGGCGTTCTCGAAGGAAGGGACCGTCACGGCCGGCAACGCCAGCGGCATCGTCGACGGCGGCGCCGCCGTCATCATCGCCTCGGCCGATGCGGCGAAGGCTCGCGGCGTCAGGCCGATGGCGAAGCTGACCGGCTGGGCTACGGTGGGCGTCGACCCGAGCCTCATGGGCATGGGCCCCGCGCCCGCGATCCGGATGCTCCTCGAGCGCGCGGGGCTCTCGCTTGGCGACATCGACCTCTTCGAGATCAACGAGGCGTTCGCCGGCCAGTACCTCGCCGTGGAGAAGGATCTCGGCCTCGACCGGGAGAGAGTGAACGTGAACGGCGGCGCGATCGCATTGGGCCACCCCCTGGGCATGAGCGGGACGCGGCTGCTCCTCACGCTCACGCTCGAGCTCGCTCGCCGCGGCCAGAAACGCGGCATCGCGTCGGCCTGCATCGGCGGCGGACAAGGGATCGCCGCTCTCGTGGAAACGATCTAGACAACTCCCAACTCCCAACTCCCAACGCCAAACGCCCAATCCCAACTCCCAAGGACTGACAACCAGAGACGAGAGACGACGACATGGCCATTAAGACGATCGGCGTGCTCGGCTGCGGCCTGATGGGCGCCGGCATCGCGCAGGTGTGCGCGCAGGCCGGCTACCGGACGATCGTGCGCGAGGTCGAAGACGCGCTCCTCCAGAAAGGGCTCGGGCGCATCGACACGTTCCTGAGCGACGGCGTGGCCAGGGGCAAGGTCACGAAGGAGGCGCGTGACGCCACGCTCGGCAATCTCACGGGGACGACGACGCTCGAAGACCTGAGGACGTGCGACCTCGTCATCGAGGCCATCATCGAGCACGTGGACGAGAAGCGGAAGGCCTATGCTGCCCTCGACGCCGTGGTTGGCGAGGAGACCATCTACTGCTCGAACACCTCGTCGCTCTGCATCACCGAGCTCGCTGCCACCACGAGGCGCCCCGATCGCTTTGCGGGGCTGCACTTCTTCAACCCCGTGCCGATCATGAAGCTCGTCGAGGTGATCCGCGGGCTTGCCACGACCGAGGCGACCTGCCAGGCGGTCGCCGGGTTTGCGCGGTCGCTCGGCAAGCAGCCGATCATCGCGCCCGACCGCCCCGGCTTCATCGTCAACCGGCTGCTGGTGCCGTACTTGCTCGATGCGATCCGTGAGTACGAGGCGGGCCTCGGCACGCTCGAGGACATCGACGCCGGCATGAAGCTCGGCACCGGCTACCCGATGGGGCCGTTCACGCTGCTCGACTACGTCGGGCTGGATACGACGTACTACATCGCGAACATCATGTTCGAGGAGTATCGGGAGCCGCGCTTCGCGCCGCCGCCGCTCTTGAAGCGCATGGTGCTGGCCGGAAGACTGGGGAGGAAGAGCGGACGCGGGTTTTATCGGTACGACGCGTAGGCCGTTCTCGTCACGAAGATCACGACGTCCCTCATCACGCCACGAAGATCACGAAGATCTCAGCGCGGCGGAGCCGCAACCAAATCGTAGCCAGGGGACAGCTCCGTGTGAAAGACACAGCCGATGAGTGCTCCACGTGCGGTTGCGGCTCCGTCGCGCGCAATGGCGGGTGAC
>JBOGIW010000122.1:0-6459 GCA_050748045.1 Vicinamibacterales bacterium | reverse complement strand
ATCGACGCCGTGTGGGATGTAAGAGATAGGTTGTAGGACTTACATCCCGCGAATTGCCGACACGAATGCTCTTTGCACAGAATGCCTGCTACTGAAGAGTTCGAACTCTGTTTCAACATGGTAGTGTCAAGTCCCCTCAGACTCCAGACCAGTTCTGAGCGCCATGGCCAATGCATCTAGACTTCGACACAACTGACGCCGATGTCAGTTCTTCAAGGAGGCCGCTATGCAGCGCCTAAAGCGATGGCATCGTGTGTGTCTCGTCTGCTTCAGCTTGCTGGCTGCACTGTCGGTGGTCGGCTTGAGAGTCCAATCGACAGAGTTGAAGGTGCGCGAAACAGAAACGGCGGCGAAACGCGTCGAGCCGTATCGAGCCCATCAACATGAGCGTCCGTCGATTGACGGCGCGAAGACACCACACCTGATTCCAGATGATACCGCCTATTCCCTGTTCTTTGGCTTGGCGGCTTCGGTTGGAAAAGGCGTCCACGATCCACGGCAACGGTCGTATGTGCGACACGTGCTCACTCAGGCCCATGTTTCTGGAAGGATCCGAGGGGCCTACTGAAGCCGAGATTCACGCAGTACAGGCATTCATCAACGACTACGCGCCGAGGCTGGACGCGTTGCACGCTCACCGGGCGAAGGCCGCTACGACCGGCTCCGCCGGCGCTGCGGCCGGCATGGCTCACAAGGCTTTAGCGATGTCACTCGCGTCGGATCTGCCGCGTCGGCTTGACCCAGCGACGGCAGCCCGTATCGACCGTTACGTCAAGGAGCGGTTCAAGTCACGAGTAAAGATCATTCCCTAGGGTTCTTTCCGGATCTGGAAGGAGACAGTTTATGCCGACCAAAATGCAGAAGCAGCTGCTGCGGCTGATACTGACGATGGTGCTGGCACTTGCACTCTCGCCCACATCAGCCTTTGCGCAGGTGAGTGTATCGGCAGAAACCTGGTTCGGGGACCAGAATGAGAGCACCGGATACATGACGGTGTATGGCACGGGGTATGCCGAAGTGGATGGGCTTGGCGTCGTCACTGCGAAGGCGTTTCTAAATGGGCCCAGCGGAACCCTCGACTCGGCGCAAGGCTCGACGGGGTCTCAGTCCACCGCGAACGTAGACGTGTCATTGCATCCTGATACGGCAGCTGGCGGCAACTATACGACTGTTGGCGAGGGATGGAAGGACGGACAGCTGTATGGCTGCGCTTCTTACAATGTGAGCGTGATGCCCTACGTTGCAAGATACTCCAGAGGCAACTGCTCCTTCGGCCTGTGCACCTACAACCAGTACCAGTGTTCGCACGCGTGCCAGGATAGTTCGAAGACCCACACGGATGCGGGTCCGTATCTTCAGGTCGCAGGCTTCCGGACCAACGTGTATGGGTGGCGGAGCTGCACTCCTGGAATCCGTCAGGGAACACAGTCACCGCCCCGTGTATTTTCGTCGAGGCACCGTAACCGCGTAGAGTCTGTGTCGCGGAAGAGCGGTCTCCGGTCTTCCGCGGGGAACCCCGGACGCAGTCGGATCGTATCTGCGCTTCAGAAGAGAGTGCCCGATGCACGCCGCACGCCTTTCGAGGCATGGATGTAGTTGCGTAGTACTGATGTTAGCGACCGGCTGCGGCGGCTCCTACTCGTGCGATTTTCGCCATGTTGACGAAATCGCTTACGATAGCATCGCCTCCGAGCTGCGAGAGGGATCGAGTGTCTCACCTTCTGATCTGCGGATAGCCACCAATATCCGCGGCGAAGGCCTAATTATCGTTGCCCAGTCACAGACCGCGAGACAAGAATCGCTCACAGCCTGGCTCTTCCTGAGCGGAAAATCTTACCCGATAAACTCAACCGCTCGAGAGCTGACCCCACGACTGCCGCTCGTCTCTGACGCTCCCATGGAAGCCTTGAGTGCATCAGGATTGAACATGCCGATTGAACGTGGCGTCCGCGACGTACTCGCACAGACGGCACTGCGAGAGCCACGAGAGTAGATTTCACAACGTCGTGCGCGGACGAGGAAGGCCGGATAACCGTTCCACGGGATCCCGCTGCGCAGCACGAACACAATGCCGGTCAGCACCGCGCGATCTGGAATCGGCTTGCGTCCTGCGTATCGACGATTGCGCGCGCGCGTCGCTTCCGCAACGTGCTCTTAGATTAGTAAGTGTTGAGATAGCGGTCGATCTCCCAGGGAGACACGTGGCGGATGTAGCTGTCCCACTCCGCGCGCTTGGCCGCCACGAAGTGGTCGAAGATGTGATCGCCAAGCGTCTCGCGCAGCAAGTCGCTCTTCTCCAGCTCGTCCAGCGCTTCGCTCAGGTTGCCCGGCAGCTCGTCGATCCGCAGGTGCCGGCGTTCGCGATGGCTCATTTTGTAGATGTTCTTGTTCACCGGCGGCCCGGGATCGAGCTCCTTCTCGATGCCGTCGAGGCCGGCACGGAGCATCACGGCCAGCGCCAGGTAGGGATTGCACGACGGGTCGGGCATGCGCAGCTCGATGCGCGTCTCGTTGCCGCGGGCCGCGGGGACGCGGACGAGCGGGCTGCGGTTGCGCTCCGACCACGCAATGGCGGTCGGCGCCTCGTAGCCGGGCACGAGACGCTTGTACGAGTTGACGAGCGGGTTCGTGACGGCGCAGAAGGCTCGGGCGTGCCGCAGGGTGCCGCCGATGTAGGAGAGGCACGTCTTGCTGAGCTGCCACTCCGCCGCCTCGTCGTAGAACACGTTCTTCCCCTGCGAGAAGAGCGACTGGTGCGTGTGCATGCCGCTGCCGTTGATGCCGAAGATCGGCTTCGGCATGAACGTGGCGTGCAGGCCGTGCCGGATCGCCACGTTCTTCACCACGAACCGGAACGTGCTGACGTTGTCCGCCGTCGCCAGCACGTCGTCGTAGCGGAAGTCGATCTCGTGCTGTCCGGGCGCCACTTCGTGGTGGGCCGCCTCGACGTGGAACCCCATCTGCTCGAGTGCCAGCACGATCTCGCGGCGCACGTCTTCTCCGAGATCGACCGGCGTCAGATCGAAGTACCCGCCCGAGTCGTGGGTCTCGGTCGTCGGCTCTCCATTCCTGGTCTGAAAGAGGAAGAATTCCGCTTCAGGACCGGCGTTCATCACGAAGCCGCGATCGGCGGCTATCGCGATGACCCGCTTGAGCCTCGTGCGCGGGCACCCGGCAAAGGGCGTCCCGTCGGGGTTGGCGACGTCGCAGATCATGCGGCCGACGCGCTCGGTCCCGTGATAGGTCCACGGAAAGACCTGGAACGTGTTGAGGTCGGGCCGGAGGTACATGTCCGACTCCTCGATGCGGACGAACCCTTCGATGGACGAGCCGTCGAACATGATGCGTCCCTCGATCGCTTCCTCGAACTGGCGGTCGGGTACCTCGACGTTTTTGATAGCGCCCAGGATGTCGGTGAACTGAAGGCGCAGGAACTTCACCCTCTCCGTCTCGATCCGGTCGAGAATCCGGGCTTTGCGATCGTCGTTCGCCATGGACGGATTATCGCCCAACTTTTTCGCAGAACCTCTCGTCTGACGATCTGGAACAAGGAGGAATGCAGCATGCGCAAGGCGATCGTGGCCGGCGCGGTGGCCGTGGTCCTGGTGGCCACCGCCTTCGTCGTGGCGCCCACGGTGTGGTCAGAGAGCCAGAGCCCGAAATCGGACGACGCTCGCAATCGGCGCGTGGTCATGCTCGACGGCCGCGGCGGCTCGATCGGCGTGTCCATTCGTGACCTCGATGCGGACGATACCGCGAAGGCCCAGCTCGGACAGGCCGGCGGCGTGTGGGTCGAGGACGTGGACGAGGACAGCCCGGCAGCGAAGGCCGGCCTCCGCGAGGGCGACGTCATCGTCGACTTCGACGGAGAACGGGTGCGTAGCGCCCGGCATTTCGCACGGCTGGTCCAGGAGACGGCGGACGGCCGCACCGTGAAGGCGACGATCGTCCGGGACGGCGCCCGGCAGAGCGTGGACGTGACGCCCGCACGTCGGACCGGTCGCTTCACGGGCGACTTCGTGCTTCCAGACCCTACCGGCGAGATCTATCGGGAGCTCGAGCGCGGGCTGCGGGCGCTCCCGCGCGACTTCGCCCTCGACTTCCACTGGGACGGCGAGCTGCCGGGCGTCGTGGCCTGGCCGCGCGGCCGTCTGGGCGCGCAGCTCTCGCCGCTGACCGATCAGCTCGCGGAATACTTCGGCGCCAAAGCGGGTGTGCTCGTCTCGTCCGTCGAGCCCGAATCGGTTGCCGCGAAGGCGGGCCTCAAGGCCGGGGACGTCATCACCTCGGTCAATGGCCGGGCGGTGGACACGCCTCGTGACGTGATGCAGGAGCTGCGCGGCGTCGAAGAAGGCCAGGACGTAGAGATCGCGATCCTGCGCGACAAGAAGGGGGTCACGCTCAAGGCGCCATTGCCCGAGCGGCGGCGCTCCGTCCCGCGCCGCCCGGTGCGCCCGGCGTAACTAGAATCGCTGGACGAGCGAGAACGTGAAGCGGTCCATCGTGGTGTGGTCCGGGCGCCACTGGTACTCATACGCGCCAACGATGGAGGTGAGCGTTCGAAGATCGATGCGGATGCCGCCCGATGCGGTGTCCGCATCGAAGTCGCCGATGCGATCCGGCGACAACGTGTCGAAGTCCTCGATCCCGCGCGCATAGCCGGCCTGCATCCACACGCGCGGATACACCAGATACGCGGCGTGCACGCGGCCCGACTGCGTCACCTGCGCATCGAGGCCAAGGTCGAAGCTGGTGACCGACAGGTGATAGCGCACGCCGAGCGTGAGCCGATCACCGTGCCGCCAGACGACGCCCGGCGAGAAGGCGGACACGTCCGCGCTCGAGAACTGGATGTGCCGGAGCCCGACCGTCCACGTCGCGGGCCCGTAGGCGTAAATGACCTCGACGTTCCCGTCGACACGCGGGAGCACGTCGTTGCCGGGGCCGACGAGCGCGTGTCCGGCCACCGTTGTGTCGGGGCGCCAGCGCCACTCGAGGCCCAGCCCGCCACGCTGCTCGGTGATGCCGAACTTTCGCTGGAGCTGGCCGCGGCCCATCAGCCGGAACCGATCCGTGAGGCGGGCATTCACGGTCAGGTCCGTCGCCCGCGTGTCGGCCACCGGCAGGCTGAAGCTCTCGAAGTACGTCGCGCTCTCCACGCGATGGCCGTGCGCGCGGCGTGTCTCTTCGAGCAGCGCCTGGTTCCCCGGTGTCGGAGCGATCGCCACGGCGGTCTCCAGGTAGTCGAGGGCACGCCTCGTCTGGCCGGCGTCGCGGTAGGCGCGTCCGAGCCCGGCGAGCACGTCGGGGTCTTCGGGAAAGCCCCGTTCGGCACGCTCGAGCACTTCGAGCGCGTGATCGCTCCGACCGAGCGCGGTCAGGGCCCAACCCAGGCCCACCGTCGCCTTGACGCTGGACGGACTCTCGAAGAGCACGCCGCGATACACCGATTCAGCCAGATCCGGGTGCCCCATCTCCATGTGCAGCCGGGCAATGGCCAGGCGCGCTTCCTGGTCGCGTGGGTTGACCCCGGCCAGGCGGCGATAGGTCTCGAGCGCGCGGGCGAGCTGTCCACCTTGCGCCAGCTCCGCCGCTTCTTCGTGTGTGGGAGTGGCGCGGGCCGGCGCCTGGGGCGCCGCGGCCAGCAGCCCCGCAAGCATCAGGCTGAACATCATTTGCCAGATCTTTTCGGCGTCGAGGGACGCCGCCATTAGCCCGAATCGGGAAAGGAACCGGCAGGTTATGCGCTGGCCGCGGCGGGGGCGGGCGTGTCGTGGCCGCCTGCCACGGCGACCTCGTCCGGGTGGACCTGAAGCGGCGCGTCGGCGTGGCTTGGTTGAGGCCACGGGGCAACCACGGCGGAGAGCTGGGCGGCGATCATCGCCGTCAGGGCGCGCGTCGCCTCGTCGCGTTCACGCCCATGGCGCACTTCAGCGGCCAGGACGCCGAAGCAGCCATCCGGACGGACCAGGGGCGCGACGATCGCGCCCGTGCCGGCGGGACCGCCGCTCACGGTGAACATCGCGGCGGCCCGCCACGCGGCAGCCGTAGCGTTGTCGCCCGTGCGGGGAATGAGACCGAGGCGTGCCAGCGTCTCCCGGTCGTAGCCGTGCGACGAGGCGGCGAACAGCTCCTCGCCCGCTCCGAGCCACACGATGAGCCCCGGCGCATCGAGCACGCCGGCGGCCCGGGCGAGAAGGGACGGCAGCGCCGCGCCGCTCGGCAGGCGTGCCAGCTCGGTGCACACACTGGCGGCTTCGACCAGATCGACAGATGGAATGGGCAACGGCGTCTGCGCTAGGGACTCTTCGCCGGCGCCGGGAGGTACGGCCGCGGCCGGCGGATCCGCCGATCGCGGCCCGCGTGCCAGCGCCAGCACGCCCAGCAGCCAGAGGAGGGCCGAGCCCGCCAGGACGGGCCCGGCGCGCGCGACGAGCGCGCGGCGCTCGTCGGAGGCGA
>JBOGIW010000121.1:0-6359 GCA_050748045.1 Vicinamibacterales bacterium | reverse complement strand
CGGCCAAGGTGGCCACCTTATTCCGACCAGGGTCCTTACCACCCCATCACGTACCGCTCCCGCCGCGGATCGGCGGCTCCCCGCAGCGTGCCGGTGGCCGGGTTCACGCCCGCCGCGACGATGCCGGTGCTCATGCCGTAGGCGCCGAGCACGCGGAGCGTGTGCCCGCGAGCGGTCAGCGCCTCGCGCACGGCGGGTGACACGCGATCCTCGATCTCCAGCACGCCTGGCCGGCTGTCGTGATCGTCGAACGAGCTGTGGAAGTGCAGCGAGTTGATCCGCGGCATCTCCACGGCCGCCTGCAGCGGCATCTCGAAGACCAGCAGGTTCAGCAGCACGTTGAGAATCTGCTGATCCTGGCTGTCACCGCCCGGCGTGCTGATCGCGAGGAAGGGCTTCCCGTCCTTCAGCACAATCGTCGGCGTCAACGTGGTCCGCGGCCGCTTGCCGCCGGCGAGCACGTTCGGGCTGGCCGGATCGAGATCGAAGACCTGCATGCGGTTGCTCATCGGGACGCCGGTGTCGCCCGCGATGAAGGCGCCGCCAAGGAGCCAGCCGGAGCTCGGCGTCGATGAGAAGAGGTTACCGTCCTTGTCGACGACTTCGACCGCCGTCGTGTCGCCCGCCCCGGCGCCTGACGGCCGGCCTTGCGCCCGCGGCGTGTAGGGAGTGGACGGCGGCTTCACAGCAGGGTCGAAGCGGAAAGGGTTGCCCGGCCGCTGCTCGAGCGAAGCCCGATCGGTGATGAGGCGCGCACGCTCGGCCGCGTACTCCTTCGAGAGGAGCCCTGTGAGCGGCACCTTCGCGAAATCAGGATCGCCGTAGAAGGCGTTTCGATCGGCAAAGGCGAGCTTGATCGCCTCGTGCACCGTGTGAATGTACGGCGCCGAGTTGTGGCCCATGGCCGCCAGGTCGATGCCCTCGAGAATGTTCAACGTCTGCAGCAGCGCGGGGCCCTGGTTCCAGGGCCCGGCTTTGTAGACGGTGTAGCCATGGAACGTCGTGCTGGTCGGCTGCTCGACGCGGCCCTGGTACGCAGCGAGGTCCTCATGGGTGAACACGCCGCCGGCAGCCGCATTCGCATCGGCGATCCGGCGCGCGATGTCGCCCGTGTAGAACGCGTCGCGCCCGGCGCCAATGGCGGCGCGCCGGTCCTTCCCCGCCTTCAATGCGGCGTGCTCCGCAGACACGATGGCCCGCAGCGTCTTCGCGAGGTTTGGCTGACGGAAGATCTCGCCGACCTCGGGAACCCGGCCATTCGGATAGTACGTCTTCGCCGTCCACTCGTACGCGGAGGAGCGCTGCTGTTCGCGGATGAGGAAGCCGCGAAGGAAATCGTACATCGGGAAGCCATCCGCCAGCTCGATCGCCGGCGCCATCGTCTCGGCGAGCGTCGTCGTGCCGTACTGCGCGAGGGCGAGCGCCATGGCGTCCATCACGGCCGGCACGGTCGCGCCGAGCGGCCCGTTGCCGGGCACCTTGCCTTCCTTCTCGAAGAGCGCCGGCCTCGCGGCCTTCGGCGCCGTCCCCTGCCCGTTGATGACGACGACCTGTCGCGTCCTGGCGTCGTGAATGATGGTGGGCGACTCGCCGCCGAAGCCGAAGTGCGAGATCTCGACGACGGCCGCCGCGAACACCGCGGCGACACCCGAGTCGATGGCAGTGCCGCCGGCCCGCAGGAGGCGCATCCCGGCTTCGACGGAATAATGTCGTCCCGCGGCGACGATGCCGTGCTGGCCGACGATCTCGGGCCGCATCGTTTCGAACGACGTGGACCGCGCGCGAGTCGGCTCTTGCGAGCGGGCGGAGACGACCGCCAGTGTGGCAAGAACGAGCACCACGGCGTATCGCATGCTGGACCTCTCTTAGAAAACGGAAAACCGGCTGGAAGGTGCGCCCGACGACCTTGAAGGCGCCGGCCATCTGGCGGCCCGCGATGCCGAACGCACGCGAGAGGTGGCCCCTCTCGGGCGGATCGACTGGCGCCGCCGGACGCACCGCCGGTGCCGCGCTGACGGCCAGGGCGGTGAGCACCGGCGAGGCGCGCAGTTCCTGCACCTCACTCGTCCCGTGACCTTGAGTCGCCCCATCACCAGGGTCTGACCCCGGTCTGACCCCCCGTCGGAGCCACACGCATTATATAATCGGCCGTTCAAGCCCAATCGAAAGGCCAGCCTTGCACTATCTGATCAAGCAGTATCCGCTCGACACCGGTGCGCTCGAAATCCAGTACATCGAAGAGTACTTCTGGGAGTTCCCCAACAAGAAGTCGGCCCCGGAGATCATCCGTCGCCTCGAAAACCGCGAGTTCCTGATCCTCATGGCGGAGGCGCCCTTGCCCGATGACCCCCTCGGCACCGTCGTGCCAGTCTCGTTCAAGATCGTTCATGAGCTCAAGGCCGACGAGACGGAGCCGAAGCTCGCCGACCTCATCGCCCGGCTCACGGGACATGTCGTCTTCGAGGACCGGAAGATCCTCTACAACTGGATCGGTGGCACGAGGAGCGACTGGCGCGGCCAGGGGCACTTCCGCGCCCTCACCGAGCAATCCGAGGCCTGGGCCCATTCCTGCGGCTACCACGAAGTCGTCGTCAAGACGAAGAACAAGTTCTACGACATGCGCGGCACGCTCGATCAGCTCAACTTCGACGTGATCAAGTACGAGCCGCACCAGCTCGATAACCGCGAGTCGAAGGTGTACCTCTCGAAGCGCCTGACCTCCGACGTCCTGCGCGCACACACCAGCAAGCGGAATGTGACGTACGTCTAGCCTCTGGTCTCTGGTCTCTGGTCCCGTGGGCGTTGTGGATGGGAGTTGGGAGTTGAGAGTTGGGGATTGGGAGTTGGGGATTGGGAAGTTGAGAATTGGGGATTGGGAGTTGGGAATTGGGAGTTGGGAGTTGGGAGTTGAGCTACTGGTGTCCCAGCACGGGGTGGGGCTGGTAGCGCTCCTCCAGGAATCGCACTTCGTCGGCGGCCAGACCGAGGGAGAGGGCGCCGACGGCTTCGTCGAGCTGTTCGACCTTCGTGGCACCGATGATCGGCGCGGTGACGCCGGGTTTCTGCAGCAACCAGGCGAGCGCCACCTGCGCCGGCGGCACGCCGCGCCGCGCGGCCACCTGGGCGCATCGGTCCGCGATCTCGAAATCGTCTTCCCGCGTGTACAGCTCGTGCGCGAACGTGTCCGTCTTCGCGCGTGGCGTGACGCCGCCCTCGGTCGCCGTCGCAGCGCGTCGCCGGTTCCCGGCGAGCAGCCCGCGGGCGAGCGGGCTCCAGGGAATGAGGCCGATGCCCTCGTCGAGGCAGAGGGGAATCATCTCCCGTTCTTCTTCCCGGTACACCAGGTTGTAGTGGTTCTGCATCGACACGAAGCGGGTCCAGCCGCGCCGGTCTGCAAGCGAGAGCGCCTTCGCGAACTGGTACGCGAACATGCTCGAGGCCCCGATGTACCGCGCCTTGCCCGCGCGGACGATATCGTCGAGCGTGCGGAGCGTCTCGTCGATGGGCGTCGAGTAGTCCCAGCGGTGCACCTGGTAGAGATCGACGTAATCGGTGTCGAGCCGGCGCAGGGAGCCGTCGATCGCGTCGAGCAGGTGCTTGCGCGAGAGGCCGCGGTCGTTCGGGCCGTCCCCCATGGGCCAGAATGCCTTCGTGGCGATCACGACCTGATCGCGGCGCGCCAGCGCCTTGAGCGCGCGGCCCGTGACGGCCTCGCTGACCCCGAGGGAGTACATGTCGGCGGTGTCGAAGAAGTTGACACCCCGTTCGATCGCGCGCTCGAAGAACGGCCGGCTCGCCTGCTCGTCGAGCACCCAGGGGCGCCACGACGGGGTGCCGTAGCTCATGCACCCGAGGCACAGACGCGAAACCTTCAGGCCGGTCCTTCCGAGATTGACGTAGTCCATAGCAGTCGCCGCCCCGAGAACAGGAAGTAGGGGATCGAGAAGGCTGCCAGGCACGCCGCGGCGGCGTAGGCCGCGTTGAACCCGACGCGGTGGATGAGCCACCCCATAATGATCGACCCCGTGCCGATGCCGGTATCGAACGCCGCCAGGATGCCGCCGAAGGCGGCGCCGCGACGACGCGTGTCCACGTGCTGCAGGACGTACGCCGTATAGACGGGATAGGCGGAGCCGAACCCGAGGCCGAACACCACAGCCGAGGCGATCATCCACGGCCGGGTCCCGCTGACGGCCAGGAGCGCGTATCCTACAGCAATGAGGGCGAGGCACGGGATGAGCACTCGCACGTGGCCGATCCGATCGCCGAGCGGGCCGGAGATCGGCCGCGTGCACATGGTGGTGACCGCGAACACGGTGAAGTAGAGGCCGGGCGTGACGCGGTTGCCGGAGGCATAGAGCGCGACGAAGCTGGTCACGCCGCCGTAGCCGAATGAGTAGAGGAACAGCGTGAAGGACAGCGCGGCGACACGCCATTCGAGCAGGTGGGCGCCGAAGAGCGCCCCCTCGGGTGCGTGGCCGTGAGGACTCTCCGGCAGCCGGCTGGCGATGACGGCCATCGCCACGTTGAGCGCGGCCGCGCTGAAACACACCACGTCCCAACCGAACTGGTACAGATAGAGTCCAATGGACGGGGCCGTCGCAATGGCCAGCAGCGTCGACAACCCGTAGTAGCCGATCCCCTCGCCGCGGCGATGCGCGGGAATGATGTCCGCCAGGTACGCGCCGGACGCGGTCAGCAGCCCCGACCAGAAGATCCCGTGCGCCGCGACCAGGGACAGCATGAGCGGCACGCTGGCGATGAACGCATACGCGGCGGAGAAGGCCGCGATGGCCACGCTCGACACGATCAGGATCCGGCGCTTCCCCAGGCGGTCGGCCAGGGAACCGGTGAACGGTGCGCTGAATGCCGAGGCGTAGGTGAGAAAGCCCAGGAACAGACCGGCAACGAGCTCGCTGCCCCCGAGCGAGAGAATACGGAAGGGCGCGGTCGGCAGGAGCTGAAACGCGGAGAGGAAAACCGTGAAGGTGAACCCGCACATGAGGAAGAAGCGCGGGGTGAACAGGCGCTCGTCGTTCGCGGGCATCAAAATCCCAAGTATATCCGCGATGCACGGGCGCATTTTCATGGTGACATTCGTGCTGGCGCTCGGCGCCGCGCGCCCGGCCCTGCAGCCGGCAGACTGGTTCCAGTGGCGCGGCCCCAACCGCGACGGGAAGTCGGCCGAGACCGGGCTCCTGAGGACGTGGCCGGCGCAGGGCCCCCCGGTGGCGTGGCGCACGACGGGCGTCGGCATCGGCTACTCGTCCTTTTCGGCGTCCGGCGGCCGCGTCTACACGCTCGGCGGCCGCAGCCAGCGCGAGCACGTGCTGGCCTTCGACGCGACGAGCGGCACACGGGTGTGGGAGACGCCCATCGGCGCCCTCTTCCACAACGATCGTGGCGACGGGCCACGGGGCACGCCGACCGTCGACGGCGATCGTCTCTACGCGCTCGGCGGCAGCGGAGACCTCGTGTGCCTCGACGTGTCCACCGGCAAGCCGATCTGGACCAAGAACCTGCTGCGTGAGTTTGGCGGGTCGAACATCCCCTGGGGATTGAGCGAATCGCCGCTCGTCGTGAGCGATCGCGTCCTCGTGCAGGCGGGCGGTCCGAACGCCTCGATTGTCGCGCTCAACAAGGCGACGGGCGCCGTGCTCTGGCGTCGCCACAGCGACGAAGCCGGGTACTCGTCGGCCGTGATCGCGCGAGTGGCCGGCACCGAGCAGGCCGTGTTCTTCACGGCGGCGCGCGCGATCGGCGTCAGCGTGCGCGACGGCCGGGAGCTCTGGTCCTACGACCGCGTCGCGAACGGCACGGCCAACATCGCGACGCCGATCGTCGCCGGCACCCGTGTGTTCCTCTCCTCGGACTACGGCGCCGGCGCGGCGCTGCTCGAGCTCTCACCAGGCGGGGCGCGTGAGGTCTACTTCACCCGCGACATGCGCAATCACCACAGCAGCTCCGTGCTCGTCGACGACCACCTGTACGGCTTCTCGGGCTCCATCCTGACCGCGATGAAGCTGGCCGACGGGAGCGTGGCCTGGCGCGACCGCAGCGTCGGCAAGGGATCGCTCATCTATGCAGACCAGCGCCTGTATCTCTACAGCGAGAACGGCGTCGTGGGGCTGGCCGAGCCCGCGCCCACCGGCTACCGGGAGCACGGCCGCTTCCGCATCCAGCCGGGATCGCTGCCAACGTGGAGCCACCCGATCATCACGAACGGAAGGCTGATCCTGCGGGATCAGGACACCGTGTTCGCCTACAACGTGCGAGCCCAGTAGGCGCGGCCGTGTCCTGGCTCGATGCGATGGTGGTGTCCTGGCTCTTGTGATCACGGGGGCGCGGAGACGCAGAGG
>JBOGIW010000120.1:0-6588 GCA_050748045.1 Vicinamibacterales bacterium | reverse complement strand
CATCGGGCGGTGGCACGTGGGCGGGCGCGGCGGCGGCCACCAGTCCGGCCGCTGCAATCGCGGCGAGCGTCAGCAGGGGCGCCGCGGAGCGGCACGCCTCGCGCCGATGAGGCGTGAGGATGGAGAGCACGCGTCCCTCGAGCTCTGAGCGTCGCGCCATCGCGGGGGCGACCGCCCGCGCCGGTCCCGGTCGCTCGCTGCGGGCGATATCGAGCAGGTGCTGCGCGTAGTCGGTGGCCGGCGCGCCCTGCGCGACCACGAAGTCATCGCACGCGCGCTCGCGCTCACGCGTCATGGCCCGCATCGCGATCCAGGCGAGGGGGTTGAACCAATGGAACGCGACGACCACGCGGGAGATCGCATGCGTCAGCCAGTCGGCCCGGCGAATGTGGGCGATCTCGTGCAGCAGCACCATCCATACGCGTGCATCGGACCAGCCGCGGGCATCCCGCGGCAGCAGGAGCAGCGGGCGCCGGCCGCCCCATGTCATGGGCGTCGACACGTCATCGCTGACGAGCAGCCGAATCGGCGTGCTGACGCCGGCGGCGGCGGCAACCCGATCGAGAAGGTCGCGCGACCGTGCATCCGCGGGTCTCGCGTGCCGCGCCAGGCGGCGGACCGCTCCGATGCCGGCCGCGATGCGGGCGACGAGCGCGCACGTCACGAGGCCCCAGATGGCGAGCGCAGCATTCACGAGGATGCGCGCCGAGGGGGCGGTTGCGGTGCTGACCGGCCCGGCGCCGCTCGTCGCCGTGTTCAGCGACGGCACGGCCGCGTCGGCATCCGGCGAGGCGACGTGGGGCCGTGCGGGCCCCGGGCCGCCGCCCGGCAGGATCGGCCACTCGGGCAGCGCCAGCACGAGGAGGGGCAGTGCCAGCACGCTGACGACGGCGAGCGTCCACGTCAGGTGCCGTGTCGCCGCGGCCGCCCGCCGGAGCGCACAGGTCGTGACGAGCGCGGCAAAGAAGATCAGCGTTGCGCGAACCGCGAGATCGACCAGGAGCATCACTGTTCCTCCGTGCGCGCGCGATCGATGAGCGCCGCGAGGCGATCCAGTTCTTCCGGCGTGAGCTTCTGCTGGCCGAGGAGCGCCGCGACCGTCTGCTCCACGGAGCCGTCGAAGAAGGTACGCACGAGCCCCTTCAGGGCCGAGCGGCGCGCGCTCGCGCGCTTCACGGTCGGCAGGAAAACGTAGCGGAGCCCCTGCTGTTCGTGGCGCAGGTAGCCCTTGCCTTCGAGAATGCGGAGCAGGGCGCGGACCGCCGAATAGCTGGGCGGATCGGGGATCGCCCCGGCCACCTCGGCGGCCGTGGCCTGGCCGCGCTCGTAGATGACGTCCATGATCTGGCGCTCGCGGCGGGAGAGGTCGTGCGGTGCGGGCTTGGCCATGTGTTCGTCGCAGCGGACTCACCGACCGCCGCACTGGCTATGACGGCGCGGGCAGTCCCGGCGTTCGGATCATCTGCTAAAAAGTTAGCAGTTTCAAGTCAGCTGTCCCGGTCGCGCGGCCGTCTGGCTTGAGGGTCTGGCGAAGGGGCCTGGCCCGGGGGTCTGCTGAGGGCTTGATCCGACCGATTTGGTCGGGTTAGACTCACCCATTCTGAGATTCAATCTCATTAACCGGGACGGTCACGATATGCTGCAAGCCTTCGTCATCACGCTCCGGGAGGGCCTCGAGGCCTTTCTCATCGTTGCCATCAGCCTCACCTACCTCCGGAAGAGCGGCCGCCGCGAGCTCATCCCGGCCGTCCACTGGGGCATCGGCGTTTCGGTCGTGCTGAGCGTGGGCGCGGCCTGGCTGTTCCAGCGTGCGGCGAACCAGGCGCTCTGGGAGGGGATCCTGGCGATCGCCGCGGGCCTGCTCGTGGCGTCTCTGATCGTCCACATGTGGCGCCACGCCAAGCGGCTGAAGCGGGAAATCGAAGGAAAGCTGGAGGTGTCGGCGCTCCGGACAGGCGCGGCCGCGTTTGCCGGCGTCTTCCTGTTCACCTTGCTCATGATTTCACGCGAGGGCATGGAGACGGCGCTCCTCATGGGGACGCTCCTCTTCCAGATCCGCGCGATCGACATCATCCTGGGGGCCGTGGCCGGGACGCTGTGCGCGGCGGCCGTGGCGTGGCTCTGGTCGAAGTACGGTCACCGCGTGAACCTCGCGCTCTTTTTTCAGGTCACCGCCGTCTTCCTGATGGTGTTCGTCGTCCAGTTGTTCATCTACGGCTTCCATGAGCTCACCGAGGCGAACGTGCTTCCCTACAGCGAGCCGCTCCATTGGGCAACGGAGCCGTATGGTCCTGACGGCCGGTATGGGCAGTACCTGACGTATCTGCTCGTGCTCCTCCCGATGGCCTGGCTCGCGTTCGCGGCGCTCGTCGGCCCGCGCAAGGCGATGCGCCCGGTATCCAGGCCGACGGACGTGCACGTTCAGTCCTGAACGGACAAAAGGGGGAGATGCGCCTGCCTCCGCTCCGTCGGGGATTCATCGCGGATTGCGGATCGCGGATCGCGGACGACACGGCCGCTCCATGAGCCGTCGCGCGTATCTCGACTGGCTGCGCGGCATCGCCGTGCTGATCATGATCGAGGCGCATACGCTCGATTCATGGACGCTCGTGTCGGAGCGCGGCCGCGTGCCGTTCGGCTACGCGATGATCCTCGGCGGGTTTGGCGCGCCGATTTTCCTGTTCCTGGCCGGCCTGGCCCTCGTGCTCGCCATCGGCGGCCGCATGCGGAAGGGCGCATCCGCGCGGGAGGCGGCGGCCGCCGCCCGCGTCCGAGGCTGGCAGATCTTCGGCCTGGCCTTTCTCTTCCGGCTGCAGTCGTGGCTGCTCGGCGGCGGAGCGCCGCTCGACACGCTGCTCAAGGTCGACATCCTGAACATCATGGGGCTGGCGATGGTCGGCGCCGCGGCGCTCTGGGGCCTCGCGGGGCGCGACGCCGTGCGCGCGGCGCTCCTCGTGGCGGCGGTCGTCGCGCTGACGATGCTGACGCCGATCGTGCGGGCGACGCCCTGGCTGGCCGCGCTGCCGGATCCCGTGGAGTGGTACCTGCGACCCTATCCTGGCCGCACCACCTTCACGCTGCTGCCGTGGGCGGGCTTCCTCTTCGCGGGCGCCGCGCTGGGCCTGTCGCTCGATCGTGCGCGAACGCCCCAGGCCGAGCGCCGGCTGATCCTGGCGCTTGCGGCGTTCGGCCCCGGCATGGCGGCTGCGGCGTACGCCGCCTCGTTTCTGCCCGCCATCTACACCCAGACGAGCTTCTGGACCAGCTCGCCCACGTTCTTCTTCCTCCGCCTCGGCGTGCTCCTGTCGCTCGTTCCGCTCGCGTACGCGATCAGCTCGGCCCTTCGCCGCGTGAGCGCCCCGCTCGAGTATTTCGGGCGGGTGTCGCTCTTCGTCTACTGGATCCACGTGGAGATGGTCTACGGCGTGCTCAGCGCGGGCATCCACAAGCGGCTGACGTTCGAGCAGTCGCTCCTGGCCTTCGCAGCGTTCAGCCTGTTCCTTTTCGGCGTGGCGAAGGCGAAGGACGCGCTTGCGCCGCGGTTCAGAAGGCGACCAGGTACGTCATCTTGGCAACCAGCGCGCGGTTAATCAGGCTGCCGCTGCGCTCGTCGCGCCGCTCGTTGTAGACGAAGAAGAAGTCGCTGAGCGGCCGGTGGATGATGTTGAACCGCAGGTTCGAGCTCCACTGCCGCGAGTCGGTGTTGTACTGCAGCAGCGCGTTGACGAACATCGTCGTGCTGAAGTTGTAGTTCAGGCGGCTCGTGACGAGCGTGCTGACGAACGCGCCCTCCGCGAGCTCGATGTCGTTGATCTGGAGGCTCACCGACGCGTTGAACTTCTCGTTGGGCCGGATCGTCGGCCCGATCGTGTACCCGCGCCGGTAGCCGTCGTAGAACTCGCCGTTCGAATACCGGGCCTCGAACGAAAACGGCGCCGACGTGTTGCCGCGCCAGAGCACGAAGTACTCGTTGAAGTCGTAGCGGCCCGGCAGCACGCGGACGCCCCGCGAGCTGTTGATCGTGAACGGCTCCCGGATCTCCTCGACGTTCGAGTTGACGCCGATCTCCACGAACGTGCCGTCGTTGAAGTTGAAGGGCCAGTGCCAGTCCTGGTACCGCGACTCGAGGCCCGCGCCGTGCTGCCGCTCGTAGAGGTCCATCTGCCAGTGCGGCCTCGTCTCGCGAAGGCCGAGCTTCCGGAACCACGACGGCCGCCACGTGTACCCCGTGTAGAGCAGCACGTTGTTGACGCCCTGCCGCGGCACGAAGCCCATCTCGCTGGTGAACCGCTCGCCGATGCCGTTGAAGTGGCCGCGGAACTGCCAGACGCGGCTCTGGTAGTTGAAGCTGCCGCGCACGGCCGTATCGCCGCCCGTGCCGGGCTCGACGACCTGCGGCGACAGCGCCTTTGCCACGTACCCGTTGAGGCTGAGGAAGCCGAAGCGGAAGTTCGCATCGACGCCCGCGATGCGGTTGTAGCGCGCGCCGCGCTCGTCCTTGTTCAGGAACACGGCGCCGATGTCGGAGTTCGACAGGATGTCGCGGCGCATGCGGAGCGCCATGAAGTTGGTCGACGGCGTGATGACACCCTGGTCGCTCTCGTACTCGCGCTGCTGGATGTTCAGCACGCCGACCGAGTAGCGGCCCTGGCGCCCTGTCAGGCGCGTGCCCGCGAGGATCGGGATGGCGTCGCCGTTCTCGGACAACCCGATGCGGCGGCTGTGGAACAGCAGCATGTCGGCCGCGGCGTTCTGGCGTCCGCCGCCGCCCCCACCGCCCATCCGGTCGCTGGCGCCGAACTGGAAGATGCCGGAGTTCTCGAGAAAGACGTCGCGCTTCTCGGGAAAGAAGAGGTTGAAGCGCGAGAGGTTGATCTGCTGCTCGTCGGCCTCCACCTGGGAGAAGTCCGTGTTGACCGTGAAGTCCCACGTCAGCCCGCTCGTCACGCCGTACTTCACGTCGAGCCCGACGTCATAGTCGTCGAGCGTGCGGCCCGGCACCGTGTTCGCGCTGCCGAGCGCATACGGCTTCACGCGGATGTTCTTGCCCGGACGCAGGCCCTGCATCCCGTCCACCGTGCCGGCCAGCGAGACGCGCTCGATGTCGTAGATGCGCGGAACGGGGGACCAGAAACTGTCTTCGTTGAGCCGGCGCACCTTCCGGCGGAAATTGATGCCCCAGGTCTGCGGATCGCCGCTCGTGAACTTCACAGTGCGGAACGGGATCCTGATCTCCGCGAACCAGCCCCGCTCGGTGATCCGCGTCTTGACCTCCCAGATGCCGTCCCAGTTCGTGTTGTTCTCGCGTCCTTCGTTCGAGACCTGCGAGTCGAACTTCGCGCCCGCCGGGTTGGTCGAGAACATGTAGCCGTTCCGCTCGTCCCGGAACGTGTCCAGGATCACGGTGAAGCCGTCGCTGTTGCCGGTGTTGAAGTCCTTCTTCAGGTCCGTCACGATGATGGCCCCGGGCTCGTCGTCCCTGGCGAAGACGCCGATGTACAGCGCCTCGTCGTCGTAGAGGACCCGGACCTCGGTGTCGAACGACGCGGCCACCCCCTCGCGGGGATCGTTCTGGATGAAGTTCGACGCCAGCGGGGCTTCGCTCCAGGCCGGCTCGTCGAGCGCGCCGTCGATCGCGATCGGGCCGGCGGCACGGACGGCCTCGAGGCGCCGCTCCAGACGAGCCGTCGCGTAGTCGATCTTTGTCGTCGGATCGTCGGCGGCGAACGCGGTCGCCGCCGACCAGGTGATTCCCACCAGGGCCGCAAACGTACAGGGAGCCGGTATCTGCATGAGTGAGGAGCACTCAGTGTGCCCCGCACGAGCGGCCGGCATTGCAATAGTTTGTAACTTCGCGATCCGCTTTCCGCAATCCGCCGTCCGCTTTCCGCAATCCGCGATTGCGGAGCGAAGCGCGGACCGGAGAGCGCGGACCCGCGGAGAGCGGATCGCGAGCGCGTTACGAGCCGCTCGCCGCCAGCTGCGTCTCCGCGAAGAACACCGTCATGGCGCTCTTGCACGTGAACCGCTGCGCGCCCGGGGCCCCGCCGCCGAGAACGCCGTTCAAGTAGAACGAGGGGTTGCTGCCGGCGGCCACGGCGAACACGCGAGAGACGCTGAACGTATCGAAGCCTCTGCCTGACGGCGTCTCGACGTTCGGCGAGCTCAGATGCAGCACCGCGGAGCCGCCGTTGACGAACGAGATGGTGTTCGTGACCGGTTCGATCCCAAGTCGAACGTCCAGGTCCGGCTGTCCGAGCTCGCCGAAGCAGTAGCCCGTCGCGAGCACCAGCGCGAATCCGTTCGACGGGAAGAACGTTGTCACCGATGCGACCGGCTGCGGATCGTCTCCCATCGTCGACGTGATGGCCTGGAACGCGTCCACCTGCCGGAAACCAAGTCCGGCCGGACCGGAAGGTCCCTGAGGCCCTTGTGGTCCGGTGGGTCCCGTCGCTCCCTGAGGACCCGTTGGTCCCGCCGGCCCCTGCGGACCTTCCGGCCCCTGCGCCCCTGCCGGACCCGCGGGTCCCTGCGGGCCTGCCGGTCCTGCAGGCCCCTGGGCGCCTGCCGGTCCCTTCAGTCCCTGCT
>JBOGIW010000119.1:0-5155 GCA_050748045.1 Vicinamibacterales bacterium | reverse complement strand
GCTCTACTCCGTTGGTTTCGTACTCTTCGAGCTCTGGGTCCTCGTCGCCATCAACGTCATCGGCCTCACGCGCGGCAAGCACGTGCAGAACATCGGCAGCTATGCCGTGTGGATCCCCGCGGGTCTGCTGATCACCTTCGGCGCGATCGCGTTCGTGAAGTTCGGCTCGGCGACATCGTTCGCGCCGGCCGAGCTGTGGCCGCGGGATGACGTCATGAGCACGATTGGCCTCTGGTCGGCGATGTGCTTTGGTTTCTCGGGCTTCGAGATCACGTCGCTCGTGGGCCAGGAGGTAAAAGACCCCGAGCGGACGATCCCGCGCGGCATCCTGATCGCGGGCTTCGTCGTGATGCTGGTCTACATCGCGGGCTCCGTGTCGGTGCTCGTCGCGCTCCCTCCCGACGCGCTCGCCGAGCGCAGCGGTATCAGCGATGCCGTGGATCTCGCGTCGGCGCGCCTCGGGCTCCCGGGGTTCGGCGCCGTCACGGCCTTGCTCCTGGTCGTCGGCAGCATCGGCGGAACCAGCAGCTGGATCGCCGGCGCCGCCCGCGTGCCGTTTGCGGCCGGCGTGGATCACGTGCTGCCGCGCGTCTTCGCGACGCTCCACCCGGTCTATCGCACGCCGCACGTTTCCCTCGTCGTCCAGGGCATCGTCGCGACGCTCATCTTCCTCGCCAGCGTGTTCCTCACGGTCACCGGCGCGCAGACGACGATCCAGGAGGCCTACGACATCCTGGTCAATCTCACCATCCTGATTTACTTCATTCCGTATCTGTACCTGTTCGTGGCGTTCGTCCGGCTGATGCGGCCGGGCCCTGCCGCGACGGGCGCGGCTGTCGCTGGGTTCATGGCGACGCTGGTCTCGCTCGCGCTCGTGTTCGTGCCGCCGGCCGGCACCGGGAACGTGCTCAATTACGAGGTGAACCTGATCGGCCAGGCGCTCGTGATCATCGCGATCGGCGCGGTGTTGTTCTGGCGGTCGCTGAAACAGGCGGAGCGGACCGAATCCGGTACGCCGCGATGACCGCGGCGGAGGTCGTCATCGTCGGAGGCGGTGTCGTCGGGTCGAGCATCGGCTACCACCTTCGTCAGGACGGCTTCACCGGGCGCATCGTCATCATCGAGCGCGATCCCACGTACGCGCGGTCGTCGTCCAGCCTCGCGATGGGCGGCATCCGGCAGCAGTTCGGCTCCGTGGTCAACATCCACCTCGCCCAGTACAGCATCGCGTTCTACAAGGACTTCGATCGCCGCATGAGCGTCGGCGGGCACACGTCGCGCGCCTGGTTTCGCCAGCGCGGCTATCTGTTTCTCGTGGACGCCGCGTCAGCGGCGGCGTTCGAGCGCCGGCACGACATCCTGACCGAGCGCGGGGCGCACGTCCGGCGCCTGAGCCCCGGCGAGATCCGCGCGATGCTGCCGGACCTCGTCGCCGACGATCTCGTCTTCGGCCTGATGGGCACCGACGATGGGTACGCGAACCCGAAGGAGGTGCTGCACGGCTTCCGGGCCGGTGCGAGGGCGGCAGGAGTCGAGTACGTCCACGACGAGGTGCGCGAGGTGGCCCGGACCGGCGGACGGATCACCGGCGTGGCGCTCGCCTCCGGCACCCGTATCCAGTCTCCCGTCGTCGTCAACGCGGGCGGCCCGTTCACCGCGCGCGTCGCGGCGCTCGCCGGCCTGGAGCAGCCCGTGAAGCCGATGCGACAGCACCTGTTCCGGTGCGACCTGCCGAGGCCGTGGCCGTACCGCTGGCCGATGACGGTCGATCCGGGAGGCATCCACTGGCGCCACGACGATCCGGTGGAGCCGGGACAGCCCGACCGAATCATCCTCGCGAAGACGAAGCTCGACGAGCCGTACGGCCAGAACTTCGACTGCGACGGCTCACGATGGCTCGCCAACTTTTACCCCGACCTCGTGCGGCGCGTGCCCGCGTTCCGCGACGTCCGCGGCGTGGAAGGGTGGGCAGGACTCTACGAGATGACGCCGGACCACAACCCGATGATCGGCGAGCACCCCGCGCTTGAGGGCTTCTTCATGGCCAACGGCTTCAGCGGCCACGGCCTGATGATGGCCCCGGCGACCGGGAAGGTCGTCTCCGAGCTGATACGCACCGGCCGCGCGGAAACCGTGGACGTGTCGGCGCTGTCGATCGATCGCTTCGCGCGTGGAGAGCTGGTGTGGGACGAGGCGATGATCTAGCGCAGACAGCGCTCACGAGGCTTTCAGAAGGGACGACCTGACGGCTGCGGGGACCTCGATCGCGACGAAACGGTCGGCCGAGAACAGGAGTCCTCTCCGCTCTCGTCGATCACGCGAAGGTCGCCTTCCCGCTCGGCGTCCTTGTCAGCCAGGACCACGTAGATCTTGTTGCGCTCGAGCGATGCCTCGTAGCCGTTGTTGTCGATGCAGACGGCGAACTGCCGGCCACTCGCGGCTGATCTCCGCGACCTGGTCGAGGTACTTCTTTCGCTTGAGCTCTTTTTTGCCGATGCCGTGTGCTTCATACCAAGGTTCCGTAGCGCCGCCGATCAGGACCCCATGCCCCAGAGCCGGGGATACAGTTTTCGCGGGCGCGCGAGCTCCAGTGCCTTCCACCAGCGGTCTATCGCCTCGCGATCGCCGTTCACCACGCGGTCGCGCGTGACATCTGCGGGTGCGGGCAGAAGTTCCACGAGACGGTCGTACACGTGCCCGCGATGATCCTCATCGAGGCGGCGAAGGAGCGACAGCAGTGTCAGACTGTCGCGACGGCGAGCCTCGTGCAGCAGCACGGGAAGCGACGCGTCGACGTCGGCAGGGGAGCCGAAGTCGATCAGGAAGAGCGCTCGTTTGAATGTCTCGCTGGCGTCCTGGTAGTAGGGACTCCCAGGTCCCCGTCCGTATCGCAGGTGCGCCATCGCGCCTTCGGGAACGATGGCTTCGTACGTCCCGCCATCGAGCTGGACCCAGCCTTCCCGAACCTGGAGGGTGCCATGGCCGGCGCTATCGACCTCGAGCGTGTAGGCGCATCCGAGATCGATGGCAGTCGCCGCCGGCGTGTCAACGATGAACCATCGTGGCGGGGCGTCAATCACCGCCGACACGCGCCCGTGTTCCAGTGCCAGCCGGTGTTGTCGCCGGTTCGTCGTCACGATCCGGAGCCGCGAGCCGGGGGCAATCTCGATCCGGCCGATGGCGCCAACCTGGAGCATGGCGCGGGAGCCGTCACCGGTTTCGATGACATGCCCGCTGCGCACGCGCACCGGCGAGGTCACGGCCTGCTGCCCCAGGCGAACGGTTCCCTCGAGCGTGTCAACCGTCCACGGCGTCAGCCACACACGTAGCGCTGCAGCGCCCAGCACGACCACAACAGTCGCCGCTACCGCGAGCGCCACGGCGGGAAGCGTGCGGAGCCCGCGGCCCGGGCGCGCGGACGGCAACGGCCCAAGCTCCGGAACCGGGCAGTAGTCCGGAATCTGCCCGAGCAGCCGTTCGAGACGAACGACCTCGGCGTCGGGAGCTCCAGATCGGTCCCACAGGTAGTCCGTGGATCGAGACACGCCCTGCTCTGTCATGACGAGTGCCCTGCGAGCGACTGCATGCGCTCACGAAGAAGTTTGAGTCCACGATGCAGGTTGACTCTGACCGATCCTTCCGTGAGCCCCGTGCGGAGCGCAATCTCGGGTCCGGTCATCCCCTCGACGAATCGCAGGAGGAGCGTCTCGCGATACGCGTCCGGCAGCGCCCTGATCATGTGAATGGCCTCCAGTGCGTCGGCGGACGGCGCGGCCTTGTCAGGAAGATCCTGCAGTTCGTCGAACGGGACGTTCTGCCGGACGTGTGTCAGCGCACGGTTGCGTGCGATCGCGGCGATCCAGCCGGCGAAGGCTCCGTCATCCCGGAGCGTCCCGAGCTTCGTCCACGCCGTGAGGAACACATCCTGAATCAGATCCGGCACGTCCTGATACCTGACGCGCGCGAGCAGCACGGCTCGCACGATACGGCCGTACCGCCGATAGAGGGCGTCGAACGCATCGCGATCGCCGCGCCGCGCGGCCGCCACCAGGCTGGCATCGCCGTCATCCGGCGCACAGGCCGCGGCCTGGTCCGTCACGCCACACATCCTGGCCGATGCGCCATCATCCAGCGCCGGACATCCTACACCTGCGCCGCGACGCGCAGCTCGATATCCACGGCTCGACTGAGGCTCGCTCGTCCGTACTCGCCCGGCGCCGATTGACCCGACGCCGATCCGATGGGCAGACAGGAAATCGCCAGCGCGCCGGCAGCCACCCCGAACATACGATGGCGGTTCATCATCAGCCTCATGGTCGCTACAGGCGGAGGTCGCGGGTGCAGTGCAGCGTGCCGCCTCGTGCGACGAGCGGCCGGATCTGTCCGAAGCGCCCTTCCGACGACGAGAGGCGGTAGTCGTTGGCCGTGAGGAGGGGATCGCCCTCGAATCGAACTTCCGGCAACCACCATACGGGGGTATCGTCGCGAGAGACCGTCATGTGGATGTGCGCCGGCGTGATGCGGTTTGGATAGTGCCCCGGCTTGATGGTCGTGAATTCGTAGTAGCCGCTGTCGTCCGTGTTCACCCAGCCGCGGATGCGGTGGGGAACGCCGTATCTCCCCTCGGGATTGTAGAGGCCGCGCACATCCGTCTGATACACGTACGCAGTGATGCCCCGCAGCGGCGTGCGGCCGTCGGCAGCGTAGACCTTGCCGGACAGGACGAGCCGCTCGCCTGGTTCGTCAGCGTGAGCGATGGTGCTTGCGCGCGCCGCGGCGCGTGGCCCCCCGCCGGCTCACCACTCACCCGGAGGCACAAGTCCTCCCGGGCGGGTCCAGCGATCGGACGGCTGCAGCGCCACGGCTGCTGTCCCTGTCAACGCACATCCGGCGAGTCCCAGACTCGCCTGCACGAACCTTCGCCGCGTCACCTGGCCTGACATGCACACCTCCTTTTCTTTCGGAGGTAGAGATGCGCGGCACACGCGAAACGTTAACCTGAGTTCAGACCGACCGATCGGTGCCTGTGCGTTTTCCCTACCACGACACGAGACACGCCGCCATAGACCCGAGGCACGAGACCCAGGCCAAAGACCGGAGACCAAAGACGAAAGACGAAAGACGAGAGACCAGAGACCAGAGACGAGAGACCGAC
>JBOGIW010000118.1:0-3515 GCA_050748045.1 Vicinamibacterales bacterium | reverse complement strand
GAGGAGCCCGATGCGCGTCTCGCCCGCGGCGCGCAGGCGCTCGGCGGCAGCCACCTGCGCCGCGAGGATGCTTTTGGCGTCGCACGCGCCGCGGCCGAAGAGGACGCCCTGCTCGAGGCGGCTCGGGAAGAAGGGCGGCACACAGTCGAAGTGCGTGGAGAAGACGACGCGGGGCGGCGACGCGAGGCGCGCGAACACGTTGAACCGGCCGTCGGACACCGGCTGCTCCGCGACGTCATAGCCGAGACCGCGCAGAACGGCCGAGAGCCGCCTGCCGGCTTCCTGTTCGCGGCCTGTCGTGGAGTCGATGTCCACGAGCGCGCGCGCCAGGGCTACCGGATCCATTGCTCGAGCCCGGTGCGCGCGTCCGTCTTGTCGTCGCGGTACTTCACGATGACCGGCGTGGCCAGCGAAAGCCCCCACTCCCGGCCTGCGCCCACCGTCACCGCCCGCGCGCCCGGCACCACGACGGCGCCCTCCGGCACGACGAGCGGCGCGCCGGCCTCCGGCCTGATGATCCGCTCGTTCGGCAGGTCGTAGATCGGCGTGGACCCGGTGAGAATCGTCCCCGAGGCCAGGACCGCCCGCCGCCTGATCACCGCGCCCTCGTAGACGCCGCAGTTGCCGCCGACGAGCACCTCGTCCTCGACGATGACCGGCATCGCGCCGACCGGCTCGATCACGCCGCCGATCTGCGCGGCGGCGCTGAGGTGCACGCGCTTCCCGATCTGGGCGCACGACCCGACGAGCGCGTGCGAGTCGACGAGCGTGCCGTCGTCCACGTACGCGCCGACGTTGATGTACATCGGCGGCATGCAGATCACGCCGCTGCCGATGTAGGCGCCGTCACGGATCGACGAGCCGCCGGGCACGACGCGCACGCCCGACGCCGGGTCGAGCTGCTTCAGCGGCATCGTGTCCTTGTCGAAGAAGTTCCAGCGTCCCTTCGCGACCCCCATGTCCACGACGTCGCCGTGGCGGAAGCCGAGGAGAATGCCCTGCTTCACCCACACGTTGACGCGCCACCCGGTGGGCGACGCGGGGTCGGGCTCGGCGGCGCGCACGCGGCCGACCGAGAGCGCCTCGCGCAGGCGGAGGAACGCGCGGCGCGCCGCCTCCTTCGGCGCGCTGCCCCCCTGCTCAAACAGTTGTGTGATTTCCGACGCGAGATTCATGGAGCTTGAGGTCCTGCAGGACGCGCATGATCTGCTCGCGCGAGGCTGGCCGCGGCGACACCATCGGCAGCCGGTACTGCTCGTCGAGCAGGCCCATCGCGGCCATGGCCGCCTTCACCGGCCCGGGATTTGCCTCGATGAAGTTCACGGTCATCAGCGGAAGGAGCCACGTGTGCAGGCGCCTCGCCGCGCGAAAGTCGCCCTGCTCGGCCAGCTCCACCATCTGCACCATCTCGGCGGGCGCCTCGTTCGACGCCACCGAGATCACGCCGTGCCCTCCAATCGCCATCAGCGGCAGCGTGAGCGCGTCGTCGCCCGAGAGCACGATGAAGTTCTCGGCCACCGACGCGCAGATCTCCGCCATCTGCCCGACGTTGCCCGACGCTTCCTTCACCGCGACGATGTTCGGGAGCGCGGCCAGCCGGACGAGGGTGGCCGGCTCGACGTTGACGCCCGTGCGTCCCGGCACGTTGTAGACGACAATCGGCAGCGACGTGGCGGCCGAGAGCGCCCGGTAGTGCTGGACGAGCCCCTCCTGGGTCGGCTTGTTGTAGTACGGCGTGACGGAGAGGAAGCCGGCGGCGCCGGCCTGCTCCATGCGGCGCATCAGGTGCATCACCTCGCGCGTGTCGTAGCCGCCCGCGCCGGCCAGCACCGGCACGGCGCCCGCCGCCTCCTGCACGATGAGCTCGACGATGCGCACCTTCTCGTCGACGCTGAGCGTCGGCGCCTCGCCCGTGGTGCCGCAGGGCGAGAGGAAATGAATGCCCGCATCGATCTGCCGTCGCGCCAGCCGGCGCGCGCCCGGCTCGTCCAGGGTGCCGTCCGTCCTGAACGGTGTCACCAGCGCTGTTCCCACTCCGGTCCAGTGTCGTCGACCTGCCATCGCTGACCTCTCGCGCTACGTGGCGCCGCCGCTCAACACGTCTCGCATCGAATACCAGCCGCGGCGGCCGCGAATCCATTCCGCCGCCACGAGCGCCCCTTTCGCGAAGGCGCGTCGATCGCGGGCCGTGTGTCTGAGCTCGATGGTATCCGACGGACCGTCGAATCCGATCACGTGAGTTCCGGGAATCGAGCCGGCGCGCGTCGACGCGATATCGATGGGCCGCGGGAAGCCGGCGCCCGCCAGCGCATCCCGCAGCAGGAGCGCCGTGCCCGACGGCGCGTCCTTCTTCGCGGCATGGTGCAGCTCATGGATCCAGGCGCCGTAGTCGGGCTGCGACCGCATCAGGCGTCCCGCCTCCGCGACCAGCATCTCGAAGAGGTTCACGCCGATCGAGAAGTTCGCCGACGCCACGACGCCGACGCCGGCCGCCGCGGCGCGGAGCTCGGCCTCGTGCGCGCGCCAGCCCGTCGTGCCGATCACGAGCGAGGTCCCGCGCGCCGCCAGGCGCGGCACGGTCCTCCGCACGGCCTCGGCGGTGGAAAAGTCGATCGCCACCTCGGCCGCCGGCCACTCGGAGGCCGCCGTCTCGCGCGTGATGCGCCCGGCGATCTCGTGCCCGTGCTCGAGCGCCAGCTCCTCGACGAGCGCTCCCATGCGCCCGAAGCCGACGAGCAGGATCCTCACGCGAAGAACTCCCGGTGGAGGCGCTCCATCGCGCCGGACAGGTCGGGCTGCCGCAGGACGACGGTGATGTTGCGACGGGACGCCGCCTGCGAGACCATCCGCAGCGGCACGTCCTCGAGCACCCGCAGCACGCGCGGCGCAATCGACGCGTTGGTGCGCAACCCGTCGCCCACTACGCAGAGCAGCGCCATCTCCCCCTCCACGGTCACCTCGGCAAACTCCGAGAGCGCGCCGGCGATCGCCTCGAGGTGGCGCCGGTCGTCCACCGTCACCGACACGCTCACCTCCGAGGTCGTCACAACGTCGACCGCCGTCCGGAACCGCTCGAAGACCTCGAAGAGCCGCCGCAGGAAGCCGTACGCCATCAGCATGCGCGTCGAGGTGATGTCGACGACGGTGAGGTCCCGCTTGCAGGCCAGCGCCGCGAGGCCCGCGGACCTGAACGGCTCGGCGACGATCCGCGTCCCCTCGCCGCCGGGCTTCCGCGCATTGAGGATGCGGACCGGAATCTCGCGCTCGACGGCCGGCAGGATCGTGCTCGGGTGCAGGACCTTCGCGCCGAAGTATGCCAGCTCGGATGCCTCGGCGAACGACAACTGCGGCACGAGGCGCGGCGACGGCACGATGCGGGGATCCGCGGTGAGCATGCCGTCGACGTCGGTCCAGATCTGAATCTCGCCCGCCCCCAGACAGGCGCCGACGATGGCCGCGGAGTAGTCCGATCCGCCGCGGCCGAGGGTCGTCGTCACGCCGTCGGTGGTGGCGCC
>JBOGIW010000117.1:0-16888 GCA_050748045.1 Vicinamibacterales bacterium | reverse complement strand
AGGCTGAGCACCGCGGCACCGAACCGAGCTCTCATATCTGTCATAGTCCTTTCGATGTAGCGTCGTCGCTGTCTTGCCTCGTGCCTAGAACGTCGAACCGACCGCAAAGCGGAACGTGAACTTCTTCGCCGGCTGCAGGTTGTTGTCGAGGATCCCCTCGCGCTGCGGGTTGTGCGCGAAGATCAACCGGAACGGCACGTTGAGCACCGGCATGAAGAACCGGATCTCGGCGCCCGTCGACGTGCGGAACTGGTTCATCGCGAACGCCTGACCCTCGTCCACGACCTGCCCGGCGTCGTAGAACAGCACCAGCCGCACGGGCCCGGCAATCGAGATCAGGTACTCGCCGTTGAAGAGCAGGCTCTTGTTGCCGCCGAGGACGAGCCCTGGCCGGTCGGGCACGCTCGGGCCGATGGAGCGGATGTCGAAGCCGCGGATGCTGTACTCGCCGCCCAGGAACAGCTTCTCGAAGATCGGGAGCGTCTCGGTGCCCATCACCGGGGCGATGAACTCGGTCAGCACGCGGACGCCAATCGAGGTCCGGCGCGACTGCGCCCAGTAGAAGATGCCCTCCGCCCGCGGCTTGTAGAAGTTCGTGTTGCCCCCGAGCATCGCGAGGTCGATCGACGCCGTGAGCCGCCGCCCCGTCGTCGGGAACATCGGGTTGTCGACGGTATTGTGGACGAAGCTCGGCGTAATCTTGCTGATCGTGCGCCGGCCGCCGGCGCCGAGCAGCAGCGAGTCGTACAGGAACGGGTTGCGACGGATCGTTTCGAGCGTCTCCGGGTCGATCGACGAGAGATCGGACGGCGAGATCTGCGCGCAGCCGTCCTCCTCGAAGATGCAGTTCGGATTGAAGAAGAGCTCGTTGAAGTCCTCGACGCCCGTGCGCTCGTAACTGTAGTTCACGAACATCCGGCTGAAGTCGGCGACGGGAAACCCGAACACGAGGTTGCCGCCCGTGGACTTCTGCGTGTAGTAGCCGATGTACTGCAGGTTGCGCTTGTAGATGTCGATGCCGCCCGTGAGGTTCCGGTCGAACAGGAACGGCTCGCTGAACGAGAGCTGGTAGTTCTGCGCGCGGGAGCCCGCCTGCATCGAGAGCGTCAGGCTCTCGCCCCGCCCGAGGAAGTTCGCGGTCTGGAACGAGAGCTGGCCGAAGAACCCCTCCCACTGCGACACACCGGCGCCGAAGGTCAACTGGTTCCGGTTCTGCTCCTCGAACTTCAGCGTGACATCGACGGTGTTCTCCTTGTCCGCCGCCTTGTCGACCTGGATGTCGTCCTGCCCCTCCAGGTTCTTGAAGTAGCCGAGCTGGTTGAGCCGCCGGATGCTGTACTTGAGCGCTTCGGTGTTGAAGAGGCCGCCTTCGACGAGGCGGATCTCGCGCCGGATCACGTTGTCGCGCGTCGTGGTGTTCCCGACAAACGTGATGCGGTTGACGAAGTACTGCTTGCCCTCCTGGATCCGCATCACGACGTCGACGGTCGGATTCCGGCTGGGCGGAACGGCGGCCAGTGCCTCGGGCACGCTGCCGTTGCCGTTGGTGCCGTCCCCGTTGTCCGCCTGCTGGCCTTCCGGTCGCAGGTCGGGATAGCCGGTGAACTCCATGTAGCCGCCGGTGCCGTACAGCTCGCGCGCCTTCTCCATCCCCTTGCGGATGGCCTTGTCGCTGTAGTAGTCGCCCTTCTTGATCTTGAAGAGCGGCCGCAGCCCCTCGGACTTCACCACGGTGTTGCCGTCGAAGGTGAAGTCGTTCACGCGATACCGCGCGCCCTCGGTGATCGGAATCCGGAGCTGGATGTACCGGCTCTCGCCGTCCTTCGAGTCCTCGAGCACCTTCATCTCGGGCTGGCCGACCCGGACCGAGATGTAGCCCTTGTTGCGGTAGTGCTCGACGACCTTGTCGAAGTCCTCTTCGAGCTTCGCCTCCTGGTAGGTGCCGCCGCCCGTGATGAAGCCGAATAGCCCCTTCGGCTTGTTCTCCTTCATCTTGCGCGTCAGCGTGCCGTCGCCGAACGCGGCGTTGCCGAGCCACTCGACGTCACGAATCTTCACCTTCGGGCCTTCCGCGATGGTGAACGAGACGTTCACGAGCTTCGGCCCGCCGGCGACCGGCGTGATCACGTGGGAGACCTCCGCAGCCTGATAGCCCTTCTCGGCCATCATGTCGCGCAGCACGCTTTCGACCCGGCGGATGATCCCCTGGTCAAGGAAGCTGTCGAGGCGGAGCTGAATGCCGGCCTCCTTCAGCTTCTCGTCGATCTTCGTGCGGTCGATCTTCTTCGTCCCGTCGTAGGAAACGACCTTCACGCGCTCGCGCTCCTCCATGTGGTACGCGACGAGCTTGCCGACGACGCCGTTGCTGAAGACGTAGTCGGTGACCTCGATCGAGAGGTCGTCGAGGAAGTTGGTCGCCCACAGGCGCTTGAAGTCCTCGAGGATCATCTGTTCCGCAGCCTCGTCGTACGGCACCCACACGCCCTGGGAGGGCAGGCTCGGACGGAGCTTGATGTAATACAGGTACGTCTCGGCTTCGACGATCGGCGAGCCGCCCTGCTTCAGGAAGCAGGGCGCCATGATGTAGACCACCGGCCCGGAGCCGGCCGGGGGGAGCGCCCTCGGCGCGCCCACGGGGGTGTTGCAGATCGTGGGCGTGTCGCCCGACGCCGGCGCCTGGGCAGGGGAGGCGGACGCCGCCGGCGGCGGCTCTTGGCCGAAGGCCGCCCCGGCACACCCAAGGAGGATCGCGGTCAGCGCGAGCGTGTGAACGGCAAACTTACGCATGGATTGGAGATCCTGCTCTACGGGCCGACGGGCCGACCTGGCGATCGGCCTCGCGACCCAGAAAAACACCTTAGTTTACAGGATCTTAGACGAGTCAGGCCAGCCGCCGGCCTGCCGCCAGCTCTCCGGCCGGCCGGTAGGCCAGCTGGCCGCCTTCGAGATAGACCTCGATGTCGCCGCCGCGGAGGTTGCCGCGGATGAGCTCTTCCGACAGCGGATCCTCGACGTGCCGCTGGATGGCACGGCGCAGCGGACGCGCCCCGTACGAGCGGTCCTTGCACGTCACGTCGATGATCCAGTCGATCACCTCGGGCGCGACCGCGATCTTCATGCGGCGATCGGCCAGGTTGGTGTTGAGCTGCTCGACGAGCAGGAACGTGATCCGGCGCAGGTCGTCGTCGGTGAGCGCCTCGAAGACGATGATCTCGTCGATGCGGTTGATGAACTCGGGGTTGAAGATGCGCTTCACTTCCCCGAGCACCATGTCGCTGACGTTCTTGTCGATGGCGCCCGCATCGCTCGCCTGGAACCCGAGCGACGCCTTCTTCTGGATGAAGCGCGCCCCGATGTTCGAGGTCATGATGATGATGGCGTTCTTGAAGTTCACCCGGTTGCCGAGGCCGTCGGTGAGGTGGCCGTCTTCGAACACCTGGAGCAGGATGTTGAAGATGTCCGGGTGCGCCTTCTCGATCTCGTCGAGCAGCACCACCGAGTACGGGTTCCGCTTCACCTTCTCGGTGAGCTGGCCGCCCTCTTCGTGCCCGACGTAGCCGGGAGGCGAGCCAATCAGCTTCGAGACCGAGTGCTTCTCCATGTACTCGGACATGTCGAAGCGGATGAGCGCGTGATCGCTGCCGAAGAGGAAGTTGGCCAGCGCGCGCGCGAGCTCGGTTTTCCCGACGCCGGTCGGGCCGAGGAAGATGAAGCTGCCCACGGGCCGGTTCGGGTTCTTCAGGCCGGCGCGCGAGCGCCGGATGGCGCGGGAGATGGCGGAGATCGCCTTCTCCTGGCTGATCACGCGCCGGTGGAGATCGCTCTCCATGCGGAGCAGCTTGTCGCCCTCGTCCTGGTTGATCGAGGCGATCGGCACGCCGGTCCACTTCGACACGACCTCGTCGATCTCGGTCTTGCCGACCGTCACGCGCCGGGCGCTCGACTTCACGTCGAACTTCTCGCGGATGCTCAGCAGGTTCTCGCGCGCCGAGACTTCCTGCTCCCGGAAGAACTGCGCCTTCTCGAAGTCCTTCTGCGACACCGCCGTCTCCATCTGCTCGACGGCGACGCGGATGCTCTTGTTGATCTCGCCGAACTCCTCGCTGTAGCCCGCTTCCTTCAGCTTGGCCCGCGCGCCCGCCTCGTCGATCAGGTCAATCGCCTTGTCGGGCAGGAACCGGTCGGTGATGTAGCGGCTCGACTGGTAGACGGCCGCCTCGATCGCCTCTCGCGTGTACTCCACGTGGTGGAACTGCTCGTAGCGATCCCTCACGCCCATCAGGATCTCGATCGTCTCCTTCTCGGCGGGCGGATCGACCTTGATCGCCTGGAAGCGGCGCTCGAGCGAGCGATCCTTCTCGATGTACTTCCGGTACTCGGACGGGGTCGTCGCGCCGATGCAGCGGATCTCGCCGCGCGACAGCGCCGGTTTCAGGATGTTGGCCGCGTCGAGCGATCCTTCCGCCGATCCCGCGCCCACCAGCGTGTGCAGCTCGTCGATGAACACGATGATGTTCGGGTTCTCGGTGAGCTCCTTCATGATCGCCTTCAGGCGCTCTTCGAACTGCCCGCGGTACTTCGTGCCCGCGACGATGAGCGAGATGTCGAGCGCCAGAATGCGCTTGTCCGCCAGGAAGTGCGGCACGTCGCCGTAGACGATTTTCTGGGCGAGCCCCTCGACAATCGCCGTCTTGCCGACGCCGGGCTCGCCGATGAGCACGGCGTTGTTCTTGGTGCGGCGGCAGAGCACTTGCTGCACCCGCTCGAGCTCGTACTCGCGGCCCACGAGCGGATCCAGCTGGTTCTTCATCGCGGCCTCGGTCAGGTCGCGGCTGAACTCCGCCAGGAGCGGCGTCTCCTTGACGCGGGTCAGCGTCGTCTTTTCATTCAGGAGCTGGACGATGTCTTCCCTGACGGTGTGCAGCCGCATCCCCTTCTCCATGAGAATGCTCGCCGCCACCGACCGTTCTTCCCGGAGAATGCCGAGCAACAGGTGCTCGGTGCCGATGTAGTTGTGGAGCAGGCGGTCGGCCTCTTCGGCCGCAAACTGCAGCACGCGCTTGGTTTCGGCGCTGAACGGAATCTCGACCGAGGTCGAGACCTTCTCGCGGAACACCGTGCGCCCTTCGATCTCCTTGCGGATGTTTTCGAGAGAGAGGTGAGAACGCGCAAAGATCCGGCTGGTCAGTCCCTTGCCTTCGCGGATCAAGCCGAGAAGCAGGTGCTCGGTCTCGATGGAAATGCTGCCGAGCTGGCTGGCCTCGTAGCGGGCAAAAAAGAGAACCCTTCGCGCCCTTTCCGTGTAGCGTTCGAACATCCGGCCCGCCTTGGGGTTAGAGGTTGGGGGTTTACTGGTGACCTCTTTCGCGCATTATACGGGAAAGCTCGCGCGATACCAATGGGTGTTTCGGTCTAAGTCCTACGTTTCATTAGGTTTCCGCACCGCGCTCGGGCGGATGCCCGCCGTATCGACATGCCTGCGAAGCGCGATCCTTCCGCTCCTGTTCCTTTGGACGTTCCCAGCGACACCCTCGACTCAGGCCACTGGCCTCGTGCGGGGCGCGCGCATCCTCACCGGTCGTGCCATGCCCACCGGATTCGGCGCGCTCGATCCCGCGGCGCGGCCGGCGAGCTCATCATCGTGATCCCCACCACAGGCGAAGATGATGCCGACGACGAATCGCTGGTTGGCGTGATCCAACTGCGCGCCGCCGCGGCGTGGCGTCTGCCAGTCCTCCATACCTGAGACAGAAGGTGGGAGATACCGAGACCTTTGTTGCGCGGTGTACGAAGTTCCTGCGTCTTGCGTCCTCCCGCAAGACGATGCTAGCGTCGTCTGCGCGATGGAGGCCGTCGCGTCTCACCCGAGTTGAAACCCTGGAGCAGAAGGTGGAGCCGCTGCTGACGCTCCCCGTTCGCGTGACGGCGCTCGAGAACCAGGTGTCCGAGCTTCGCACGGAGATGCGCAGCGCGTTCGCGTCCGTGCGCGCCGAGATGCGCGAGCAGGGTAAGACGCTGCGGGCCGAGATGCACGTCTCGGACGAGGAAACGCGCCGGCAAATGCGCGTGCTGTCCGAGGACGTGATCGATCGCATCAAAACGCTCGGCGAGGTCATCAACGGCGGGCGCCCGCGCCGGAAACGCTGGTAGCGCTCACGCCCTGACGCGCGCAGGGCTATACTCGGCCCGGAGGAGCATCCGCATGGCTGAGACCAAGCCTCAAGAGCAGGATTGCGCCCATCCGGCCTGTAGCTGCAAGGTGCCCGCGGGAACGAAGTACTGCAGCGACTACTGCAAGAAAGCCCCTGAGACAGAGCTGCACTGCAACTGCATGCACCTCGGCTGCCGGCGTTAGCCGAGCGCTGTCACTCGAGCAGCGGATCGAAGCGTTCGCCGGCCACGGCCGGCACGTCCGCGCGATCGCGCATCAGCAGGCGTGCGCACGCGTTCCACCGCAGCAGCGCGTCGTCGTTGCCGGGAGGCCTCAGTGTTTCCGCGCCGGCGTAGTGCCGCATCGCGTCGCGGACCGACTCATGTCCGACGGTCCAGGCGCCCGGCCCCCCCACTCGAAGCCGCGCCTTGCCGCGCCGCTCCGCGATAATGCCGGCGTAATAGGCGCGCTCGTACTCGCCGGCCAGCCGCGGGAGCAGCTCACGTGCTTCGGCGAGCTGCCCCGCAACCCCCTCGCCGAACTGATCCGTCAGCGCCAGGATCAAGGTCACGAGAGCCTCCTGGTTGTCCGGATCGATCCGCAGCACGTCCTGGCAGATGCTCTCCGCCTCGGCAGGCTCGTTCAGCAGGCGATAGCGCTCGGCCTTCTCGAGCGCCCGGGAAATCGAGTCGGCGGAGAGCGGCTTGAGCTCGAACATGGCGGCCTCCATCTAATCCGCGATCCGCGATCCGCGATCCGCGGTCCGCACTCCGCGGTCCGCGATCGGCTGTTCAGCGGATCCGGCAATCGCGGCCCACGGATTACGGCCGACGGCCCGCGGACGGCGGAGTGCGGGCCTCGGATGGCGGATTGCGGAACACGCGCAACAGCTTGCCGAGCGGGTCGTAGAAGCGATCCACCACGCGCTCCTTGAGCGGGATGATCGCATTGTCGGTGATCCGGATGTCCTCCGGACAGACCTTCGTGCAGCACTTCGTGATGTTGCAGTAGCCGATACCGTGCTCGCCGCGCAGGTCGTCGACCCGGCTGGCGGTGTCGACCGGATGCATCTCGAGCGCCGCGGCGTACACGAGGAATCGGGGTCCGATGAAGGCCTGGTGCAGGCGGTGCTCGCGCAGGACGTGGCACACGTCCTGGCAGAGGAAGCACTCGATGCACTTGCGGAATTCCTGGACGCGGTCGGCGTCGCGCTGGCCGAAGCGCCAGGTCCCGTCGGGGGCGTCGGGGGGCCGGGGGGTGAACGGGCGGATCCTCTTCTTCACCTCGTAGTTCCACGAGACGTCGGTGACGAGATCGCGCACGAGTGGAAACGCGCGCATCGGCTCGACCGTGATCGGCTCGTCGAGGTCGAGCGTGCTCAACCGCGTCATGCACATCAGCCGCGGGCTCCCGTTGATCTCGGCCGAGCACGATCCGCACCGGCCCGCCTTGCAGTTCCACCGGGCCGCGAGATCCGGCGCCTGCTCCGCCTGGATCCGGAGCACGGCGTCGAGCACCACCATCCCCTCGGCCACCTCGGTGCCATGGTCGCTGAAGCCGCCGCCCGCCGCGTCGCCCCGCCAGATCCGAAAGGTCGCCTTCGCCATCTACTTCATCTCCTCGACGATTGCCTCGAGCTCGGCGGGCAGCTCCGCGATCGGCTCCTGCACGACCTGCATCGCGCCGTCCGGGCCCCGCCGGACGACGATGCTGACCCGGCCAAGATCGGCGCTCTTGTCGGGAAAGTCCTCGCGGAAGTGCGCGCCGCGGCTTTCCCGCCGCTCGAGCGCCGACCGCGTGATGGCCTCGCTCACCAGCAGCAGGTTGGGCAGATCGAGCGCGGTGTGCCAGCCCGTGTTGTACTCGCGGTGGCCGCAGACGCCGACGCGCGCCGCTGCTGCGTGGAGACGCGCGATCTCCTCGAGGGCCTGGCGCAGCTCCGACTCGAGGCGCACGATCCCGACCAGGTCCTGCATCCGTTGCTGCAGGTCGGCCTGGACGGCGTAGGGATTGCTCCCGCCGCCGGCGCGCTCGAACGGAGCCACCGCACGGCGGGCGCCGTCCTCCACCTGCCCATCGTCGATCGCCGCGGCGGCATGCTCGCGTGCGTAGGCGGCGGCAAACTGGCCGGCGCGCTTCCCGAACACCAGCAGGTCGCTCAACGAATTGCCGCCGAGACGGTTGGCGCCGTTGATCCCGGCGGCGCACTCGCCCGCGGCGAAGAGTCCCGCGACCGACGACATCTGCGTCTCGGGATCGACGCGCACGCCTCCCATGATGTAGTGCGTCGTCGGGCCCACCTCCATCGGCTCGCGCGTGATGTCGATGTCGGCGAGCTGCTTGAACTGGTGATACATGCTCGGCAGCTTGCGCTTGATGTGCTCCGCCGCGTGCTTCAGCCGGCGGCCGATCCAGGCAATGTCCAGATAGACGCCGCCGTGGGGGCTGCCGCGGCCCGCCTTGACCTCGCGCACGATGCAGCGCGCGACGTGGTCGCGGGTGAGGAGCTCCGGCGGGCGCCGGGCCGACTTGTCGCCCTGTGTGTAGCGCCAGCCCTCTTCCTCGTCCCCGGCGGTCTGGGGGCGATAGAGCTCGGGGATGTCGTCGAACATGAAGCGCCGCCCCTCGCTGTTCAGGAGGACGCCGCCTTCGCCGCGCACGCCTTCCGTGACGAGGATGCCGCACACGCTGGGCGGCCAGATCATCCCGGTCGGGTGGAACTGCACGTACTCCATGTCGACGAGGTCCGCGCCCGCCCGATAGGCCAGCGCATGGCCGTCGCCGGTGTATTCCCAGCTGTTGCTGGTGATTTTGTAGGCGCGCCCGATGCCGCCGGTGGCGAGCACGACCGCGCGCGCGCGGAACAGGCGGAACCGGCCGCGTTCGCGGTCGTAGGCGAACGCCCCCGCGACGCGCCCCTGGTCAGTCACGAGCGTCAGGACGGTGCACTCCATGTGCACGTCGATCTGCGCATACGTGGCGCGGTCCTGCAGCGTGCGGATCAGCTCGAGGCCGGTGCGATCGCCGACGTGGGCGAGCCGGGGATAGCGGTGTCCGCCGAAGTTGCGCTGCAGGATGCGGCCGTCCTGGGTGCGATCGAAGACCGCGCCCCACGCTTCGAGCTCGCGGACGCGTTCGGGCGCTTCGCGGGCGTGCAGCTCCGCCATGCGCCAGTTGTTCCCGTACTGGCCGCCGCGCATCGTGTCGGCGAAGTGCACGCGCCAACTGTCGCGGTCGTCGACGTTGCCAAGCGCTGCGGCGATGCCCCCTTCCGCCATCACCGTGTGCGCCTTTCCGAGGAGCGATTTGCACACCAGGCCGACCGTCACGCCGGATGCCGCCGCCTCGATCGCCGCCCGCAGGCCCGCGCCGCCTGCCCCGATGACCAGCACGTCGTGGTTGTAGACCTGGTACTCCGGCATTCAGAGCACCCTCAGGTCGGTCCAGATGCCCATCGCGCACAACCGGACATACAGATCGGAGAAGCCGACGACGAAGAGGCTCGTCCAGGCGAAGAGCATGTGGCGGGCGTTCAGGCCGCTGGCGCACTCGTAGGCCGTGCGGCGCACGGAGCGGTCACCGAGGCAGTCCGCACAGCCGCCCAGGAAGTGACGCAGAGAATGGCAACTGAACGTATAGCCGGCGAGCAGCGCCGTGTTCAGCGCGAGCACCAGCGTGCCGACGCCGATGCCGAAGGACGCCTGGCCGGTGGCCGGATCGACGAACCACATCGCCTTCCAGACGTCGTAGGAGAGGAAGACCAGGAACAGGAGCGCCAGGTACAGGAAGTACCGGTGCACGTGCTGCAGGATGAGCGGAAAGGCCTGTTCTCCGCGATAGGCGCGTCGGGGTTCGCCCACCGTGCAGGACGGCGGATCCGCCCAGAATGCCTTGTAGTACGCGCCGCGATAGTAATAGCAGGTGAGACGGAAGCCCGCGGGGGCCCAGAGAATCAGCAAGGCCGGCGACCAGGGCAGCCAGCCAGGCCACGCGGCCGGTCGCGGGCCGAACCAACTGTGCGGCGAGTCGCCGAAGAGCTCCGGCGAATAGAACGGGGAGAGGTACGGACCCGACGAGTAATGCGCACCCTGGAGGGCGGCCCAGGTCGAGTACACGAGAAACGCCGACAGCGCCGCGACGACGGCGAGTGGCTGAATCCACCACGCATCCCGGCGAGCGGTCCGCCCGAACCGGGCGGGATAATACCCTGACACCGACACATGAGCCACGACCTGCCTCCCTGTAAACGACGCGCGAGACGAGAGGGTCCGATTGGGATCGGCGTGCGCGGATTATATGCTCAGGCACCGTCGGCTTCAGTTCCTGGTCGCGTAGCGGGTGAGCGTCTTCGACAGCACCGCCTTGTCGGCCACCAACTGGTAGGCGGCGAAGTGCGGAGAGGCCGATGCGCCTCGAACGCGCCCGCATCTCTGTATACCTCGTAGAGCAGCCACTGGGACGGGTCGTCTTCACGCTGGCTGACGTCGAACCGCACACATCCCGGCTCCCGCGTGCGCGCACCGTCGGCATTGGCGAGAACCGCGCGCTCGAACTCTCCAAGCAGCGCCCGCCTCACCGTGAGCTGCACCAGCACGACCAACATCGCCGACTCCCCCGCGCGGCACCCGGACAGCGTGACCCGCCGCGCGCGCGGATTCTACTGCGGGCGCTATACTGCGCGCCATGCCGCAGACGGTCGGTTTCATCGGCCTTGGTGTCATGGGCCGCCCCATGGCGCACAACCTGCTCAAGAACGGGCACCCGCTCGTCGTCCACAGCCGAAGCCGTGGCCCGATGGACGATCTCGTGGCGGCCGGGGCCCAGCCGGCCGACAGCCCTGCCGATGTCGCGCGCCGCGCCACGCGAATCCTGACGATGCTGCCGGACGGCCCGGACGTGACCACGGTGCTGGAAGGACCGCGGGGCGTCTTCTCGGCGGTCCAGGCAGGCTCCATCCTGATCGATACCAGCAGCATCGCGCCGGCGGTCGCGCGGCACCTCGCGAAGCGCGCGGCGGAGCACGGCGCCACCCTGCTCGACGCGCCGGTGAGCGGCGGCGAGGTGGGCGCCATCAACGCGACGCTCTCGATCATGGTGGGCGGCGACGCGCACGCCTTCGCCGAGGTGAAGCCGATCCTCGATGCCGTGGGCAACCCCGAGCGCGTCGTGCGCATCGGCGACGCCGGCGCGGGGCAGATCTGCAAAGTGTGCAATCAGATGGTGATCGGCGGCACGCTGGCGGCCGTGAGCGAGGCCTTCGCGCTCGCCCGCCGCGCCGGCGTCGACGCCGCACGCGTGCGCCAGGCGCTCATGGGCGGCTTCGCCGCCAGCCGCGTGCTCGAGGTCCACGGCGAACGGATGCTCACGGGCAATTACACGCCGGGCTTTCGCACGCGCCTCTACGCCAAGGATCTGCGCATCGCGACCGAGACGCTCGGCGAGCACCAGGTCGCGGCGCCCGTGGCGGCCATCGTGCAGCAGCTCGTCAACGCCCTGATGGCTGCGGGGCGGGCCGACGACGACTACGCCGCCCTGGGCACGGTGCTGTTCAACCTCGCCGGCGTGGATTAGGCATATACTCACGGGCCCGGACAGGAGGGTGCCGATGGCGCAGGCGACCCGCGGCGCAAGACCGCAGACCGGTTTCGCGACCCCCGCGCCGACGACGAGCTGGCCATGACGCGAGACGATGTCGAGCGCTTCCTCCGGTCGCGCGACCGCGCCTGGCTCGATCGCGATCCCGACGCGCTGGCGGACGGCTACGCCGAGGATGCCGTCGTCGAGAGCCCGACGCACGGGAAGCTGACGGCGCGCCAGGCCATCCGCCACGTCTTTGCCCTCTGGTTCGACGCCTTCCCTGACCTCACCTTCGCCGAGGAGGACCTCCTCGTCGAGGGCAATCGGGCGGCGCTCGTCTTCACCGCGACGGGGACGCACATGAAGCCGTTCGCGTCCATTCCCCCGACCCACCGGCAGATGGTCGTCCGCGGCGTCTTCGTCATGACGTTCCGCGACGGCCGGATCGTGCGCGAGAAGCGTTATTACGACTCGACGTCCCTGCTCGTCCAGGTTGGCGTGATCAAAGCGAAGCCGATGTGAGGACCCTAAGGGAGGCCGACGTGCGCACGATCCTTCGCGTTCCGCTCCTGGTCCTCGTCCTGCTCGTCTCCGCCGCGTCCGGCCCCGGGTGGAGCCAGGCGGCCCGTGCCGGGCTTGCGCCCGCGGCGTTCCCAGCCGGGCAGTGGGAGCGCCTGGCCACGCCTGAACTGGCCGGCTTCTCACGCCACAAGCTGGAGGCCGTGAAGAACCAGGCCCGGGAGCTCGCAACCACCTCGTTGGTCGCGGTCGCCAAGGGCCGCATCCTGACCGATTACGGGGACACGGCACATCTCAGCTACATCGCGTCCGTGCGCAAGAGCGTCCTGGCGATGCTCATCGGCAACTACGTGGCGAACGGGACGATCCGCCTGACCAGGACGCTCAAGGAGCTCGAGGTCACCGATCACGGCGGCCTGTCGGAGCAGGAGCTCGAAGCGACCGTCGCGGACCTCCTCGCCGCACGATCGGGCGTGTACCACCAGGCGTCCTACAGCGGCGACGACCTGGCGAGCGCCCCGCCGCGCGGGTCGCAGAAGCGCGGGAGCTATTACCTCTACAGCAACTGGGACTTCAACGTCCTCGGCACGATCTTCGAGCAGGAGACCGGCCGCAACATCTACGATGCCCTCGAAAGCGACCTCGCCCGGCCGATTGGCATGCAGGACTTCCGGCGTGAGCTCCAGCAGAAGGAAGGCGACCTGACGAAGTCCATGCACGCGGCCTATCCGATGTGGTTCTCCACGCGGGACATGGCGCGGATCGGCTACCTGATGCTGCGCGAAGGCCACTGGGCCGGGCGCCAGGTCGTGCCGCGGGACTGGGCGCTCCGGATCGCGCGCGTGGTCACGCCGGTCGGCGAGATGAACCCCCCGAACCGCCGGACGCAGGGGTTCGGCTACGGCTACCTGTGGTGGGTCTTCGACGGCGACAGGGCCCGCGGCCCGTACGAAGGGGCCTACACGGGCATGGGCGCGGGCGGCCAGTTCATCACCGTCGTGCCGAAGCTCGATCTCGTCGTCGCCCACAAGACGGACTTTCGCGGCGGCAAGCCGACGGTGTCGCGCGATCAGTACCTGAGGCTGCTCGGGGGCATCGTCGATGCCTATTGCGGTACGGCCTGCACGAACGACTGAGCAAAGTGGGTGGTGAACATGCCGGGCACGCCGCCGGTGTGGAGGAAGACAACGGTCTCGGCGGGCGTCAGCTCGCCGGACCGGACGTGCGCGACGAGGGCGGCCATCGCCTTCCCCGTGTAGCAGGGGTCGAGCAGGATCCCCTCCGTACGGGCGACGAGCGCAATGGCGTCGAGGCACTCGCGGGTCGGACTGCCGTACCCTTCGCCGATGAAGCGCTCGTCCGTGAAGAGATCGTCGAGCGTGACGCGTGTCGGGATCCCGAGGATCGCGGCCGCGCCGTTGGCGGCGTGAAGCGCGCGGTGCGTCTTCTCCGGCTCCCCGGTGCTCACGGCGACGCCGTATACGCGGTACGGGACATCGCACGCTTTCGCGCCGAGCGTCAGGCCTGCCTGCGTTCCCCGGGACCCGCTGGCGTAATAGAGTCGCGACGGTGTGACGGCGGCGGCCGAGAGCTGGTCGGCGAGCTCCGCCGTCGCCAGGGTGTAGCCGAGCGTGCCCATCGGGCTCGAGCCGCCGACGGCCACGACGTACGGCGTCTTCCCCGCCGCGCGGAGCGCGGCTTCGACCTCGCGCACCTTGGCGTCGTCATGGCCGAGCGCCAGCCGCGGATCGTCCGGCGCCGGGACGTAGTGGACGGTCGCGCCGAAGACGCGATCGAGGAGCAGGTTGCCCTGGAGCGGCGGGGCGTCGCTCGTCGAGGTGAGCACCAGGTGGCACGCGAGGCCGGCGACGCGCGCCGCGGCGGCCGTCATGCGCGCGTGGTTCGACTGCGCCGCGCCGGTCGTGATGAGCACGTCGGCGCCCTGCCTCACCGCGTCGGCGACGAGGAACTCCAGCTTCCGCGCCTTGTTGCCGCCAAGCGCGAGGCCGGTCAGGTCGTCCCGCTTGAGGAAGATGCGCGGCGCTCGGCCGGCGCCGCCGAGCGTTGCGCGCAGACGCGTGGCCTCCTGGAGGGGCGTCGGGAGCGTCGCCAGTGGCACGCGGGGCACTGCCGCGAAGGCCGACCGGAGCGCGGCGGGGGTCATGCGGGACGGAGCTGGCCGTGTTCGAGGCGAAGCACGCGGTCGCAGGCCGCGGCCAGCCGCAGATTGTGTGTCGCAATGATGGAGGTCAGGCCGAACTCGGCGTGCATCTCGCGCAGCAGCCGTTCCAACGCCTCGGCCGTCGTCTCGTCGAGGTCGCCCGTCGGCTCGTCAGCCAGCAGCAGGTGCGGGCGCATGACGAGCGCCCGCGCCACGGCGACCCGCTGCTGCTCGCCGCCCGACAGCATCGACGGCTTGTGCGCGAGCCGCTCGCCGAGGCCGACGCGCTGCAGCAGATCCACCGCCCGGCACCGGGCGTCGCGCGCCGGAAGGCGGGCAATGCGCATCGGCATCTCGGCGTTCTCGATGGCGTCGAACTCGGGCAGCAGGTGATGAAACTGGAAGACGAAGCCGACGTGACGATTCCGGAACTCCACGAGCGGCGTGTCCCCCAGCGCCGTGATCTCCGTCTCGCCGATCCGGATCTCGCCGGCATCGGCACGGTCGAGGCCGCCGACCACGTGCAGGAGCGTACTCTTGCCGACACCCGACTGACCCACGATGGCGAGCATCTCTCCAGGTTCCACGGCGAGCGACAGATCCCGCAGCACGTGCAGCCGCGCCGTGCCGGCGGTGTACGACTTGTGCAGCGCTCCGACACGCAGCAACGGCAGGTCCGGGCGTTGAGCCGTAGGACGCGACATCACTCGAATCGCAACGCCTGGACCGGGTCGAGGCGCGCCGCCTGGCGCGACGGGTAGATCGTCGCCAGGAAGCAGATGGCGATCGACGCGATGACGACGACGGCGAAGTCCTGGCGCTGGACGACGAAGGGGACGTAGGCGACCTGGTAGACCTCCATCGGGAGCTGAATCAGCCGGTAGCGATCGAGGAACCACGAGAGCGTATAGCCCAGCATGGCGCCGATGGCCGTTCCGACCAGCCCGATGATCAGCCCCTGCAGCATGAAGATCGCCGTCACCCGCCGCGAGGTCGTGCCCATCGTCTTGAGGATTGCGATGTCCCGGCGCTTCTCCATCACCAGCATGATGAGCGACGCGATGATGTTCAGGGCGGCGACGAGCACGATGAGCCCGATCGTGATGCTGATGACCATCTTCTCGAGCCAGAGGGCCGAGAACCACGTCTCGTTCATGTCGGCCCAGTCCTCGGCCACGTAGGTCGATCCGAACTGCTCCATGATGCGCGTCGAGATGGCCGGCGCCTCGTAGATGTCCGCCACGCGCAGCTCGATGAGGTCGGGGGCCTCCTTGCCGAGGAGGCGCATGGCGAAGTCGAGCGAGATGACCCCGTACTCCGCATCGAACTCGAGGAAGCCCAGGCTGTAGATGCCGACCACGCGAACCGTGCGCGGCCGCGTCATGATGCCCATCGGCGACAGCGTGCCGCTGGGGGTGATGAGCGTTACCCGGCCGCCGATGTCGACGCCGAGCTGCTGCGCGAGCTGGCGGCCGAGCAGGATGCCGGGCGGCAGATCCTCGCTCCCGTCCACCAGATCCTCGAGCCGGCCCCGCAGCATGGCCCGCTCGATATCGGTGACGTCCTGTTCGAGCAGCGGATCCACGCCTTTGAGGTTGATGAACTGCCGGCCGCGATCGGTGACGATGAGCGCCCGGTCGAGGATCACGGGGCCGGCGCCGATCACGCCGTCGACCTGCCGAAGCCGCTGCACCTCGGCCTGGTAGTCGCGGATGCCGCCCGTCACCCACACGTAGACGTGCGCCGTGGCGCCCAGAATGCGGTCGCGCATCTCGCCCTGCAGCCCGGTCATCAGCGCGAGCGCGATGACAAGCGCCATGACGCCGACCGCGACGCCGATGGTCGAGAGCAGCGAGGTCCGGCGCGTGAGCAGGTAGCGGAGCGCGATAAACAGCTCGAAGGGCATCCGATCGTTTCTCTTATATCAGGTCTCCCTACGGCACAGCTCAGTTTAGGCGCAGTCTGAAGATAAAAGACTTCCCGGAGGCAGACTTCCCAATCGCAGGTATGTGAAGTCTGAGTGAATCTCGCGGTCCATGTGGCACGGTGCTCGCCTTAGGTGTTCAGGAACCCCCACGATTCAACAGGAAGGACGATGCGAGTACTGCGATTCCTCCGTCCCGTACGGGCCAGTGCGGCCGCGCTCCAAGCCGAGACATCGCCCGAGGACCTCGGGCCCGACGCGTTTGCCACCGAAGCGCCTCGACAGACCGCGCCCGAGGCCAGTCAGGTCACGATGGATCGACTGCGGATGGCCGTCATCGCGCTCGCCGTGGTCGTCGCGCTCCAGGCGGTTCCTGCGTTTCTCTGGGTACAAAGCCGGCTGATGCCGGTGGAGCCGATCGTGACCGTCGCGGCGGCTCCCGCCGCGTCGACGCCCCCGCCGGCCAGCATTGAAGCGACGCCTCCCTGTGCGGCCGAGCCCGCGTCGCAGGCGGCTCTCGCCGCGGCGGCCCGGCCCGCCGAGAGCGCCCCTGCTC
>JBOGIW010000116.1:0-14706 GCA_050748045.1 Vicinamibacterales bacterium | reverse complement strand
GGGAGCGCCGCGAACGCGCAGGCCATCGCGCCCATCTTCGGGTCCACGGGTGCCGCCTCGATCCGGAACGGGACCGCGGGCGTGCTCCATCCCTCGTAGAACGCGTAGTCGCAGCCGTTCTGTTGCGGACGATCGCCCCGCGGCGGCGGTGCGTTGGACTCGAAGCAGAACGCCGGCATCAAGACCGTTCCGCAGAGGCGCGTGAATGCCGAGGCCACCGCCACGGCGCCGCCCTCGACCGGTCCGAGGCTCCGGAGCGACGCGTGCACCACGACGGAGCGGCCGCCGAGCCCTTGCTCGGCCAGGCGGCGCTCGAGGTCGGTGCGCGTCAGGCCTGCCGGCATGTCTCCGCCCACGTCAGCGCAAAGATGACGACCTGAGCCCGGAGGATCGCCACCAACCACAAGTACCTTGGCACAACCGTGTGGCAGTCGAACACCTTCGTCCACCCCAACGCATCACGGACGCGCGTACACCGATTCCACCTTGGCGATGGCCGCGGCGATGTCCTCGACTTCCTGCTCCCCGTACCGCTCGTTCAGCAGGATGTTGAAGTGGCTCTCCCTCCACGCCACCGCGTTCGGCGTCGAGACGTCGCCGGCGAGGTACGAACGCGCCCAGGGCCATTCCGCGACGACGTACCGGTAGTCGGGATTCAGATCGATGCCTTCGGCGCGGACGGCCTCGGCGAACGCCTGCTTGCCGCATGAGATCCGCCGCGCGTCGACGCGCACGGGGTAGTAGAACGGCGAGTCGTCCGGGCCGGTCCGTGTCCCGGCGCAGGCGCGCGAGGAGGCAGCGAGACGATCGCGCAGCGCGTAGACGAACGCGAGCCGGCGCGCGATGGTCCTGTCGAGCCGGGCGAGCGAGCGCTCCCCGATCGCGCAGGAGATCTCGTCGAGGTTGAAGTTCAGCGCCGGACCGAGGAAGGTGCGCGGGTCCTTCTCGTCGAAGTCCGCGCGCCACGACGGCTTGCCGCGATCGGCGTGCGCGCGGACGCGGTGGAAGAGCGTCTCGTCGCGGGTGAACACGACGCCGCCGCTGCCGCCGGTCGCGTGCGCCTTCCGGTACATCGTTGAGAACGCCGCGAGGTCGCCGAAGGTGCCGGCGAGCCGCCCCGCGCGCCGCGCGCCGTGCGCCTGCGAGCAGTCCTCGAGCACGAGGAGGCCGCGCTCGCGTCCGGCCGGTGCGATGCGATCGATCTCGGCGGCCGTCCCCGAGGCGTGGACCACGACGACAGCGCGCGTCGCGGGCGTCACGCGGGCGATGAACTGGTCGAAGCCGGTGTTGCACGAGCCCGGAGCCGAGTCCATCAGCACCGGCACGAGCCGGTTGAGGATAATCGCGCTGATGGTGCCCGGGTCGGTGACGGGCGACACCAGCACGTGGCTCCCCGCCGGCAGTTCCATGGCGGCAAGCGCCACGAAGAGCGCCGCGGAGCCGGTGCTCACGGCGTCGGCGAAGCCGCCGCCGAGCCAGCGCGCGAAGGCATCCGTGTAGCGGCGCTCGAACTCGCCCTGGTAGCCGGGATCGAGACCTCGAGCCGCGTAGAGCTCGAACACGTCGCGGACGACCGCCGCGTCCTCCGCGAAGGCGAGCCGCGCAGGCATGCGCGACGGGCGGACGCGCGGGCCGCCGTGAATGGCCAGCGCGGCGTGCGTCTCAGGCACGCGCGAGCCCCTCTTCGAGCGTCGCGAAGCGGAACCCGGGAAACGCCGCGTCAACGGCCGCGACGTCGAACGAGCGGTGCGTCACCGCGCCCGAGCGCGGCATCGACTCCACGCGGGTGCCCGGCACGAGGGCCGCGACGCGCTCGGCGACGTCGCCGAAGGATCGGGAGGTGCCCGTCGCCACGTTCAACGCGCCTGCGCTCCGGTTTGTCAACACCAGCGCGATCAGGCGGCTCAGGTCGTCGATGAACACGTGGTCGCGGCGCTCCTCTCCGCGACCGACGAGCGCGATCGTGCGATCCGCCCGAGCGGTGCGCAGAAAGCGGTTCGGCCCGTAGCCGTTGTGCGTGTCGCCGGATCCGTAGAGAAGCGACGGCCGCACGATCGCAAGAGGCGTGCCCGAGCCGAGCGTCATGGCGAGCATGCGCTCGCGCACGAGGTGCATCAGCCCGTGATAGCTCGAAGGGTTCGTGCACGACGCCTCGTTGACCGGGTCCGCATCGTCGGCGTAGACGGCGTCGGAGCTGATGTAGACCACGTGGGCGCAGGGCGCCGCCGCGAGCGCCGCAGACACCTGCTCGCCCATCGCGAGGTTCTTCATCAGCGTCGCGATGTCCTTTCCCTTGTCGGGCGTCAGCGCCGCGGCGAACACGAGCGCATCGCCGGGACGCAGGTGCGGGGCGAGCAGCCGGCCCGCGGCGGCGCCGGTGAGGTCGAGGTCGCGCGAGGTCAGCGCCAGCGTCGCGATCCCCTTCGTGTCGAGGTGCGAGAGGAGGCTGCGGCCGACGAAGCCCGATCCGCCGAGCACGACGACGCGCGCGAGCGGCCGGCGTTCGCCGTGCGTCAGCATCGCCTGCGGGAGACCGCCCGAGGCGCTGGCGAGCCCAGCCGGTAATGAGTGAACCCGAGCCTGGCGGCCGCGGCGGCGTCGATGGCGCCGAATGGATCCACCAGCACGCGGCCGCGCATCGCCGACGCGACGGCCCCGAGGTCCACGCAGGCGAGGTCACGCCAGGGCGTCATCACGACGAGCGCGTCCGCGCCGGCACACGCCGGGAGCGGCGCCTCCGCGCGCCGCACGTGCGGAAAGCGCGACTCGTCGAGCCGCGCTGCCGGATCGTAGGCCGTCACGTGTGCGCTCGACAAGGCGTCGAGAAGCGGGAGCGCCGGCGAATTCCTCGTCGAGGCCGTATCGGGCTTGTAGGCGAGACCCCACACGGCGATCGCCGCGCCCGGACGAACGAGGTCTTCATGCTGCAGACATCGGAGCGCCCAGCCACGACGCCGCGCGCTCTGGCCGAGCCACGCCTCGACGACCTGCGCATCGGCGCCATGCTCGCCGGCCAGCCGCTGCACGGTGGCGAGATCCCGCTCGAGATTGCCGCCGGACAGCCCGAGGCCAGGCGTGAGGTACGCATGCGGGCCGATGCGCCGATCGAGCCTGAGCGCCGGCGCGATTTCGCCCCATTCCGCCCCGACCCCCTCGCACAACTCGGCCAGCATGTTCGTCGTGGACACCGACGAGACGAGCAGCATGTTGATCGCAATCTTGGCCAGCTCGGCGCTCTCGAGACGCATCGGCAGTACGGGACATTCGAAGCGCCGCACGTACTCGGCGTAGGCCGCGGGAAGCGGCGCCGCCGGGTCGGGGCAGCCGACGATGATGCGCTCGGGATGGAGCGCGCGCTCCACCGCCTGGCCGAAGACGAGCGTCTCGACCTGGCAGTGGTGCAATCCCCGGCTGCGCGTGAAGCCCGGCGGCACCTGGCTGAGCACGACGAGCGTCGCGCGCTGGAGCACGACGCCTCTCGTCGCGTCGATGAGGCGATCGAGCGGCGCGAGATCGCTCCGATTCGAGTCGTCTGTGGGGATGTCGATCGAGAAGAACACGACATCGCATGCCGCGAGCGCGGCGGGGTCAGAGGCCAAGCGGACGCGACCGCGGTGCTGGAGGAGCAGCTCGGCGAGGCCCGGCTCGAGGAGCGGCAGCTCGCCACGGGCGAGCGCCGCAGTCAGCGTGGCATCGGGGTCGAAGGCGACGACCTCGAGCCCCTTAGCCGCGGCGGCGATGCTCGAGACGATCCCGAGGTGCGAGAGGCCGGCGAACCCGATCACGTGAGCGTCGCGCACTGCGCGCCGAGGTGGCGGAGCTCGGCGCCGATGCGGCGATCGGTATCGATATTGCCGCCGCCGGTCCGGCAGAGTGCCTCGAAGTGACGGTACTCCGCCGCCCACGTGGGATCGGGCTGCTCGATCGTCTCGACCGTCTCGGAGGGCCGGCCGCTCGGCAGCACGCGCCGCCGCAGCGTGAACGTGCTCGGCCCCCACTTGCAGAGGCCCGCGACGTGCGCGCTGCCGCGCTCGCCGAACACGTCGGCCGAGAAGGTGTTGCGCCACGACACGAGCGTCGCCTCGAACTCGACGACCGGCCGGCCGTTCACGCCGAAGGCGACGTGGTCGAACGAGCGGTTCTCGAAGCGGTTGGCGCTCCAGACCTCGCACGGACCTGGCAGATCGCCGAAGAGGAAGAGCGCCAGATCGAGGAGGTGCGACCCGAGGTCGGACAGCACCCCGAGCCCCTGGTCGCGCCAGGCGGAGCTTCGCACGTCGCGCGCGGTGCCGTTGCCGTAGAAGAACCGCGCGAGATAGATCTCGCCGAGGCCGCCGCGCTGCACCGTCTCGCGCAGGCGCACGAGGTGGGGCTCGAAACGGTGGTTGTAGGCGGTGTAGCAGGCGGCGCCGGTCGATCGGGCGAGCGCGGCCAGCTCCTCGAAGGCGGGCGGATCGGCGAGGAGCGGCTTTTCGACGAGCACGTGCTTGCCGCGGGCGAGGAGATACCGGAGGCTGTCGAGCTTGGACGCGTCGGGCGTGCAGACGCAGGCGGCGTCGAAGCCGTCGAGCGGGACCTCGCCGATGGCCGCGTACCGGGCGCCGGCCGACGCGGCGGGATCGATCGTCGCGACGACATCCTTCCCCGCCACGGCCATGCGTTTCCGTCCCTGCACGCCGAGGCCGACGATGGCCAGCCTCATGCGTACTGGATGCGCCGCTCGACCGCGTTCAGCTTCGCGAGCACCTCCCCCGGCGCCACCGGCCGGTTGCCCTCGTGCTCGCACGCCACGGCCGCCGCCATGCTGCCGAGAATCGACGCGACGACCGGATCCTGCCGCGCCACCATCGCCAGCGTCGCGTACGCTAAAAGCGCGTCGCCCGCGCCGACGGGGTCCACGACGGCGTCGGCGAAGCTGTCGATCGTGAAGAACGAGCGCACGTCGTGGCTCGGCGCCCGGTACGTGATGATGCCGCGCCCGCCGAGCTTGAGGATGAGCAGCCTGCACCGCGCGCGCTTGAAGAGCTCGAGCGCCAGCGGCCGGACGACCGAGTCCTGGTCGCCGAGCGCGAAGCGCGCCTCGCGCTCGTTCGGCGTGATCACGTCGAAGCCCTGGAAGTCGAGGATGTTCCCCCAGCGGCTCGCGACCTGGCTGTCGCCGACGCGCAGCGGTCCGTCGGGGAGCGCCCCCGTGAGCTGCCCGATCGTGGCGCGCGTGAAGATCCCGTGGCGGAAGTCGGAGCACACGAACGCGTCGGGCCGGCTCGACGCGAGCGACGCCTCGAGCCGCGTCACGATGCGATCCGAGATCGGCCGGTTGTCCACCCGATCCACCTTCAGCAACCGGTACCCGTTCGCGATATACGCCGTCTTCTGCGTCGTCACGCGGGTTGGATCGACGTGCGGCTCGCACGCGACGCCGTGATTGGCCATCTCCTGGAGGACGAAGTCCTTGAGCCCGTCGTCGCCGAGGACCGTGCTGAAGCGCACCTCCGCGCCCGCGGCGCGCAGGTGCCGCGACACGACGGCCGCGCCGCCGGCGAAGTCCACCTGCTGCTCGTGCTTCACGCTGAGCGTCGGCGTCTTCGCCGCGCTCGACGAGATCGGCGTGCAGTAGACGTAGCTGTCGACGATCGTGTCGCCGAGGACGTGCACGCGGATGCCGCGGCTCGCCTCGAGCGCCTCGCGCAGCGACGCGAAAGTGACGCCCTCCGAGTCCATCAGCGCGACCAGCTTCTCGACCGAGAGGTTCGGCGGCCCGACGTCGATGATGGCCGACGAGGAGTAGACGACGTCGCCGGGCGTGAAGATGATCTCGCCGCCGTAGCTCCGCAGGACCTCGATCTCCTCGCGCGTCTTCGGATGAATGCCTTGCTCCGAGTACTCGTAGCCCTTGGCGAAGTAGTCGGGCTGGAGGTACTGCAGGTTCTCGAGGGGGGTGGCGCTGTCGTCGATGATGACGTAGTCCACGACCTCGAGGGCGGCGAGGTTCATGGCGCGAAGCTGCTGCGGCACGAACGGGCGGTAGTGCGCCTTCTGGATGAACGCGTCGCCGGTCAGGCTGGCGACGAGGATGTCGGCCTTGCTCTTCGCATACATCAGGTGCCGGACGTGGCCGGGGTGCACGAGGTCGAACGTGCCGTGGCACATGATGACCGTGCGCGCGCGCGGCCGCGGCCCGATTGCCTCGCGCAGCTCCTCGCGCGTCTTGATCTTGCGGCGGTAGTCGTCGTGCGCCGTGCTCATCGCCTCTCTCCGGCGAGCGCCTCGAACCAGCTCCGGGTGGCCCTGTCGATCGAGGCCGGGTCCCATACAGGCGCCTCGCGCCAGGCGTCGATGTCGGCGAGCATCGCCTTGACGCCCTCCTCGAACGAGACGCGCGGCTCCCAGCCAAGCTCGCGCCGGATCCTCCCGATGTCGGCCCAGGTGCAGTCCGGCTCGCCCGGCCGCTTCGGCACGTGCACGACGCCGCCCCCCAGGAGCTCCACGAGCCGGTTCACCGACTGCGGCCGCCCCGCGCCCACGTTGTACACCCGGCCCGCGCGATCCGCGCGAGCCGCGGCGAGGAACGCCCGGGCCAGGTCGGTGGCGAAGACGAAGTCGCGCGTCTGGGTGCCGTCGCCGACCACCGTGAACGGCCTCCCGTTCAGCTTCTGCGCGAGGAACACGCCGAACACCGCGCCGTAGGCGCCTGTCGTGCGCGACCGCGGCCCGTACGCGTTGAAGATGCGGAGGGAGCTCGCCGGCAGCCCGTAGACACGATGCCAGTGAAAGACCGCCTGCTCGCCCTGATACTTGCTGAGCGCGTAGGGATACCGGGGGTCGATCGGCGCGTCTTCGGTCGTCGGCAGCTCCGTTGTGACGCCGTAGCACGACGACGAGGCGGCGTACACGAACTTCCGGACGCCGGCATGGCGCGCCCCTTCGAGCGCGTGAACGGTCCCCATGACGTTCACGCTCATGTACTCGATCGGCCGGTCGACGGAGGGAACGATGTCGCCGATGCCGGCGAAATGGAATATCACGTCGGCTCCGCGGAAGACCGTCGCCTCCGGCGGCAGCGTGCGCAGGTCCTCGGCCTCGACCGACAGATCGCGCTCGCCCCGCCGATGCTCCAGGTTGGCGAGCCGGCCCGTGCTGAGGTCGTCGACCACGCGCACGGCGTAGCCCTCGTCCAACAGGCAGTCCACCATGTGGCTGCCGATGAACCCCGCGCCGCCCGTGACCATCGCGACCGGCTTCGCGGCTGTCGGGCTCCCGCTCATCGCAGGGCCAGCGCCTTCACGGTCTTCACGTTGATGTACCGCTCGTCCTCGAGGCTGCGCGGCAGCATCCCCGCCCGGAACGCGCGGCAGAGGTCGCGCACGCCGTCCTCGATCGTCCGCTTCGGCCGCCATCCGAGCGTCTCCGCGATCTTGCGCGATGACACGTGGTACGAGCGGAGGTCGCTCGTCGGCGTCGTCTCCATGCGGATCGGCGCCCGCTCCGGCATCTCCTGCTCGACAATGCGGCGCACGCAGCCGGCGAGCTCGGCGACGGTGTGGTTCTCGTACCCCGCGTTGAACGTCTCGCCCGCCACGAGCGCTTCGGGCGTCTCGAGCAGCGACACGTACAGCTCCGCCACATCGTCGATGTGGATGTTGGGCCGCTTCTGCGCGCCGCCGAACACGGTGATGACGCCGCGGTTCACCGCGTGGTTCGTAAGGATGTTGATGGTGAGGTCCAGACGCATTCGCGGCGAGTAGCCGAAGACCGTCGCCGGCCGGACGACCACGGTCGTGAACCCGGGCGACTGGTGCTGCAACAGGTGCGGTTCCGACAGGCCCTTGTACTTGTTGTAGTCGGTCAGCGGCACGAGCGGATGCTCCTCGGTGACCTCGGGGGCGTCGCTCACGCCGTACACCGAGCTCGTCGAGGCGTAGATGAAGCGGCGCACGCCGGCGGCCTTGCACGCGACGACCATCGGCTCGAAGCTGTCGAAGTTGATCGATCGGCTGAGATCCCGATCGAGCTCGAAGCTCGGGTCGTTGGAGATCGCGGCAAGGTGGATGACGCCGAAGGCGCCTCGCACGGCGGAGGCCACGTGCGCGGTATCGCGAATGTCGCCCCGCACGACCTCTAAATCGGGATGCGACGGCAGGCCGCCATCGCCGAAGAGCATCAGGTCGAACACAGTGACGCCGTAGCCGGCATCGAGAAGCTTCGGCACCAGCACGCACCCCACGTACCCGGCACCGCCGGTGACGAACACCTTCTCCTTCAGACCGTCCTCCTCAACACGTCAATCGTGTAGCCGGCTTCGACGGCGTCGCGCCGGAACATCCTGACGGTCTCGAGCGAGACCGTCTCGAGGCTCTTGCCGACGAGCGGGAGCTTTCCGAGGATGTCGGCGGTGGCGGTGATCACGTGGCACCCGACCTCGGACGCCTGGAACAGGTTCAGCAGCTCGCGGGGACTGGCCCAGATGAGCTCGGCCGTCCTGTTGTCGCGGAGCAACCCCAACGCCTCGGCGATGACCGGCATGGGATCGCGGCCCGTATCGGCGATCCGTCCGGCGAAGATCGAAACGAAGCTCGGCACGCCGGCCGACAGGCATTCCGCCACGCGTCCCACCTGCTCGGCCGTCAACACCGCCGTGACGTTCACGCGCACGCCCGCGTCGACGAGCCGCTTCACCAGCGGACCGGAGAAGACGCCCTCCGTGTTGGTCACGGGGATCTTCACGAAGACGTTCGCGCCCCACGAGGCGATCTCGTGCGCCTGGCGCTCCATCTCGTCGAGCTCGTCGGAGAACACCTCGAAAGAGATCGGCCGGCCGGTGACGAGCGGTAACGCCTCCGATGCAAAGGCGCGATAGTCGGGCACCCCGGCCTTCCGCATGAGCGTCGGGTTCGTCGTGAAGCCGCGGATGAGCGGGTTCGCGGCCAGGCGCGCGATCTCGTCGAGGTCGGCGCCGTCGGCGAAGACCTTCACGCGCAGCGAGGCGAGGTCGGATGCGGTCGTCACGCTCACCGGGGCGCTGAATCGAGCGACTCCCAGCGCGCGGCGTGCGTGGCCAGCACCGGGTGCGAGACGAGACAGTGCCACACGACGGCCTGAAACGATTCCGTGTGCGGCGTTACGAGCGCGGGATCGACGACGGGCACGAGGATGACGAGGTCGGCGACCTTCGCGGTATAGCCGCCGTCGCGTCCGACGATGCCGAAGATGCGGAGGCGCCGGGCGCGGGCGTCGTCGAGGGCGCGCACGATGTTCGGGCTGACGTTGCGCGCCGCGTCGCCGCCGCCGACCGAGAGCACGAGCACCGCGTCGTGCTCACCGGCGCGGCTCGTGCGAAGCCACGACGCGAACACCGTGTCCCACCCCTCGTCGTTGGTGCGCGCCGTGAGCTCGGCCACGTTGTCGCACGGCGTGGAGGCGTCGATGCCGGCGAGCGTGCGGAAGTCATTCACCGCGTGGCTGCAGTTGGCCGCGCTGCCGCCGACGCCGATGAGGAAGAGGCGGCCCCGGCGCGCGCGCAGGTCGGCCAGCGCGTGGGCCAGCCGCTCGACGCCGTCGTGGTCGATGGCGGCGGCCACGCGAGCCGCCTGCTCGAGATACCGCTGCGCGTGCGTCACGGTGCGACCCGAACCTCCTGCCTGGCGCGGGCGGGCAAGCTCCCGCTCTCTCACCTACAGTACAAACCAACACCCGGGCGCCACCTGGCGCTCAGGGCGCGACGGGCTGGATGCGGTGTAAGTGATAGATGGTAAGAGATTTGGCGTTCACGGTCAACGGCCTCGCGCCTTGATGGCCGCCCGCGTTTCCCGCTCGACCTCGCGGCGGCGGATGGTTTCACGCTTGTCGTGCGCCTGCTTGCCCTTCACGAGCGCGAGCGCCACCTTGACCCGCCCGTTCTTGAAATACATCTGGAGCGGCACGAGCGTCAGCCCCTTCTCGGTCACTTTCCCCGTCAGCTTCTGGATCTCGTGCCGGTGCAGCAGCAGCTTTCGCTGCCGCCGCTCGTCGTGATGGGCGTAGCCGGTGTGGCTGTACGGGCTGATGTGCACGTTCAGCAGCCAGATCTCGCCCCGCTCGGGCCGCGCGAAGCTGTCGCGGAGGTTGACGCGCCCCTCGCGAATCGCCTTCACCTCGGTCCCGAGGAGCGCCACGCCCGCCTCCCAGGTGTCCAGCACATGGTAGTCGTGCAACGCTTTGCGGTTGTCGGCGATGACCCGCTGCGCCTTGTCACGATCCGTCTTCTCGGCGCTCATGACCCGATGCATCGTACCACTTCGCCTCTCCGCGGTCCGCTCTCCGCGATCCGCTATCCGCGCCGGCGACCAGAGACCAGAAGAGCGGACCGCGGATTGCGGATTGCGGACAGCGGATGGCGGATCGCGGATCGCGGATCATTGAAAACACGGCCAGTCGAGCAGCTCGAACCGCCCGGCCTGCGCCCGATCCTTCCTGACGAAGAACTGGATCCCGAAGCGCCCGTCGAAGACGCGCGTCGCGGCGAGCGTGTAGTGCTCATCGAGGTAGGGTGTGATCAACGGGAACGATCGCCGGAAGTTCCGGTACGAGTCGCCCGTCTCGAGCAGCACGACGGGAACCGACTGGCGCTGGAGACGCTGCAGCGTCAGCCGTTGGGCCTCGGGACTGTTGAAGAAGCCGGGGCGCAGATCGGCGTGCCCTCCCGCAAAGGCGCGACGCGACAGGGCCAGCACCTGCGGAATGTAGGGCTGGACGAACACGCGATCGGTCGGCCGCGTGCACGTGTTGAGATACATCGCCAGCGTCGTCAGCTCCGGACGATATTCGCGGTGCACCCATGACGCCAGCCGCCAGTCCTCCCGGAGCTGCCGCGCGACGAGTCCCGCGCGCTCGAAGGGCTTCCCCGGCCGCTCCACCAGCGCCGCCTTGTCCAGGCGATCGTAGAAATTGTGGCTCATCCCCGCCACCAGCACGAAGGCGAACGGCAGGGCCGCGAGCACGAGTCCGGCGCGCAGCGGGACAGCCCACGGCTGGAGCGGTTCACGCAGCGAGCGACGACTCGCCATGAGCCGGACAAGCGCCGCCATCAGCCACGCGATGAGAATGGTGTGAGGGACGAACGGATCCGCCAGCCTCGCGCCAAGCGGGCTCCGCAGGAAGCCTGCGTTCAGGACGCCGGCGAGCACGGCGACCGTGGCGATCTTGGGCGCCGCGCGCGGCCAGCCGGGACGAAACCCGTCGCGCGACACGGCCAGGACCAGCAGGGCGAGGACCGGCAGCGCCAGCTCGACATAGAACATCCACGCCACGAAGTTGTCGCGGACGACGGCCACGGCCCGTTCCGGCGCCGTGCCGGCACGCGCCCCCTCCATCGCCTCGCCGGTTTCCTCGAAGAGCCCCGGCCACACCACGGGAGCGCGCACACGATCCCGTGCGGCCCACGCGGAGGCATCGCGGAAATACTGCGGCAGCCCCCCGTTGAACTGGATGAACAGGAGGTACGGTGCGAGAAGGGCCAGCACGAGCCCCCCATAGACGACTGCGTGACGAGCCCGCTCGCGCCACGACAGGTCGCGAAGCAGGGCCAGCAGCGCCGCAAAAGCGATGGCGACGAACACGCCGTGATCGTGGCGCAGCAGGAATCCGACGGCCGTGACGACCGCCAGCCAGAACGGCGGCCCGTGTGATGGCCGATCGGCGAACCGCCACAGCGCCGGGATCGCGAGCGCGTAGACGAGAATCTTCGGATAGTTGTAGAAGCGCGGCTCGAGGAGGATAAGCACGAACGTCGCGACGAGACCGGCGAGGATCGAGCCCGAGGCGCGCGCGGCGAGCCAGAACGTGAGCGCCGTCGCCGCCGAGAGAACGGTGACCGAGAACACCACCTCCGACAGCGTGCCGCGGCCGAACCACTGCACCGCGGCGCCCACGTAGTAGAAGAGCGGCGCGCCGTGATCGACGAAGTCGCGCACCGGCAGATCGCCGAAGAGGATCTGCCAGCCCCGCACCAGGTAGAAGAAATGATCGTCGGTCAGCCCGGCGAAGGAGCCGCCGGGATCGTTGAAGCGGTAGAGCCAGGAAAAGGCGAAGACGATGGCGGCGGCCGCGACCGTTGCCGCCTTCCACCAGGGCTGAGAGGTTCCGTCTCGCACCGCGCGGAACCATATTAGCGCGAATGATTCTGACGCCGATGGCGATACGGCGCGGCAACGCCCGTGACGGCGGGCCTCACCGCCGTACGACGGCGACGAGGCGCGTGCCGGCGTAGATGTAGTCGCGGATCGTCTCCGCCGGCTGACCGGGATTTTGCCACTCCGTGAGGAGCGCGTTGCCCGGGCCGCGGACGTAGACCGTCGTCACGCCGCCGCTCGTCTTCGAGACGCGCCAGTCGTCGGCGTCGTACGCGAAGCTGGTGACGGGACCATCGACCGTCCTCAGCATGTTGTGCGGCGTGTAGGTGAACTGCTGGCCGCTGATGCTCGTGACATTCCCGTTCGCGTCGTACTGGAACGTCACCTGGTCCTGCGTGGCGAGCCGACGCGTCTGCGGATCGTAGGTGTAGGTGGTGCCGTTCGGGATGCTGACGCGGTTCCCGTGGTCGTCGTACTCGTACCGGAGCGCCCACTGCGGCCCGGTGGCCAGGTGCAGCCGGTCGAGCGCATCGTAGGTGAACGTCTGCGGATGGTCCGGGTCCCGGCCGTCCCGAATCCGGCGAACATTGCCCACGCCGTCGTAGTCCTCGTACGACAGGTCGAGCGCGCCGGACCGGATCGTTAGCGGCCAATACCGGTCGGGATCGTACGTGAGCGCATGCAGCGTCCCGTCCCCCATCCGGTATTGGGTGACGGCGCCCGATGGGTGATAGGTGAGGTCGGACGCGTAGGTGCGGCTCGGTGCCGTCGCGTCGAAGACCCGCAGGATGCGGCCTTCGGTGTCGTACTCGTAGCCCACCTCCCGGCCCGAGGAATAGCTGATCCGGTCCACGCGGTCGTGCCCATCGTACCGGTAGAAGGTCGGGAGCGACAGGCCGCCGACGACATCGATCCGGCTTCGCAGGTGGCCCGTCAGCGGGTCGTAGCTGAACGTCGTCGTCGCGCCCGCCCCCGTCATCGTCTGACGCTGGTCGGAGTCTCGTTCGTACGTCAGCGTCGTGATCTCCCCGCCGGCCGTGAGCGTGGTCAGGCGCTCGTTGCCGTCGTAGGCGTAGACGATGTCGGTGCCGTTGGCGTCGGTCTTCCACACGAGGTTGCCGGCGCCGTCGTACTGGCGATACCGCGTCAGGCCCGACTCCGGGTGCGACTCCGACGCGAGGCGATTCGAGCCGGGCTGGTAGATCCAGTTTCGCTGGATCCCGTCGGGCGCGGTCACGCGCGTGAGCTGGCCGAGGCCGTTGTAACTGGAGGTCCAGCGCTTGCCGGCGGCATCCGTGAGCTGGGTCAGCCAGGCGTCGTCCGGATCGCCATACGCCTCGCGGGTATGCACCGTGGGCCGGCCGTTTTCGTCGGTGATCGTGAGGCTCCCGAGGCCGTACACCGAGGTGCTGAACGTCGGACCCGGGTTGTCGCGGCGCGTCACGCGCCCCAGCGCGTCGTAGGCGATCGCGACGCCGATATCGTTCCCGCCGTCCAGGAACGGATAGCCTTCGTACGTCGTCCGCCCCTCCGCGTCGTACCGCGTGGTCGTCCGCACGTGCACGCTGGTGCGCGTGGCGATCGTCCGTCCGAAGCCGTCAACGGTCGTGACGAGCTCGGACGCGCCGCGGCGCGTGGTGACGGTCGCGCCGGAGACGTTGTCGTAGTCGACGAGGATCGGGTGCGCGCCGCCGGGCGGCTGCGTGCGCGTCAGGCGGCCCAGGGGGTCGTACTCGAAGGTCGTCGTCCGGCCGGCCTGCGTCTCGGAACGGACCGTGCCGTCCTCGTGGATGACGCGCCGCGTCGTGTGATGTGGCGTGCGGATTTCGCTGGCCAGCCCGTACTGATACGTGACAAACGTCGTGTGCCCGTTGCCGTTCGTGACGGCGTGCACGTTGCCGTGCACGTCCGCCTCGTACGTCGTCTCGAGGCCGTAGGCCGTCCCGCGCCTCAGGAAGCCCGTCTCGCCGTCGTAACTCCACGCCTTGCGAAACGTGCCGGTCCGCGCCTCGACGACTTCCTCCGTCATCAGCCCGACGATGAACGGGTCCGGGAGGTGGGCATAGGTGCGGGTGGTCGTGCGGACGTGCCCCTCGTCACCGGTCTCGGTGACCCGCCACGGGCGATGGTAGTCGCCGAAATCGGTGCTTCGGTAGGTGTAGGCCGTGGTGTACGGCCGCGAGGCGCCGCCGGCGTACCGCGTGAGCGTGCGCGTCTGGAGCTCGGGCGTGACGAACGGAAACCAACCGAGCACCGGGACCCCAATGTAGTGGCGCGCCTCCACCTCCAGATCGACCCAGCCCTGACCGTCCGAGCGCTGCACCCGCCGCTCGACGAGCGCGATCGTGCCGGCGGCCCCGTCCAACGTGTCCTCCGTCGAGGTGACCGAGCCATGCGTGTGGATCGTTCGATGCCCGAGCGGCGAAGTGACCGTCGTCTGCCCGCTCAGGCCGTTCGGCGCGATTGCGTACGCGTAGGTCCAGGTGCCGGGCGGGAGGCGGCCGCCGGTGGCGCGGCTTCGGACGACTTTCGTGAAGTACTGGCTGCCCGGATCCGGGCCCTCGTACGGCTGGTTGTCATAGGTGTAGTCGATCTCCCC